>JBLHIW010000078.1:0-13166 GCA_047618055.1 Paraglaciecola sp. | reverse complement strand
GAATCCGGCAAATGTAAGGGGGGGGGGGCGTTGAAAAAAAGCCAAACGGGTCACTGAATGTTAAGTGAACCCTGAGTCTGGCTATCAGGACCCATAAGGTATCTTCACAAGCAAGGGCTACCTTATGGGGCCTGATATGACCTTATATTAAGCTCAGATTAAATGAGTCAATATAGCTTGCTAGCTCATTTTGCGTTTACGCACCGCGAACAACAACGCCAAACCCGCCAGGAATACACCACTTGGCTCCGGGACGGCAGCAAAGCCATAGGCAGCAATTTCAATATAATATTCTTCAAAATCCCCAGCATCTATGATGACATCCCTTAAATTGACATTGAACATTTGCGTAGCACCAAATGCTCCGGGACCATCCCATAAGCTGTCAAACTCGATGTAGTCATCAAAAATAATGTCGCCATAGCTATTGTCAATGTAGAGGTAGGCACCCGAAAAGGCTTCTGAGTGGAGGCCTCCAGTGAAAATACTGGCAGACCAGGTTATATCAAACTTCACATCGCCGGTGATGTCTGAATTTGTAGTATTGTCTATGAATAAATAGGCACTCGTAGCCCAAAAGCTTTCAACAACGCTGTGCAAGCCAGTGACTTCACCATTAGCTGAGGCACTTAATTCGCCAAACTCTCCAGCAGCTAAAGAAAGCGGGTCAGCATCGCCGCTGCCTGATGCATCACCTGATGCGCTGCCATAAACAGATACGTCATTGCAACACAGCTCTGTCGTGAATTCACTGCTTAGGAAGGTAGACGAAACCCCGAGCTCCACTTGTGCATCAAAATCTGCAATTGCAATAACGGCCCCTTGAGAAAGAGCACTAAACAAACTGGCACCACAGGCGATCAAACCAACGGTGACTTTTTTCATAAACATTTTATTAAACATTTTTTTATCCTTTGTGGTGCTACTGCTACTTACCGTTTGTGCCGCTAACGAGGAATAATAAACTCATAACGTGCGGATGGATTAAAGCATATTTTGCGTCAGCTGGATAGCGTACATCGTTCCTTAAGCTTTGTTTTTTATACATAAAAAAAGCATTTTTGTATTGATAATGACTATTTTGTTATGAATCTTGAGTTTTTTACGTTTTAGTTCCTATTAAAGGCTGTTGCTAACTTATCCGCCTTCCCAGGAAACCTGGGTTTGGCACTGTTGTTTACATAATATGTGTCCATTCTAGCTATAACGTCAAGTGAGCTGTTTAATCATTGAGCACTAAATAACAATGCCTTAAATTATTTTGTGTTTTGTGGGTAGGGTGTAAAAAATATGAACACTTATTTTTGCTAAAATAAATACCCCTTCACAATCCCCCCTACTGCGCTGAATAATTCCATACGTTTTTACTCTGTGATCTCTGAGCCTGTGTGGTGAACTTTTTTTGTTGCCTATACAGTGCGTATTGATAAGGTGTAGGCCAGCTTTGAATAATCTGCATAGCCTTGGAAGTAAATGCCTTTGAATGAAAATATTTACGTCAGATTAACTGATACGCACACGCTATTAAACGTCATTAGCAGACTAAAAACCCCGTAGCTACTGGTATTTAGGGTCCGTTCATTATGGGCTTAATTCATTTCTGGCGCTGTTCTGGACTCAATAAAAACGTGGATTGCCTCAGCCGCTAAGAAATACTCTTACGTGGGGTGATTTACACTAAAATATACATTCATTTTTTGAATCAATTTGTAATATTAATATAATTATAGTTATTTATTAAAGGTCATTAAAATAACAAACAGATAACAAGATCTGCAGTTTTAACTGATTGCTAAACAGCATTGATAGGATTAATTTATGACCGTTCCAAGCCAACTCATGTCCTATATCAACGGTGAATTTGTCGATAGCGGATGCTATTTCGACAATATAAACCCGGTTGATGGCACTATTGTTTCTAAGGTATCTGAGGCAAGTCACCAGATGATTGACGATGCTGTAGAGGCAGCAAAAAACAATGAATGGTCAGCGTTAAGCGTTAATCAGCGGGCTGTGCTGCTGCATAAAGTGGCGGATGTTATGCACCGGCGGGAACAAGAATTTATTGACGGGGAAATAGCCGATACGGGCAAGTCTTTATTTCAGGTTAAGAGTATCGATATTCCCAGAGGTACGGCTAATTTTCGTTTTTTTGCTGATTTAGTTAAATATCCCGCTAACGAAAGTTTCATTACCGAAACAGCCCAGGGTACTAAAGCATTAAATTATAGCGTCAATAAACCACTGGGGGTGGTTGCCATTATTTCCCCCTGGAATTTACCCTTATTGCTGGCTACCTGGAAAATTGCCCCCGCCATGGCCTGTGGTAATAGTGTTATTTTTAAACCTTCTGAAGAAACATCTTCAACGGCGTTTTTACTGGCCCAAGTGATGGATGAGGTGGGGATTCCTAAGGGGGCTTTCAATTTGATTTTAGGCCGTGGCCATGCGGTAGGGGATGCCATTACCAGCCATAAAAAAATTGATGCTATTACCTTTACCGGCGCGTCTGCAACAGGGCAGCGGATCATGGCCTCTGCTGCGCCAACGGTTAAGCCTATTTCTTTTGAACTGGGCGGTAAAAACTCTGCCGTGGTATTTAATGATGTGGATATTGATAAGGCGGTAGCCGGTGTTGCCCGTTCAACCTTCACCAATTGCGGTCAGGTATGTTTATGTACTGAAAAAGTTTATGTGCATCGCTCAATTTTCACTGAATTTGTTGGCAAACTTAAACAACACGCAGCTGAGATTAAGATTGGTTACCCGACGGATGAGGATGTCTTTATGGGTCCGCTAGTGTCCAAAGTGCATCAGCAAAAAGTGCTTGCTTATTATCAACTTGCCCGTGAAGAGGGGGCAACCGTTGAATATGGCGGCGGGGTGCCTAAATTTGCTGATGTGCGTGATAAGGGTTGTTATATTGAACCTACGGTTCTTACCGGTCTTGACGATAATGCCCGTATTAACCAGGAAGAGATATTTGGCCCGGTATGTCACGTCTCGCCTTTTGATGATGAAGATGAAGTCATAAAACGTGTCAACGATACACAATATGGTCTTGCGGCTTCTATCTGGACCGATAACTTATCCAGAGCCCATCGCGTCGCGCCGCAAATTGATGTGGGGCTGGTATGGGTCAATACCTGGTTTTTACGGGATCTCAGAGCGCCCTTTGGTGGCACTAAGCTTTCTGGCGTTGGCCGGGAAGGGGGGCTGCATTCCTTAGCGTTTTATAGTGAGCCAAGCAATATCTGTATCAATATTGAAGAGTAAATAATGAATAATGCAAATCAAAGTAAAGTGGTAAGTGGCAAAGCAATACCAAGGGGCACGTTTCCACATGTGAAACGGGCCGGCGATTTCATTTACATCTCAGGCACCAGTTCGCGCCGGGCAGACAACAGTTTTTCTGGAGTGGAGGTAGACGAAATGGGCAGTACAAAGCTATGTATTGCCAGTCAAACCCGTGCGGTTATCGAAAATATAGCGGACATTTTGGCTTCAATGGACGCTAAATTGACTGATCTGGTGGAAATCTCTACCTTCCTGGTCAATATGAACGATTTTCGTGAGTACAATAAAGTGTATTCCCAGTTCTTTGACTTTAATGGGCCTACTCGTACCACGGTTGCCGTGCACCAATTACCCCACCCTCATTTGCTAATCGAATGTAAAGCGGTGGCCTATAAACCGCTGGCTCAGGTAACAAAGGAAATGTCTGATGAGTAAACTGGCTGCGTTTAATTTTCGTCAGTGGATAGAAGAGCATAAACATTTGCTCAAGCCACCCGTGGGCAATGTGCAAATATGGACCGACACCGACATGATGGTCACCGTCGTGGGCGGCCCTAATCAACGTACCGACTTTCACGATGATCCCGTTGAGGAATTTTTTTACCAACTCGAAGGCGACATGGTGCTTAAGGTGATTGAAGATGGTGAACACCGGGACGTCTTTATTCGTGAAGGGGATATTTTCTTTTTACCCGCCCATGTGCGTCATTCACCACAGCGCCCAATGGAAGGCAGTATTGGCTTAGTCATCGAGCCCAAACGTGCTGAAGGACAAAAAGATGCCTTTGAATGGTATTGCTTTAATTGTGAAGCCTTAGTGCACAGAGTTGAAGTGCAACTCAAATCAATCGTAAAAGATTTACCGCCGGTTTATACGGCATTTTATCAAGATATGGCAGCACGCACTTGCGGCAGTTGTGGTGAATTACACCCAGGCAAAGAGCCACCCAAAGGTTGGGTTACCCTTGAGGACAAATCATGAATGTAATCGATATCCACTCCCATTTTTTCCCCAAACAATGGCCAAGTCTGGCTGAACGTTTTGGCGGCAATGACTGGCCATGGTTGCGCCATAACAAAGATGGCACGGCGATGCTAATGCAGGGAGACAGAGAATTCAGGCCCATCTATTCGGCCTGCTGGGACGCACATAAACGCCTTGAAGAAATGGATCGCGATGGCGTACATCAGCAAATTATTTCAGCGACCCCCATATTGTTTGCTTATGAGCGGCCTGTTGAGCAGGCCTTGTATTGCGCCCAATTGTTTAATGATGCAGCCCGTGAAATTTGTCAGGTCAATCCACAGCGTTTGTTTTCATTGGCGCAAGTGCCCTTACAGGATTTAGAGGCCTCATGTACCGAAGCATCCCGGGCTAAAGCCACCGGCCACGTGGGTATACAAATAGGCAATCATGTTGGCCTGAAAAACATGGACGACGACACGGTATTGGCCTTCTTAGAGCATTGTGCGCAAGAAGATATCGCTGTTTTTGTTCACCCATGGGACATGATGGCCAGTGAACGCACTAAAGATTATATGATGGGTTGGACAGTCGGCATGCCTGCTGAAACGCAACTGTCGATTGTATCGATGATCTTGGGTGGCGGTTTCGACAAAGTCAGCAGCAAGCTTAAAATATGCTTTGCTCATGGCGGAGGTTCATTCGCGTTTTTACTTGGGCGTTTAGAAAATGCCTGGCATCACCGTGATATTGCACGGGGAAAGTCCCTGCATCCACCGAGTCATTACCTTAACCGTTTTTATCTGGATACGGCGGTATTTGACCATGACGCCCTTGAATTATTAGTCAAGAAAATGAGCTGCGACCGACTGATGTTTGGTACGGATTATCCTTTTCCCTTAGGCGAGCAAAAAATGGGGCATCTGATTAAAACCGCACCCACATTATCCGATCAAGATAAGCAGAAACTGCTGGCGAGTAACGCCGAGTCCTTCTTCAACCTGACACAAGTATAGGAAACCCTTTTTATGTTAAATGAAATAGCAAAGACCTTAGATCAAGCGGCAACTTCAGCTAAAAGCGTTGATATGATCTCTCTCACGCACACGATTACTTTGGATCAAGCATACGAAATTCAGGCTAAAATTCTTGAGCTGCGTTACGCCCGTGGTGAAAAACTGGTCGGTTATAAAATGGGTTTTACCAGTAAAGCCAAGATGATCCAAATGGGTGTGGATAATATCATTTGGGGTCGCCTGACAGATGCGATGGCAATAAAAGCAGATCAAGAGATTGATGTCACGGATTACGTCCACCCCAGAGCTGAACCAGAAATTGCCTTTTTACTCAAAGCCCCACTGTCGGGGATCGTCACTAAAGAACAAGCACTGGCCGCAGTAGAGTCGATTGCACCTGCCATTGAATTGATTGACTCACGCTACACTAATTTTAAATTTTCACTGACTGATGTAGTGGCTGATAATACCTCAAGTAGCCGTTTTCTTATCGGCCCCTGGATGCCAAGCGACAGCAATATTGACGGCTTAGCCATGGATTTTAAAGTAGACGGTAAAATCGTTGCGAGTGGCTCAAGTAACGACATCTTAGATCATCCGATTAATTCCTTAGTTGAAGCGGCTCGTGTGATAGGCGAAGCGGGTGAAGAATTAAAAGCCGGACACATTATTCTTGCAGGCGCAGCAACGGCAGCAACCGCAATACAAAAAAATCAAACTATATCTGTTGATGTTGCCAATTTAGGCAGCTGTCAATTTAAGACAAAGGCGTAATTTATGGATCAGCAAAACACCCTCGCATACGCTAAGGCACAAGATGCCCAAGACCCATTAGCCGAGTATCGTGAGCAGTTTCATCATCCGGTTATTGATGGCAAACAAGTGCTTTATTTTACCGGTAACTCCCTTGGTCTGCAGCCAAAAACTGCCCGTGAATATGTTAATAAGGAACTCGACGAATGGGCAAACTTGGGGGTGGAAGGGCACTTTGCCGCCGAAAATCCCTGGGTAAGTTATCATGAAATACTGACTCCGGCCTCGGCTCGTTTAGTCGGCGCTAAAGAGTCTGAAGTGGTATGTATGGGGTCGTTGACCAGTAACTTGCACTTACTTTTTGTGTCGTTTTATAAACCTACTGCCAAACGCTTTAAAATTATCAGCGAAGCAAAAATGTTTCCTTCTGATCGGTATTTACTGGAAACCCAGGTAAGACATCATGGTCTGGATCCGGATGAAGCCATTATCGAAATTTCGCCACGAGCAGGTGAGCACCTTATCCATGAAGACGATATCGTTGCTGCCATAGAAGAACATAGTGACGAGGTCGCGTTAGTCTTTTTTGGTGGGATGAATTATTTTACCGGTCAGCTGTTTGATATGGAGAGATTGACCCAAGTCGCCCATCAACATGGTGCCATCGCCGGTTTTGATTTGGCCCATGCCGCAGGCAATGTGCCTCTTGAAATGCATAAATGGAACGTGGATTTTGCCGCCTGGTGCACCTACAAATATATTAATTCAAGTGCGGGTAATGTTGCGGGTTTATTCGTGCATGAGCGTCATGGTAACGATACTTCTATTAACCGCTTTGGTGGTTGGTGGGGACACAACAAAGAACGTCGCTTTTTAATGGAAAACACCTTTGATCCGATGAAAGGTGCCGAAGGTTGGCAAATCAGTAATGCGCCCATAATGGGCATGGCAATACTCAAAGCGTCTCTGGACATATTTGATCAAGCGGGTATGCATAATCTGCGTGCTAAAAGCTTAAAATTAACTGCTTATCTGGAATTTATTTTTAACGATGTTGTGCAAAAATTTCCTGATATTCAACTGGAAATTATTACGCCAAACAATCCACAACAACGTGGCGCACAACTTTCCATAAAATTGATAGGAACAGATAAAAGCTTTTTTGAAAAACTCACCCAAGCGGGTGTGATCAGCGATTTCCGCTCACCCGACGTGATCAGGCTAGCACCTGCGCCCCTTTACAATAGCTTTGAAGATGTTTATCAATTTGGTCACACCTTAGATAACTTATTATCACAATGGAGCTAATATGACTGAGCCTACCAAAACCATTACTATTGCCGGGGCCGGGCCGGTTGGTGCCTTACTCACGATTATGTTGGCAAGACAAGGATATAAAGTCGACCTGTTTGAGTCCCGTGACGATTCCCGCAATAGCGATATTTATCAGGGTAGATCGATCAATATTGCCTTATCTGATCGTGGCTGGCTGGCATTGGAGTCCGTGGGTATTGCGGATGAAATAAGACGTGAAGCCATACCCATGTATCAGCGCGTTATGCACGACCTTGAAGGTAAGCTCACCAGGCAGGTCTACGGTAAAGAAAACCAAGCTATTTGGTCGGTTTCACGCTCTAAAATTAATGAACAACTGGTATCCCTGGCCGAGCAAGAAAAAATGGCTGCGTTGCATTTTAATAGCCATTTGACTGAGATTGATTTTGATACTAATACGCTGACGCTCAATACCCAAAAAGGTGAAATAAAACACAGCAGCGACCTGTTATTTGGGGCGGATGGCGCATTTTCGAAAGTGCGCAGAAAAATGCAGGAAATCCCCCGTAAACGCATCAGTTATAGTCTTGAATATATGCCCCAAAGCTACATTGAGCTACATATTCCTGCTGCAGCTGATGGCAGTCATCAGATGGAAAAAGAAGCGCTGCATATTTGGCCCCGTAAAAACTTTATGTTAATTGCCTTACCGAACCCCGATGGCACCTTCACCTGTACCTTATTTATGGATCAAGAGGGTGAAATTTCATTTGATGCATTGCAACAACATGCTGATGTGGAAGCCTTTTTTCAAAGCTACTTTAGCGACACCTTAGACTTGATTGAAGACCCGGTAGGTGAATTTATGAGTCGAAAAGTGTCACCTTTATCCCTAGTACATATTTACCCCTGGGTGATTAACGACAGTGTTGCCTTAATCGGTGATGCGGCACATGCCATGGTGCCTTATTATGGCCAGGGCATGAATAGTGGTTTTGAAGATTGCCGAGTATTAAACGAACTGGTTACCCAATACAAAGAAGATTGGCCTGAAGTATTGTCTCAATATCAGCAGCAGCGTAAACCTAATGGTGATGCGATTATTGAACTGGCCAAACGTAATTTTGTTGAAATGAGTGATTTGTCAGGCGATGCTAATTTCCAATTATGTAAAAAAATTGAAGCTAATTTTCATGATCGTTATCCTAAATTATGGGTTCCCCTGTACTCTATGGTGACCTTCTCACCCCATACTCCCTACAGTGAAGCGTTGCGGGTAGGTGATATACAAAAAGAGATCATGAGTGAGATCATGGCATTGCCAAATATACAAGAACGCTGGCAAGATGACGATATTTATCAGCACCTGCATGCGTTAACCCAGAGCCGCAATTTAGGAGGGCATGGCGAATGAGTTGTCCACATCAAAATAATTATCGCGCAATGGAAGACTCCATTCATACGGACTTTAAAGAAGACATGTCCTACGGCGATTACTTGTGCCTTGAAAAAATATTATCGGCCCAACAACTGCAAAGTAGTCAACACGATGAAATGCTGTTTGTGATCATTCATCAGGCCAGTGAGCTGTGGTTGAAGCTTGCAGGTCACGAGCTCAGTGCTGCGATGGTGCATGTTAAAAAGGGAAATTTTGGCCATGCCTTCAAAGATATTTCTCGCGTAAAGCAAATCATCCGTCAACTGACTCAGTCCTGGGATATTTTATCGACACTGACACCGGCAGATTATCTTAAATTTCGTGATGACCTTGGACATTCATCTGGTTTTCAATCATATGGATATCGTAAAGTTGAATTTTTGCTCGGCAATAAAAACGCATCATTATTAAAAGTGCATGAAAATAATGAAGTGGTGCATAGTGAATTGAAAAGCGTACTTGAACAGCCCAGCCTTTACGATGAAGTCATTACCGCATTACATAATAAAGGCCTGAGTATTGATAAGGATGTGTTAAACAGAGACGTTTCATTACCTTACCAAAGCAATGAGTCGGTGCTTAACGCCTGGCTAACCATATACCAAAATTCTGATCAGTATTTTGAGTATTATGAGCTGGCAGAAAAACTGGTAGATATTGAAGATACTATCCAGCAATGGCGTTTTAAACATATGTCGACAGTGATGAGAATAATTGGCAATAAAGAGGGGACAGGCGGGTCTTCAGGAGTGGGCTTTTTGAAAAAAGCATTGGATATCAGCTTTTTCCCTGAGCTTTTTGAGGTACGAAGCAAACTTTAACCTGATTAGACTTTATACAGAAACAAGGGCGATCCATCGCCCTTAAACCATTATTACTTATTGTTTTACATGCCTGCATTTGACTCGGGCAGCTCTGGTAGCAATGTATGTGTTTGCTCACCACCATTACGCACAGAGGTAATGATTTTTAAGCTTGCATAACTTTAGCTGTGCTTACTCTGTGATCTCGGTGGTGAATTATTACCTTATTACCTTATTGCTTTGGCAAGGTTAAGGGCAACGTCTTCGATCATATCTTCCTGACCGCCCACTGTTTTCATTCGACCCAGCTCCATTAAAATTTCTTCACTGGGCACACCATATTTTTTAGCCGCTCTTTGGGCGTGTAATAAAAATGACGAATAAACACCGGCATAACCTAAAATTAAGGAGTCGCGATCGACCCGAATAGGCTTGTCCATCATAGGAACCACTATTTCTTCGGCCACGGCCATCAACTTAAAGACATCCGCATTGGTTTGAGCGCCCATGCGGGTCACCACTGCGTTAAACACTTCTAGCGGTGTATTGCCCGCACCGGCGCCAAGGCCGGCGGCTGAACCATCAATGCGATCCGCACCGGCGGCAACAGCTGTCAGGGAATTTGCCACGCCTAATGCCATATTATGATGACCATGAAAGCCAATTTCAGTCTCAGGCTTCAGGCCTGCTCGCAGGGTTTCGATACGACTTTGCACATCATCTTGTAACATATAGCCCGCTGAATCAGTGCAGTAAATACAATTTGCACCATAGCTTTCCATCAACTTAGCCTGCTTTAGCAGTGCTTGAGGCGCTAGCATGTGGGACATCATTAAAAAGCCAACTGTATCTAATCCCAATTCCCGGGATAAGCTAATATGCTGTTCAGTGACATCAGCCTCAGTACATTGGGCGGCGACTCTTACCGTATGTACACCATAAGAGTGGGCCATACGTAAATGATCCACGGTGCCTATGCCGGGTATCAGTAGTACCGAGACTTTAGCCTGTTTCATTTTGGGAATGACGGCGGCTAAATATTCTTCATCAGTATGGGCGGCAAAACCATAGTTTACCGATGCCCCCCCTAAACCATCTCCATGGGCAATTTCTATTCGTTCTACACCTGCTTCGTCCAGGGCAGTTGATAAGCGCACCGTTTCATCAATAGAAATTTGGTGACGCTTCGCATGCATGCCATCCCGTAAACACATATCATGAAGTTGAATTTTTTGACCTTTTAGGTTCATTTATTTTTCTCCTTTATTTTGCATTTTCTGCGCTAGCATTTCAGCCGTACGTAGGGCTGAAGCGGTCATAATATCTAAGTTACCTGCATAGGTAGGTAGGTAATCGCCCAGTCCGGCCACTTCCAGAAAAACCGAGACACGATTGCCATCAAAGACAGGTCCATTTTTTAATCGATAGCCTGGTACATAGGTTTGTACCTGTTCGATCATCGCCAAGATAGAGGCGGTAATGGCTGATTGGTTTGGCGCGTCTTCGGTCAGGCAATGCACGGTATCGCGCATCATTAATGGTGGCTCTGCCGGATTAAGCACGATGATCGCTTTACCTTTTTTAGCGCCCCCCACCGATTCGATGGCGCTAGCGGTAGTACGGGTAAACTCATCGATATTTTTGCGGGTGCCCGGACCTGCTGATTTTGACGAAATAGTCGCAATAATTTCGCCGTAGGCCACGGCTTGTACCTCACTGATTGCAGCCACAATGGGGATAGTCGCCTGACCCCCGCAGGTGACCATATTAACATTAGCTTCATTTTTACTCAGCAGTTCATCAAGGTTCACCGGTGGCACACAAAAAGGGCCAATTGCCGCTGGCGTTAAGTCGATAACAGTCACACCATAGCGGGCCAACTTTTCGTTATTTTCAGCATGAACATAGGCTGAGGTAGCATCGAAGGCTATTTTGATATTGTCTGCTTCAATATGCGCTAATAAGCCATCTATGCCTTTTGCCGTTGTTTTGAGTCCCGCCGCTTTAGCATGGGCCAGGCCGTCAGAATCTTCATCAATACCGACCATCCACACAGGATTAATATTCTGGCTGCGCAGAGCTTTTATCATTAAATCCGTGCCAATATTTCCGGAACCAATGAGTGCAACATTAATTTTTTCAGTCATTTTACCCACCCTTATATAAATTTAAATGCTGCGCTACCCACGCCTTCAATTTCAACCTGCATGTCGTCACCTACCTCACCCGGCATCATGGCGGCTAACGACCCAGATAAGATGATATCACCCGCTTTTAAGGGGATGTCGTATTGACCCAGGGTGTTAGCCAGCCAGGCCACACAATTTAACGGTGAACCAAGGGCGGCACTGCCTTTACCTGTGGCGACGACTTCACCCTTGTTTTTAATGACCATGCGACAATTTTCAAAATCAACGGTATTAGGATCAACACCTTGTTCGCTCATAACAAAAATGCCACAAGATGCATTATCGGCAATGGTGTCTTGAATTTTTATTTGCCAGTTTTCAATGCGTGAATCAACAATTTCAAAACAGGCAAAAACCTGTTCAGTTGCGGCTAAAACGTCATCCGCGGTGATATTAGGTCCCACTAAGTCGTGTTTTAACTTAAAGGCAATTTCTCCTTCAGACTTAGGTTGAATAAGTTGTTCTTTTAGCGGGATCGCTGCGCCCGATGGATACTGCATTTTGTCCATTAAAAAACCAAAATCAGGTTGATGCACCCCTAACATTTTTTGCACGACTTCACTGGTTAGGCCGATTTTTTTACCGATCACCTTTTCGCCCTGGTTTAAGCGAAGTTTTAACAGTTCCAGTGAGATGGCATACGCGTGATCTATGCTCAGCGCTGGATATTGAGTGGTTAACGGTAAAAGCGTTTTTTGATCATTCATCGCTTCGTTTAAGCGTTGAGCAGTATGCTCTATCTGTGATGCTTGCATAGATTGTTGTCCTCAGACCGGGTAGAAATTAAAATTGCTATTGACACTGTACTTGAGTATGTTCAATAACAATAATTGAATATATTCTATTATTTGATTCAAAAATTGTATCAAAATAAAAACAACAAAAGTTACGTTAAGGTAAAATAAATGGCAAGCAGCCAGCTCAATATTAGCCACTTAAAAATGCTTTGTACCATTGTTGAGTCCAATACAGTTAAAGAAGCCGCTGAGAAGTTGTTTATCACTCAGCCGGCGTTAACTAACCGAATTCGCGAAGCTGAGCGCCGCCTTAACATTAACTTGTTTGCAAGACGCAGGCGTAAGTTAGTGATTACTACCGCAGGGAAGCGTTTGTTGCAGTCTGCTAAAAAAATTCTTGATGAACTTGAGCGGGCTGAATATGACATTGCACGATTAAGCGATGGCATTGAGCAAGTGCTGCGTATTGGCTTACCCCATTATGCTTCCTTTAAATGGTTACCGGATGTGGTCAGTTATTTTCATGAAGAGCTGCCTAATTTAGAACTTGAATTTACCGCGGAAGCGGCGACCAATCCCATCGATCATATTTACAATGGTGACGTAGATATCGCGTTAATTTCCAGCAAAGACCGGCAACTAGATATTCAGAAAAGTGAATATGAGACGTCTTTTATTGCCCAAGATGAACTCC
>JBLHIW010000077.1:0-13211 GCA_047618055.1 Paraglaciecola sp. | reverse complement strand
GTAAATTCCAGCTTGCAGTCGTTTTCAAGATAACGCATACGGGTAAAAGCATTGATAATAAACCGCCAACGGGGCATATCCTGCAGGCTTTTTTTCCAGCAACTTGGGTCGTTGCTATACATTTGTTGCAACAATAAGCGCCATTGTTTACCGGTAAGTTGCGCGTTTATCTCTGCACTTAAACTCAGTGCCTTGTCAATTGACCACAAGGGATAAAGGCCCGCATGGGTCAACAGGGTGTGCTCATCGAGCTTAATAGCTAAGTGTTTAGTACGCAGCCATTTTATGTACAGTGGCAGTTCTTTCGCTGCCAATAGTTCATCCAGTTTGTCAGCTGGTTTTACCGGTCTAATGCCGCAATAAATGGCTAATAAATGTAAATCATGGTTACCCAGAACGGTCTCAAAACGATCGCCTAAAGCGTATAAAAACCCCAGGGTTTGCAGGGATTCTGGGCCTCTACCAACAAGATCGCCTACCGCCCACAGTTTGTCGTGTGCCGGATCGAATTTGGCTTTTTTTAACAATTTACGCAGGCCTGAATAGCAGCCCTGGATGTCACCCACAATATAGTTAGACATAATAAAAAAGCTTATTTATATACCCAAGTAACCACAACATGCCGCTGAATTGGGTATGTTGTGGTTTCTTGGGTATAGGGCTAATTGATAACGTTAGGCACCGCCAGGCTAAATACATCAATGGCTGCCTGGAATAAGTGACCGTCAGAGCCTTGCATCTCGTAATGTCCTTGCATAGTGCCTACCGGCGTGTCGAGAATGGCACCACTGGTATATTGATAACTTTTCCCGGCCTCAATCACCGGTTGTTGACCGATCACTCCGGGGCCACTGACTTCGGTTTTTTTACCATTGGCATCGGTGATCAGCCAGTAACGATTGATCAGCTGAACCTGTTCACGGCTATTATTGTGGATGGCTATCTTATAGGCAAAGGCATATTTGCTGTCTTCTTGTGGTAAGCGGTTTTTAAGATACTGGGTGAGAACATCTATTTTTATCTGCGGTGATAAAGGGGGGGATGGCTGGATCATTTATGCTTCCTTATGGGCAGACCAGGCATTGGCCAGTTGAGCAAATTGCTGGAGGGAAAGATTTTCTGCTCTAAGATTAGGATCGATACCCAGTTCCTCGATTTGTGCTTCAGACAGACTGTCCTTCAAACTATTGCGGATGGTTTTACGTCTTTGATTAAAGGCCTGGGCGCAAATCTTATGCAGGGCCTCTTCACTGTCCACTTGTACCGGCTTAGTATGGTGAGGAATAAGCCTGACAATAGCAGAGTCGACCTTGGGTGGAGGATTAAACGCTTCAGGAGGCACGTGTAAAACCGGCATGATTTTACAGTGAAATTGGGCCATAACCGATAAACGACCATAATTTTTATTGCCCGGGCTGGCAGCCAGGCGATTCACCACCTCTTTTTGCAGCATAAAATGCATATCCTGCACTTTATCGGCAAAGGAAAATAAATGAAACATCAGGGGTGTAGAAATATTGTAGGGCAGGTTACCAAATACCCGCAGGGGCTGCTCGTCACGTAAAAGCTGACTAAAGTCGAATTTAAGGGCATCACCTTCAATGATATTCAACTTATTGGCGATAAAGGGATGAGTACGTAACCTAGCCGCCAAGTCCCTGTCTAACTCCACCACCGTTAAGTGCTCAATCTGTTCACAAACGGGCTCGGTTAATGCACCCAGGCCCGGACCGATTTCTACCATGTGCTGTCCCACTTGGGGGTTGATCGCCGAAACAATTTGGTCGATAACATAGGCATCATGGAGGAAGTTTTGGCCAAAACGTTTCCGCGCGGTGTGACCGAGATGCTGTTTGCTCATAGTTTTTGTCCCGCCAAACTAATGGCTTGTTGCAGTGCCAAATTAAAACTGCCGGTGTTAGCGGTGCCAGTGCCGGCCAGGTCAATTGCCGTGCCGTGATCCACTGAAGTGCGAATAAAGGGTAAACCCAGGGTAATATTTACCGATGCGCCAAAACCTTTAAATTTTAGTACCGGCAAACCCTGATCATGATACATGGCTAAAACTACGTCAGCTTGCTCTAGGTATTTAGGATTAAATATGGTGTCCGCCGGCAGTGGGCCGGTAATATTGATGCCCTCCCCGCGCAGGACGTCTAAAGCAGGACTAATGACGTCTATTTCCTCCTTACCAATATGCCCGTCTTCTCCTGCATGAGGATTCAGCCCGCAAACAAAAAAATGGGGGTGGTGGATGCCAAACTTGAGTTTGAGATCCGTATTTACGATGTGAATTACCTTGTGTAAACGTTCGGCGGTAATCGCTTTGGCTACATAGGCCAGAGGAATATGAGTGGTAGCCAAAACCACGCGCAGACCTTCGGTGGCCAGCATCATCACCACATCACTGGTATTCGACTGATGGGCAAAATACTCGGTATGTCCGCTAAAGGAAATGCCCGCTTTATTGATAACACCCTTGTGTACCGGGCCGGTTACTACAGCATCAAACTCGCCTTGCATATTTTTTTGGCAGGCTTGTCGCAAGGTTTCCACCACGTAGTGACCATTTTCGCTATTTAATTTACCGGGTTCAACCGGTTCACTGAGGGGAATATCCACCAGGTATAATTGCCCGGGGCCTTGCAACTGAGATTGCTCATTATCATAAGGTAGCAGACTTAGGGGCAAGTTTAATTGCGCCGCACGCTCTTTAAGCATATTACCATCGGCAAATACCACGAGTTGTGCGTCCCAAGATTGCTGAGCGAGGCTAATGATCAGGTCAGGACCAATTCCGGCTGGCTCACCGGGTGTAATCGCCAGTTTAATTGGCATGCCTAACTCGCACTATTATCTTGCTTGGCAAGCAATTCAATGTAGGCACTGGCGCGCATTTCTCGTATCCAGGCATCCGTTTCTTCGGCAAACTTACGTTGAAACAGTAACTGATAAGCTTTGTCTTCTTTGAGTTTTTCCGTCACATCACCGACACGTTTATCCATTAACTGCATAAGGTGCCAGCCATGCATTGAGCGCACGGGTTGGCTAATTTCATTTACAACCAATTTGGCTAAGGTATCTTTAAATGCTGGCACATACACATTGGGATCTGCCCAGCCGAGGTCGCCACCCTTAAGGGCAGAGCCCGGATCCGCCGAGTGTTCTTTGGCGAGTTCTGCAAAATCCGCTTCGCCGGCCAATAACTGGCGTCTAAAATCTTTGAGCATGCTTTGGGCTTTTTCATCACTGAGAATGACTGAAGGCTTGATCAATATATGGCGAGAGTTTAGTTCGACTATTTCTACTTTTTCGATACCGCGTGTATCAATGATCTTCAAGACGTGAAAACCGGCGCCGCTGCGTATGGGGCCAATTAATTCATCTTTAGCCTTACCCTGTACTGCTTCGGCAAACAAGGTTGGCATAGAGTTAATGTTCATCCAGCCCAGATCTCCACCTTCCAGTGCCTTGGCACCGGATGAGGACGCCGTGGCGATTTTTGCGAAGTTTGAGCCTTTGTCCAACAACTCGATGACTTTAGCGGCGGTGACTTTAGCTGCGGCCACATCCTCATCGCTGGGTTCGGCCGGAAAGCCAATCAAAATATGCCCTAAATTGTATTCGGCCTGGTTTGAACCTTGCTCATCAATCAGCTTAACCAGATTATTGATTTCCTGGGGCGTGATATAAACACGACGGCGCACGTTGGCACGGCGCACTTCTCCCGTTATTAATTCCTTGCGAATTTGTTCCCGGTAGGTTTCATAGGTGATCCCTTCAGCGCTAAGTTTTTCCCGCAATTGAGGGAGGGTGATATTCTCGCCTTGGGCGATGTTGCCAATGGTTTGCTCTAACTGAGGATCACTAATTTGGATCCCCATACGTTCGGCCATTTGTGTTTGCAGACTATCAATAATTAACCTTTCGATAGACTGGGTGCGCAGTACCCGGTCAGAGGGTAGGGTTTGATTATTAACAATGGCATTGGCTTTTACGGTCGACACCAGTTCGCGAATTTCACTCTCAAGTACCACACCTTGGTCAACAATTACCGAGACGCTATCCAGTGCTTGTGGAGCAGCGAAGGTGTTGGCTGAAAGGGTAGAGAATAACAACAATGTTACAGCTATAAATTTCATGATTAATTTTACTTGTTGGTTTAGTTCACACCTAGGGTGTGGTGATTTAAAAGTTAATTCAACAGATAGGGCTGTCGGTAACCAAACAGGCCATCTTTGAGCATTTCACGACTGGCACTATTGCCCCCCAAACCTTTAAATACAAATTTGAAGGTCACGCCTGAATCGAATTCGTTGGTACTTTGCCCACCGTCATTGTCAAATCTGTTGCTAAGGTGCCTTTGTACAACAAAACGCATTGCCCAACAACAAGATTCATATTGTATGCCAGTGTAACTTTCAATGGTACGGTGTTGGTTCAGATCATGATACCAACGGCTTACCCATTGCCAGTTTTTTGCCAAAGGCCAACTGGCGGTCAGGCCAAACTGGTTTATTTCTTCCCCAGACAATTCCCTTACATAGCGATGATTAAGCTGCACGACCTTGGAGGCGGATAATTGATACTCCAAAGAGAGGCTGCTACGCTCAATTTTCTCCGTCAAGGTAGATAATTGTGCTTCCGTGTGCGCATACCACTTGCTGCCTATCTGCCAATCCAGCTCAGCAGCTAAGGCCGAACGGTCTTCTTCTTGGGTGGCAGCGATGAGTCGCTTGTCTTTAAGATAGAAAATCTGACCTAAGCTTAGCTTGATTTGTTCCCGATTATTTTTATCCAGCACTCTGGTGGTCAAACCCAGGGTGATCTGATTTTTGTCACTTATCCTGTCCAGACCGGTAAATTCCTGACCTCGAAATAGCCCGGCGAAGTCATTAAATAGCCGGGTCGTGTCATATAAACCAATGTTGCTTTGATCTTCGAAGCTGGTATATAAATACTGAGCCTTAGGCTCAAGGGTCTGTGTCATCTGCTCACCAAACCAGCTTATCGTGCGCTCAAATTCCAGTGCACCATAAAGTTTGGCCTGGCCCAGGGTGCGGGTCACTTCGTTGTCGAGGGAAGTATTGTCGGTATTATCCTGGCGATAAACCGTATGTAAAATAGTCGTTTCGGCCAGCAGCTCCCCCCACTGAGCTTGATAGGGAAAACTCAATGCCGGGGCAATATGCACACGGGTGGCCGTCGGACTGTCTTGATTATTATTATCAAAAAATGCCATTTCAGAATGCATGGCAAACTCAAAACCGGCGCCTATGGCTGTCTGATAATTCAATTTCATTTCTGGCAGGGCACGATAACTGTCAGGATGATCACCGAGGATCTCAAAGTCTCTAAATTGCAGGCTAAAATCGACTTGTTCGGCAAAATAATTGAGCCCAAGGGTTTGGTACAGGTGCGTGTCGGCACGATTATAAAAATCTGAGCCCAAATCGATAATATAGTTACTGTCACTCAAGCCATTTACCTCGGCATTAAGCTGCCAATTCTCGGCAAACTGTCCGTAATGGGTGAAGCGATAAAAATACCGATCATCCAGGGCTTGGGTGTCCCTGTCATTGGCTAAGTATTCCAGATTGAGCTGGCCATTGTGGCGCTCAGTTAGGTAGCGCAATTCGGTTTTTAATTGAAGGCCCCGCTTAGACATCAGGCGCGGAGAAATAGTCGCATCGTAATTAGGTGCAATATTCAAATAATATGGTTGCTCGTAACTTACACCGGTGGAACTCGAACTGGCTATCTGCGGGAACAGCAGACCCGTTTGTCGGGCATCACTAGCCGGAAAAGAAAAATACGGCAAATACAGCACGGGAACATTCTTCACGTAAAATCGTGCATGTTTTACCTCGCCTCGTAAACCATTTGGCTTTAAGGTAATGCTGCTAGCCTGAATACGCCAGTCTTCACTGTCTGGGGGACAACTGGAGAAGCTCACTTCCTGAAGATTGACACCCGCAAATTCGCTTAGGGTAATTTGCTCGGCATTGCCTCGCCCGTTGAAGTTCGTTAGCCGATATTGGGTATCATCCAAAACCAGCATTTTACTGTCCGTATTGAGTCGCACTTTTTTGCTAGTCACCTTGAGCCGGGGATCCTGATAACTCACCTTACCCGATGCAATGAGTTCCTGGGTACTTCTATCAATTCGCGCATGGTCGGCGTTAATTTGTGCGCCATCACTCATTATTTCAACATTTCCCTGAAATTTCGCCACCGTATCCTGTTGTATCTCGGTACGGTTGGATACCACCTGAATCTGCCCCTGGGCGAGTCCCGTCTCCACTTTAAGCGTGGCTACAGGCGCCAGACATGATTGCTGGGCAAGGCTGAGAAAGCTGGCCAGGGTAAAAAAGCATAGATATGTGAGTTGCTTAATTTGCATACAGGACCTTAGAAAGATCGCCTAAAGTTGATTGAAATTGGACTATTAAAGGCGTAATTTTAAGGGTTTCGCCACGATTTACCAGTAGACTTGCAAAAAAAGCTATATTTCGCCATTCTTGCGCCTTAGGTTTACTCTTTTCACGATGAGATTTACGTTGAATCAACCACAAAAACGACAGACTCTACTCACTAATTGGCTTAATGATAGCACCCCCTTTCATTGCTCACAGCTGACGATGGTCTCCGGAGATGCCAGTTTTCGACGTTATTTCCGCTTTATCGACCAGGGCAAGTCATATATCGCCGTTGACGCACCGCCAGCATCTGAAGACAGTCGTGCCTTTGCCTCAGTGGCCGCCAGCTATCAGCAACAGGGTGTGCCGGTGCCGCGTATTTATGCCATTGATCACAAGCTGGGCTTTTACTGTTTAGAGGATTTTGGCGACAGATTATTCGCCAGTGCCCTTGATCCCCAGGGTTGTCACGCTTTATATCGTGAGGCACTGAGTCACTTACCTAAGATCCAAAGCTGTATTAGCACCGAACAGGGCGAGTTACCTGCTTTTGACGAGGTCCTGCTGAGCAAAGAATTCGCACTCTTTAGCCACTGGTTACTGGAGGTCCATCTAAAACTTACCTTGGATACTGCTGAGCAGGCTATGCTTGAACAGACCTTTAGTTTTTTACAAAAGAATTTTTTTGCCCAGCCACAAGTCGGCGTGCACCGGGATTATCACTCTCGAAACCTAATGCTGTTCAGTAATGATCAGATCGGTATCATTGATTTCCAGGACGCCGTCGTCGGCCCCATTACCTACGATGCCGCCTCATTGCTCAGGGATTGTTATCAAACCTGGCCAGCCGCGCTGGTATATACCTGGCTTAAACCATGGCATGGGGAGCATTACAGCCAGTACCCCTGGCCTGTGTTCAAACGTTGGTTTGATTTGACGGGGATGCAGCGGCATATAAAAGCAAGTGGGATCTTTGCCCGTTTGTGTCATCGGGACGGAAAAAGAGCCTATTTACACGATATACCGAATACCCTGGAGTATTTGCTTGAGGTCGGCAGTCAATATCCTGAATGTAGCGAATTTGTCCAGCTGATCGCGACAAAAATCAAGCCAGCCGCGGAAAAAGCGTGTAAATGAGTGGCTCACGGATATGACAAAAAGTGCCATGATATTAGCCGCCGGGCGAGGGGAGCGCATGCGCCCCCTGACTGATACTACCCCAAAGCCTTTGCTCAGGGTAAATGGTAAGCCATTGATCGAGTACCATATTGAAGGCTTAAAAAAAGCGGGTTTTAAACGTATTGTGATCAACCACGCCTGGTTAGGTCAACAAATCGAAGATACCCTGGGAGATGGGCGACGTTTCGGTATCCAACTGCTCTATTCACCAGAGCACACGGCCCTTGAAACTGCCGGGGGGATAGTGAAGGCACTGCCCCTGCTTTGCCCTGACGGGCAAGAACAGGAGTTTGCCGTAGTGAATGCTGATATCTATACCGACTTTGATTTTAGCCTGTTACCGACCGTGGCCCAGCCGGATCTTGCTCACCTGGTGATGGTGAGTAATCCGTGTCACCATCCAAGTGGGGATTTTTGTTTCCATCAGGGGCGCCTAAACAGTACCCAGGGTGAGAAATTAACCTTCAGTGGCATTGCCGTCTATCGGCGGGCATTTTTTGATGAGCTGATTGCCCAACAAACCCCCGTCATGGGCTTGGCACCTTTGCTCATAGAGGCCATTGATAAACAACGCGTCAGTGGGCAACGGCATTTGGCTTGTTGGAGTGATGTAGGTACGCCACAACGATTGGCAGAATTAAATGTAAGCGGAGTAACACAGCAGTCATGATCGGAAGAATTTTAGGTACCATTTTTGGTTTTATGTTTGGGCGTATTCCTGGCGCAATCTTAGGCTTTGTCGTCGGTCATTTATTCGACAAGGGTTATAGCCAGGACTTTAACCAAAGGGGCGGCTTTAGCCGATTTTTTAGCTCCGGGGACGATTTTAAGAAACAGGCCATATTTTTTCATACTCTATTCTCGGTCATGGGGCACCTTGCTAAAGCCGACGGTACCGTCAGTGATGCGGAGATCCGTCTGGCCAGTGACTTAATGGATCAAATGGACTTGCAGGGTGATACCCGTAAAGAGGCTCAGCAGGCGTTTCGGGAAGGTAAATCTGCGGACTTCCCCTTAAAACAAACCATTGTCGAATTTAGGGACTCCTGTCATGGTCGACGGGATATTTTGCAAGTGTATCTGGAGATATTGATCCAGGTGGCCTATGTAGACGGCAAGCTGGATAAGGCAGAGCAGCAGATACTGGAAAACGTGGCTTTACACATGGGTTTCAAACAGCATGATTTGCTGTACCTGTTGTCGGTTTACGAAGCAGAACTGCGTTTTAGACAAAGTGGCAAGGGATACCAACAGCACCAGGGTGGCTCGCGCCAGCAACGGGGTCAGCCAGCCTATTCAAGTCAGCAATCTCTGGACGATGCGTATCGCATATTGGGGGCTAAAAAGGCTGACGATGATAAGGATATTAAGAAAGCTTACCGCAAACTGATGAGCGAACATCATCCGGATAAACTGGTATCAAAGGGCTTACCCAAACAAGCCCTGGAGCTAGCCAAGGCGAAAACCCAGGATATTCAAGGGGCTTACGAACTGATCAAAGAAAAGCGGGGATTCAGATAGACCCATCTACATGTTTTGTCAGGGAACGTGCCAGTCACTTGGGTAGAGACTCAATTAAGTTTGCCTTCAGCTACGATTCATTATTAGCGGTCCACACTCTATACCCAAGTGACCTCAAGATGCAGAGTTCAGCGGGAGTTCAAATCGTCAAATACAAGGCATTTGTATTACGGCATAGTCATTCTATGTCTCATAAAAATAACGCCGTAGTTGGGGATTTGAAACCGGCCCAAAGGGAGCTTAGGCAGAAACCCAGTGCCGCGTTACAACATTTGAAAAGGGGATGGCATTCCCTACATGTTGTGCCTTGCCCTGAATTCCTGCCTAAGCTCTGAACCGGCATCTTGAGGTCACTTGGGTATATACCTAGTTTCTTAGAAGGAGTGTGTGATGAAAAACAACAGCATAATAGGATGGTTGGCGCTGCTCGTCCTTGTCCCAGCAGGACAGGTAAGTGGACAAACAAGTGCACAAAGTTGGTCAGCAAAGTCTATTGAAAAGCATCGGGGCAATACCAGTGAAGTGATGACTAAGTCCTCCCAGGGCGTAAAACTCCTCATTGCTCCCCTGGTAAAAACAGCCCAGGATAAAGATTCAGCTAGCGGAAAAAAGGCAAGCCCTGCCCAGGCGCAAAGCGGGATGACGCTCTTAGCCCGGCCCCAGGTGCAAGCTCTGGATCACGAGTTTTGGATCTATGATGCCCAGGTCTCACTGTATAGTGATCCGGACTTTGACGGCTACTACCATCACTTTTCTGTTGAATTTGACGCCGACACAGTTTTTGAACATGCCGATGTCTATGCTCGTCTTTATCTTGGCCGGGGTGAGGTATTTCAGGAATTTCACACTAGCTCAGTGTTTCATATTGACGGTGAAAGTTCAGACGATAGCTTTGAGGTCGACAGTGAATTATTGACGGGCTTCCCCAGTGGGGATTATGAGCTGCTAATTGAATTATACGATGCCCTCAACGACGAGCTGGTTGCTACTCTTGACGGCAATAGTGATGCTGATTTGTATTCCCTAGCGCTGGAAAGTGCGGACTTCGAAGAAGTTTATGGGGAGCCCATGGTGGTGATCGTTCATGAAAATGGCGGCAGTATGGCCTACTTGACCTTGCTGCTGTTACCCCT
Source organism: Paraglaciecola sp. (assembly GCA_047618055.1). GTDB lineage: Bacteria > Pseudomonadota > Gammaproteobacteria > Enterobacterales > Alteromonadaceae > Paraglaciecola. The sequence goes on along the minus strand of JBLHIW010000077.1, from coordinate 2,959 downwards.
TGCACTGTATAGAAAACGTGGTGTATTCAATAAGGACAACAAGGTTTACGTCCCCTTGTTGTTCTTACGTTCTGTCTCATCAATCACCTGAGTGACGGCCTTGTGTATTAACTTAACCCGACCTTGTTTAAGCAGTGAGGTACGCAGCACATACTCAATTTGGGCATTGACACTGCGCAGATCATCATCAGCCCAGCGTTGCATGGCGGCTAATACGTCGGTACTTATTCTCAGTGGATAAGCTTTTTTAGACAAAGTATCTGCGCCTATTGTTAATAAAGTGAGCCAGTGTTGACCACCGGCTGGGTATGTTTATCACTGCATAGCACCACCAGTAAATTGCTGACCATGGCGGCCTTGCGTTCTTCGTCCAGCGCCACAACGTTTCGCTCACTGAGTTTGTCCAGAGCCATTTCCACCATGCCCACCGCACCTTCAACTATCTTGCTGCGGGCGGCAATAATGGCGCTGGCTTGTTGACGCTGTAACATAGCGCTGGCAATTTCCTGGGCATAGGCCAGATGACTAATGCGTGCTTCGTGCACCGTCACTCCGGCCCGACCCAAACGTTCCTGAATTTCCTCTTTCAACTTATCGGATATTTGCTGCGGATGGCTGCGCAGGGCAATTTCACTATGACTATCGTCTTGGGGATCATAACTGTAACTGCTGGCCATATTACGCAAAGCCGATTCACTTTGAATGTTGACGTAACTCACATAATCGTCCACTTCAAACATGGCCTCAGCCGTATCGGTCACCGACCACACCACTACCGTGGCAATTTCCACCGGGTTGCCCTGATTATCATTCACTTTGATTTTGGCCGATTCAAAATTTCGTACCCGCAATGAAATGGCTTTGCGCATAAAGAGCGGGATAGTCCAGCGCAGGCCAGTGCGCTTTTCCGTGCCCACATAGCTGCCAAATAAGGTCATCACCTTGCCCTGATTGGGCTGTACCATAAAAAACCCCGCCCAACATACCAATACCACAAGGCTAAAAATCAGGCTGATAGGTATCCATATTTGATTGGCCAACATCAGGGCAAAGCCTATCTGTAATAAAGGCAATACAGCAAAAAATGCCAAGTAACCATTAATTGAAAATCCTTGTTTTTCGCTAATCATGTTTGTGTCCAATTGATATCATTATGATATCAATTTAGCTTGTTTTTGAAAATCAACAAGGATTTTTTGAGTGTGATTCTTTATCTGCTTTGGCTTTAAGGATCTCAAATATTAATCTGGCAGCCAGTTTGGCGGTTCTGTTGTCCTGATCGTAGAGGGGATTCATTTCGGCGATATCAGCCAGGTGCCAGTGATAGCCCAATGCTTTTTCGGACTCTGCCAACCAGTGGATCATATCGATCACAAATGCAGGTGAAATACCCAGAGCGCTGGGTGCACTGACGCCAGGGGCGATATGGGCAGGAAAGGCATCCAGGCAGATTGTCACATACAGCTCATCAATGTCTGCGAGGAAAGGGGTTAATAGGGCCTGGGCCGCGGCCAGTTCACATTGCCTGTCGAGTAAATAAGGCACATTGAGCTGCTTTGCGTAAGCAAAAAGGGCCGGGGTATTGGCCGCCTCGGCTACCCCCAGGCAAGCATAATTAAATGGCCTGTGGTTTTGCTGGCAATGCTCGGCTATTTGCCGAAAGGGCGTGCCGGAGCTGGCGGATGGTGATGGCTTCCTTAAATCAAAGTGGGCGTCAAAATTGATGATGCCAATGCGTGTGTCTGGCTTTGACTCAAGATGCTCAAGCAGTCCCTGATAACTTCCCCAGGCGATTTCATGACCCCCACCCAGACCGATTACCAGGCAGTGCTGTGTTAGCGCCTCGGCGATGGTGTGTGCATAGTGAGCCTGGTCTTGGGCCAAATCATGATTTACTATTATCGTGCCCTGATCGGTGATTGGCCGTTTGCCATGCCAGGCCAGGTTGGCCAGAGCGTCACGTATTTTATTAGGTCCATTTTTGGCACCCATACGGCCTTTATTGGCCTTTACACCGAGATCACAGGCAAAGCCGACTAAGGCGCTTCCCTGTTGATTACCGGTGCGGTTTAGTGGGAGATTGCCACTGCGGTTTAGCACCTGATGCCAACGTAAACCTTGCTCACCATCCTCACTGTCTTCACGGCCCTGCCATTGATAGGTTTTGTCTAGTTTAGACATGCCGGCCTCCTAGCCAGATATCGCTGGGGCGGTTTTGATTGATGCCATAGACTAATTCGGATGGATGCTCGATATCCCACAAGCATAAATCCGCATCCATACCCTGGTCGATTTGACCTTTGTTTTTTAGGCCCAAGGCCCTGGCGGCATTGACCGTGGTGCCTCTTAAGGCTTCTTCCGGGGTCAAGCCAAAAAATACACTGGCCATATTCATGGCAGTGAGCAGGGATGCCAGCGGCGAACTGCCGGGATTAAGATCGGTCGCGACGGCCATGGGAATGCTATGTTCCCTGAGCGCGGCAACCGGCGGTTTTTTGGTTTCGTTTAAGAAGTAGAACGCACCGGGTAACAACACCGCCACCGTGCCTGCCTCTTTGAGGGCACTCACGTCATTGGGATCCAGGTATTCAATATGATCAACCGACCATGCCCCAAAATCTGCCGCCAGTTTTGCCCCCTTTAGATCAGACAACTGCTCAACATGGGCTTTTATGCCAAGGCCATGTTGTTGGGCGGCGATAAATACCCGTTCGCATTGCTTGGGTGAAAAACCGATGGACTCACAAAATACGTCCACGGCCACAGCCAGTTTGCGCCGGGCAATTTGAGGAATAACCTGATCACAGATAAAAGTGACATACTCATCAGGCTGAGTTTTGTATTCAAGGGGCACAGTGTGGGCGCCCAGATAAGTAGGAATAATGTTGACTGGCAGCTGTTGTTCAAGCTCCCGGGCGATCTCCAACATTTTAATCTCAGTATCCAGATCCAAGCCGTA
>JBLHIW010000076.1:0-13312 GCA_047618055.1 Paraglaciecola sp. | reverse complement strand
AATTACAAAAACAAATTCTCTATCTGTCTAATCTCTATATTCACTGGCCTAGGTGGTAGTGAATATTCCTTGATTTGGTGGAGCCAGGCGGGATCGAACCGCCGACCTCTTGCATGCCATGCAAGCGCTCTCCCAGCTGAGCTATGGCCCCTTACTTATGTTCTAAGCCTAAGCTTTTTGATAAGTCGCTGTCGTTCCTTTACAGCGGGGCGCATTCTAGGCACCAGCCCTTTTTATGTCAACGGTTTTTTCAGGAATTCTGTCTGTTTGCTATATAAATGAGCGCTTTGTCTATCCGTGCAGCAACTTGTTCAAATTTAAGCAGATTCAAAGTCACATCTAAGGCAGGGGAATTACCTGAGCCCGTCACCGCAACACGCAATGGCATACCGACTTTCCCCATGCCTACTTCTAATTCCTCGGCGGTCTTATTAATCGCCTCATGAATTGACTCAGGATCCCACTGGCTTAATGCACTTAACTTGGCTTTAACCGCCACCAGGGCATCTTTAGCGACTGGCCGTAAATGTTTCTTAGCGGCCTTTTCATCAAACGCTTCATACTCTTCAAAGAAATAACGGCTGATTTGTGCAAGTTCTTTCAGATTTTTTACTCTGTCAGCCTGAACTGAGATAACGTCTTCAAGTGCTGGACCCGCGCTCATATCAATGCCTTGTTGCGCAAAATGCCATTTGGCATGTTCCACCACTTCAGAGACAGGCAACGTTTTAATGTAATGTTGGTTCAGCCAAATAAGTTTATCGGTATTAAATGCCGAGGCTGACTGGCCAATCCCATCCAGATCAAACAAATTGATCATTTCTTCAATAGAAAAAATTTCCTGATCGCCATGGGACCAACCCAAGCGAACCAGATAATTAAGCAGGGCTTGCGGCAGATAACCCTCATCCCGATATTGCATCACACTGACTGCACCATGACGCTTGGAGAGTTTTTTACCATCATCACCAAGGATCATGGAAACATGGGCATATTCAGGTTCCAATGCACCAAGTGCTTGACCAATATTGATTTGACGTGGTGTGTTGTTGATATGATCTTCGCCACGCACTACGTGACTAATCCCCATATCCCAATCATCGACTACCACACAAAAATTGTAGGTCGGCACCCCATCACTACGTTGAATAATGAGGTCATCGAGCTCGCTATTCGCGATTTCGATATTCCCGCGAATATGATCCTTAATCACTACCGTACCTTGAGTAGGGTTCTTAAAACGGATCGCAAAAGGTTGGTCGATGGGATGGTCAGTACGCTCGCGCCATGTACCGGGATAACGAGGTTTTTCACCCATCGCCTTTTGCTGCTCACGGATAGCATCTAATTCTGCGGCCGGCATGAAACACTTGTAAGCCTTGCCTTCGTCTAGTAACTGCTGAATTAACTGCTTATAACGCTCAAAACGCTGGGTTTGGTAATATGGGCCATCGTCCCAGTCCAATCCCAGCCATTGCATGCCCTCAAGAATGGCATCGATAGCCCCCTGAGTAGAACGTTCAATATCGGTATCTTCAATCCGCAAAACGAACTTGCCACCCTGGCTTTTGGCGTATAACCAGGAATAAAGTGCAGTACGAGCACCGCCAACGTGTAGATAGCCGGTCGGGCTTGGCGCAAAACGAGTCACCACTGTCATGTTTAAAAAATCCTATCAAAAAAAGTGCTGGCATTTTATCAGCCTATTGCTGTGATTAAAAAGGCTAATGCTATATATGCTCGATTCAGGACCATTATATTTCTGCAGCCCTTGAATTTATCAGATCGCCTGCATACATCACCATGCCCCCCTGGTAAGAAGGAGTCTTGGCCCACCTTCTTATACTGCACTTAAATAATGCATACAAAATACTGGGGGTAAGCGGTGATATTTACGATGTTCCTCCTTACCCAATAGGTCACATCTACCTTTAATCAGGGTATTTCCTCTATAAAAACGGGTAAACAGCTAGCACAAAAACACATACCACTGTTTGCCTGCTATTCGTGGTTTTACTGACCACAAACATTGTCGCCAGTGGCTACGGTCTATATACTCTACGGCGTATTAAGTGGGCTTGAAAAAGACCCCATTTCGTGTTTCATTTTTTTGCCTATTTGGAGTTGTATATGTTGTTTGACGGTAACCTAGTCACCGAATCAGCCATTCGTCAAAAAATTCGCGATTTTTATCGCATCGATGAAGATCTTGCCGTTGAACATATTCTGCCAGATGCAGAAGTTAATATGCGTGCCCGCAGCCGTGCCTGGGATCGAGCCCGTAAGATGGTGCTGCAAATTCGTAATGATCAGGAAGGCACGGGGGTAGTTGAGGCACTGCTCAATGAGTACTCCCTTTCATCTGCCGAAGGCGTAGTATTGATGTGCCTGGCAGAGGCCTTGTTGCGGGTGCCAGACAAACGTACGCAAGACAAGTTGATTAGCGATAAATTATCCAAAGGTCAATGGAGCTCACATCTGGGCAACAGTGACTCATTGTTTGTCAACGCTTCGTCCTGGGGTTTGTTAATGACCGGTGGATTGGTTAATTATGCCAATCAACGGAATAAATTTGGTTTCCTGAAAAAAACCCTAGGTAAGGTTGGCGAACCGGTTATTCGTAAAGCCATGAACATAGCGATGAAGGTCATGGGGCAACAGTTTGTCTTGGGCGAAACCATCGAAGATGCAGTGCGCCGCGCGGAAGAAAAAGAGCGTAAAGGCTATGTTTACTCTTATGACGTGCTGGGTGAAGGTGCAAGAAACCAAAAAGATGCCGACGACTATTTTAATGCCTATGCACACGCGATAAAAGTCATCGGTAAAGCCGCAAAAGGCAAAGGACCCAGAAAAAGTCCGGGAATTTCAGTCAAGCTATCAGCCATTCACCCCCGCTATGAATTCACCCACAGAGAACGGGTCATGGCGGAGATCCCCCCAAGACTGAAACAATTGTGTCTACTGGCCAAAGAATACAACATCGGCTTAACAGTCGATGCTGAAGAATCAGAACGATTGGATATTTCCTTAGATATCATTGAACACGTATTCAGTGATCCTGACTTAAATGGCTGGGACGGTTTTGGTTTGGCTGTCCAGTCTTATCAAAAACGCGCCCTGTATGTTATCGACTGGTTACGGGAATTGACTGAAAAAGTCGGCCGTAAAATGATGGTGCGACTGGTTAAGGGTGCTTACTGGGATACTGAAATAAAAAATGCCCAAAAAGATGGCCTGGAACACTTCCCCGTTTTTACCCGTAAATCATCTACCGATGTGTCTTACCATGCCTGTGCCAACCGCCTATTAGATTATCGCGACACGATTTACCCACAATTTGCGACCCATAATGCTTACACTGCCGCCGTTATAATAGAATTAGCCGGTAATGATAAAGAGGGCTTTGAGTTTCAGTGCCTACACGGAATGGGTGACAGCCTGTACGATCAAATCGTCACCGTAGAAAATATTCAATGCCGTATATACGCCCCTGTGGGCGAGCATGAAGATTTATTAGCCTATTTAGTCCGTCGCCTCCTCGAAAACGGCGCAAACTCTTCTTTTGTTAATGCCATAGTAGACGACTCCAGACCAGTAGAATCCTTGCTCGAAGATCCGGTTGAAAAAACCCAACGCTTAAAACATAAATATAACGACCAGATCCAGAAACCTATTGCCTTGTTTGGTAAAGAAAGAGACAACTCCAGAGGTCTTGATGTCACCGATATTAATCAAATTACGCCGCTCAAGGCTGCAGTGGATCGCTGGTTTGACGAAAATTTATTGAGTGAAGAACACGTACCTGAAGGCTGTCATGCGGTGCGCAACCCTGCCAACGTAGACGAAATCATCGGCTTTCATCGTTTCGATACCCAGCAGCAGATGGCGGATAAATTAAACACTGCGCACCAGGCTTTTTCCACTTGGTCGCAAACGCCCATGAGCGAACGAGCAGATTTGCTGCGCCGTACCGCTGACATCCTAGAACGCCATATGGACGAACTCATCGCCCTGTGTATAAAAGAAGCCGGCAAGGTCACAACAGATGGGGTGGACGAAGTGCGTGAAGCGGTCGATTTTTGTCGCTATTATGCCGCCCGGGCGGAAGAACTCGCAGAAGATGACAGATTAGCGCCCAGGGGTGTGGTCTTGTGTATCAGTCCATGGAACTTTCCCTTAGCCATCTTTTTAGGGCAAGTGGCCGCCGCTATTGTCACCGGCAATACGGTGATTGCCAAACCCGCAGAGCAAACCAGTTTAATTGCCCTGCGCGCTTTGCAGTTAATGGAGTATGTGGGTTTACCCGCAGGCGTTGTGCAGGCTGTGATCGCTGCAGGGCCCGATGTCGGTGAGATCCTGTTACCCGATGAACGGATCAAAGCGGTGATGTTTACCGGTTCAACGGTTACCGGTAATGTTATCGCTAATGCTTTGGCCCAAAGAGGCGGTGAACAGGTCCCATTGATCGCCGAAACCGGTGGCCAAAACTGCATGATTGTTGACTCAACAGCCTTGCCTGAACAGGTGGTTGATGACGTGATCGCCTCTGGCTTTCAAAGTGCAGGTCAACGCTGCTCAGCACTGCGTGTGCTGTTTTTACAAGAAGAGATAGCCGATACCGTAAGCGAAATGTTGATTGGTGCCCTTAAGGAATTAAATGTCGGTGACCCAGCCTATTTGTCTACTGATGTTGGCCCGGTTATTGACCAAAAAGCCCTGGCTAATTTGCAGGCCCATGCAGACGATATGCAACAAAATGGAACCTTGTTATATGAGTGCAAGGTACCTGATAATAACGGTACCTTTTTTGCGCCCAAACTTTATCAAATTGCTGATATCTCCATACTCAAGCGTGAAGTGTTTGGCCCCTGTGTTCATATAGTGCGCTTCAAGGCCGATGAACTGGAACAAACGGTAGAAAAAATTAATGCCACGGGCTTTGGTTTAACCATGGGGATCCATACCCGAATTGATATCAGGGCCATGGAATTAGTTAAACTCTCCCGCGCCGGCAACGTATATGTTAATCGCAATATGATAGGTGCAGTAGTCGGTGTTCAGCCCTTTGGCGGTCGCGGACTGTCTGGAACCGGCCCTAAAGCGGGTGGACCTAACTACTTGACGCGCCTTATGCTGGAAAAATCAACGCCGCGAGTCCTTGGTACATTGTCAGCAAACACAGATAAAGCACTGCAAAGTAATGACGAAGCCAGGCAAGAAGCTGAACAGTTCATAAATAATGCCTGCATTACCGAACATGAATGGCGTTTAACTGATTTAAATACCCGTATTTCTTCGGTTCGTCAGTTACTGGCCACGATTGCCAAAGTGGATATAGTAGACGAACTGGCCGATGATTTAAATTCGACCTTAGCGGCGGCCCGCTCGCAGTTGATGAGTATCGAAAGACGTCTGAAAAAACCTAAGATTTTACCTGGGCCAACGGGTGAATCCAATGTGTTATACCTTGAACCCAGAGGGATCCTGGTCTGTTTCGCTGATAAAAATGTGACTTTCGAGTATTGGGTACTATCCATAGTGACTGCTTTGGCAACGGGGAATGTGGTCATTTCAGTGGTATCTGAGCTGTTCTACGCAGAGGCAATTGAATTCCGTGAACAGTTTATTGCCACTGGCGCACCACAAGGTGTATTTCAGGTCGCTAAGCTGCATCACCTACAACCCTTGTTAGCCAAAGAGTCCCTTGCCGGTGTGGTAATCGACAGCGAAAGTGATCGCTCCAGCTATATGGTACAAATGCTGGCAAAACGCTCAGGGGCTATACTCCCGGTTATCACCGCGGAGTATAATGACCACTTGATCCAACGTTTGCTAATAGAAAAAACCGTCAGTATCGATACCACGGCATCTGGCGGGAATACCTCGCTAATGACGCTGGTAGAAGAAGAAGACGAGTAACATCCAGCCATAAGAAAAAAACACAAGGCGGGTTTACACGCCTTAACTAAGCCCGGCTTTGTAGCTGGGCTTTTTTATGGATAATGAGGCACCACAAAGATAAGTTTGCCACCGAAGTAATTATTTTTTGGGATAGGCTGGAGGACTTTTAGCCACTTCCGGGATATATTCTGTGTTGCCTAAATATCAATTCAATGACCATGAAACGTGCTTTTTTTACCTGGTGTTGAGGTCGTCCCCACGATAGTAAACCCGGAATTGGAGTTGCACTACGGGAGCCGGATCCAATGGGATCTGGCAATCAAAAATGTGCAGGTCCAGGGCAGCTCAAGATCAAAGGTATCAATCTAGGATTTTATCCAAACCAGTAAAAAATTATTTGCCGGCATTGGGATAGTCTCTTGCAGCTCCAGACCCGGTGCCCAGCGTTGCAGTTCTGCAATATCGCGGATCCCCCCACAGCCTTCATTTTTTAAATGACGATCAAAGTGCTCATTACTGTCACTGGTGTATTGGCCATCAATATTAAAGGGACCGTACTGGCAAAACACCCCTCCCTGGCATAGGTTCTGGGTAATCGTTTGCATCATTAATTTGGCGTCACAGGCCTGCATAATATGGGTAGTATTGGCAGTAAACACCCCATCAACCCTAATCTCAGGCCAACTATCCTGGCCAATGGTAAGCGTAATTGGCGTTTTTAGGTTGTCAGCGGGGTGCTGAGCCAACCACGTGTGTATCCCCCCATGATAATGGCTTTGGTCGCTGGTTTGCCATACCAGATGGGGCAAATTCGGCGCAAAATAAACTGCATGCTGCCCGGTACCAGAGCCAACCTCTAAGATTTTATAGCTATTAGCAAAGCAACGAACCAGTTGCTCAAGAATGAATTTTTTGTTGTTTTCACAGGCCTGACTAAAAGGCTTATTCATTTTAATCATGGCAGGTTTGGCCCCAACCATTTTTCCGCTTCAAGGCGATCCCAGTTTTTACGACGAGCATAATCCTCGAGTTGATCACCTTGAATTTGCGCCACGGCAAAATAACGGCAATCCGGGTGAGAAAAATACCAGCCTGAGACAGAAGCGCCCGGCCACATGGCATAGCTTTCGGTTAACTTCATGCCCGTATGGTGCTCAGCATCGAGCAAGTCCCAAATGGCCTGTTTTTCCGTGTGCTCAGGACAGGCGGCATAGCCCGGTGCCGGTCGAATACCCTGATACTTTTCCCGGATCAGTTCTTCGTTTGACAGTGTTTCATCTGCCCCGAAGCCCCAGATTTCTTTGCGCACCTTTTTGTGCAAATATTCCGCAAAAGCCTCTGCCAGACGATCCGCCATGGCTTTGACCATAATTGCGTTGTAATCATCCCCTTGTTGTTCATAATGCCGGGCCAACTCATCTTCCCCTACCCCAGCCGTCACCGCAAAGGCGCCAAGGTAATCACCTTTCCCTGAGTTTTTATGAGCAATAAAATCGCTTAAGCAATTGTTCGCGCCCTTGGCTTTTTCGCTTTGCTGGCGTAAATGATGAGCAATATGGATAGGTTCTGAGCGGGACTCGTCAGCATAAATTTCAATGTCATCACTGACCCGGTTAGCGGGAAATATCCCCATCACGCCTTTGGCCAGTAATTTACCGTTGGCACACAGCTCGTCGAGCATGGCAATGGCATCGGCAAACAACTTGCTGGCTTCAACACCAACGACTTCATCCTGCAAAATACGGGGATACTTGCCCGCCAGTGACCAGGTTAAAAAGAACGGGGTCCAGTCAATGTAATCACGCAATTCGGCTAAGGGCACCGAAAAGGCAGTCACCCCAAGCTGCTTAGGTACCGGCGGCGTATACGTGCTCCAATCAAACACAAAGCCATTGGCCCGGGCTTGCTCAAGAGACACCGGCCTGCTGCGGGGCTTTTTGCGGGCATGCTGCTCTCGTACCACGGCATATTCTTTATCGAGCTGTTTGGCATACTCTGAGCGGCGTTCTGTTGAGATAAGCTTTTGGCACACCCCGACGGCACGACTGGCATTGGGTACATAGACTACGGGATGCTGATAGTGTTGTTCGATTTTGACCGCCGTATGGGCCTTAGAGGTCGTTGCACCACCGATTAACAAGGGCAGATCGAATTTAAGGCGCTGCATCTCCTTGGCCACATGCACCATTTCATCCAGGGAAGGGGTGATCAGACCTGAGAGACCAATCATATCAACCTTTTCATCTTTGGCGACCTGGAGAATTTTGGCACAGGACACCATGACTCCAAGGTCGATAATTTCAAAGTTATTACATTGCAGCACCACGCCCACAATATTTTTACCAATGTCGTGCACATCTCCTTTGACGGTGGCCATCAATATTTTGCCGTTACTGCGGCCCTTATCTTTGTCTAATTCGATATAGGGATTGAGATAAGCTACCGCTTTTTTCATCACCCGGGCCGATTTAACCACCTGGGGTAAAAACATCTTACCTTCGCCAAACAGATCCCCCACCACGTTCATGCCGTCCATTAATGGGCCTTCAATCACGTGTAGCGGTTTATCCGCCTCCAGGCGAGCTTGTTCTGTATCTTCTTCGATAAAGTCCATGATACCCCGCACCAGAGCGTGCTCTAAGCGTTTATTAACGGGTAAATTACGCCATTCAAGGGTTTCTTTGACTATCGCCTTGCCATCGCCTTTATACTTGGGTGCTAATTCTAACAGCCTGTCAGTCGCCTGGGGGTTGCGATTAAGGATCACGTCTTCTACCGCTTCTTTGAGCTCGGGTGGGATCTGATCGTACACTTCCAACTGGCCGGCATTGACAATGCCCATGTCCATGCCCGCTTTAATAGCGTGGTATAAAAATACCGAATGCATGGCTTCTCGCACCGGATTATTGCCGCGAAACGAGAAGGACACATTGGACAAACCACCGGACACATGGGCATGGGGCAATTCGGCTCGGATACGCCGGGTGGCGTTAATAAAGTCCACCGCGTAATTATTGTGCTCTTCAATGCCGGTGGCCACGGCGAATATATTGGGATCAAAAATAATATCTTGAGGGGGAAAATTGATTTTTTCCGTCAGCAACTTGTAACTACGCTGGCATATTTCAAACTTACGGGCTTCGGTGTCCGCTTGGCCCTTTTCATCAAAGGCCATCACCACCGTGGCGGCCCCATAACGCTTAAGCAACTTAGCTTGGGTGAGGAAATTATCCTCCCCTTCTTTGAGGCTAATGGAGTTAACGACCGCCTTGCCCTGCACACATTTCAGACCCGCCTCGATCACCGACCATTTAGATGAATCGATCATAATCGGTACCCGAGAAATATCCGGCTCTGAGGCAATCATGTTTAAAAAGCGAGTCATCGCCGCCTCAGAGTCCAGCATGGCTTCATCCATATTGACATCGATGATCTGTGCGCCATTTTCTACCTGATGACGGGCTACGTCCAAAGCCTTTTCATAATCATCGTCCATGATCAGCCGTTTAAACATGGCCGACCCGGTCACGTTGGTCCGTTCACCTACATTGATAAACGTAGAAGCTGATGGCGTCGCCACATCAACTTCGTTTAGTTCTTTTGTTGTCATAATAATCGCCTAATGCACAAAGGGTTCGAGGCCAGACAAGCGTAGTTTAACCTCACGCTGAACGACCTTTCGGGGCGGGAACGATGCGACTGCCTCGGCTATCGCGGCAATATGTTCTGGAGTACTGCCACAGCAGCCACCCACGATATTGACCAAACCAGCTTGTGCCCATTCACCCATATGCTCGGCCATTTCATCCGCTTCTAAGTCATATTCACCAAATTCGTTAGGTAAGCCTGCATTCGGATGAGCAGAAACCAAACACTCTGCTACAACGGATATTTCATCCACATATTGACGGAGCAAATCAGGCCCCAATGCGCAATTTAAGCCAAAGGCAAACGGCGATACATGACACATAGAATAATAAAACGCCTCGGCCGTTTGACCTGACAAAGTGCGTCCGGAGGCATCGGTGATGGTGCCGGAGATCATCACCGGTAATCGAATTTGCAGTTCATCAAATACTTGCTCTACTGCAAACGCAGCCGCTTTGGCATTGAGAGTATCGAAAATCGTTTCGATGAGTATCAAGTCACAGCCCCCTTCAATTAAGCCATGGGTCGCATCTACATAGGCTTCTACCAGTTCATCAAAACTCACGTTGCGCTTTGCCGGATCGTTTACATCGGGAGAGATCGACGCCGTGCGACTGGTTGGCCCCAACACCCCCGCCACAAAGCGGGGTTTATCCGGGGTCTGGGCGCTGAATTGATCGGCGGCGCGACGGGCCAACTTGGCCGCTTCAATGTTAATTTCCCTGGCCAGAGACTGCATATTGTAGTCCGCCATGGAAATACTCGTGGCATTGAAGGTATTAGTTTCCAGAATATCGGCACCGGCCTCCAGATAAGCCCAGTGAATATCAAAAATAATCTGTGCTTGCGTGAGGGTTAATAAGTCATTATTACCCTTAACATCAGAATGCCAATCGGCAAAACGCTCCCCCCGATACTCTTCTTCCGTAAGCTTGTGCTGCTGGATCATGGTGCCCATTGCACCATCTAAGACTAAGATTCGTTGCGCAGCTGCACGATGCAACTGCTGTTCACGTAAGAGCTGGCTCAAGTTTAGTCCTCTAAAAATTTGCGTTTAAATAGTCGTACCGCAGCTGCTTGGTATTATTTAGGCAACTTGCTTAAATCATAAGGTGTATTCTGATAAACATAATAGTTTAACCAGTTGGTAAACAACAAACTGCCATGTGCCCGCCAATTAACTATTGGGGGCTGAGTAGGCTCATTATTAGGAAAATAATTTTCAGGCACTTGGGCCCCGGTATTCGCCAGTAAATCTCTATGATACTCCTGACTCAAACTCTCAGGATCATATTCCGGATGTCCTGTGACAAACACTAAACGTTTATCTTTAGAGGCCACAATATGGGCGCCGACGTGTTCAGAACTGGCTAATACACTTAATTCCTCAATACTCTGATAGTCAGCTATGGGTATTTCGCCATAACGGGATTGAGGAGCAAAAAATACCGGGTCAAAACCACGTAAAAGCTCATCATATTCATTTTGCACTTCAATAGGGTAAACGCCGCTTAATTTTTTATCCCGTAACACCCGCAACTTACCAAAAAAATGATATATCGCCGCGTGAGCCGCCCAACATGAAAACAAGGTTGATTGAACATGTCTGCGCGCCCAGTCCATGACTACTGTCATTTTTTCCCAGTATTTAACATCTTGATAGGCAAGATGGGCTAGGGGTGCGCCTGTCACAATCAATCCGTCATAGCGTTTATTGGCAACGTCATCAAAGTTACGATAAAAGGCATCCATATGGGCCTTGGGCGTATTTTTTGGTGCCTGGTTGTCGATGCGGATCAGATCTACATTGACTTGCAATGGCGTATTAGAAAGCAGTCGTAAAAACTGCTCTTCTGTTTCCATTTTATTCGGCATCAGATTCAAAATACCCACTTCCATCGGCCTGATATCTTGCGTCGCTGCTCGTTGAGTATCCATCACAAAAATGTTTTCACGACTTAATACATTTTGTGCCGGCAAATTACTCGGGATACGAATAGGCATAAAGACTCCAATGATGAAATTGATGAAAACAAATTTCTCTTAACCGAACAAAAAAGTCAACTTCTTTACGTCTAGACGTCTAAATGAAAAAGCATATATACTAGTAAATAATCATAGAAGGATCTGCCGGGGATATAAACTTTAATCGGGAAAGGCTGGTTGAAAAGTGGCAAAAAGGCTTTATTTTTGGTGCAAGCTAAACAACAACTCGGCTTCGGCTTTTGGAATATCACATTCACGCATGACATCTTCTATTGTCGCCCCACCGGCCACTAGTTTAGCCGCCTGGTTATAGAATCGACTTTGTGGATCCTGTTCGGCTAAGGCTTCTTGTTTTACTTGGGTCAACTTTATCGCAGATATTAACTCTTGGACTTTAACCCCGATACCCATATTACCGCTGCGAATTTCATGTAATTCTTCATCCATGTGTTTAAGCTGGCGCGCGTAGCGTTGATTAGCTTCTTTTAGTGAGGCCATGTCTTCATCTAACAAATGCTGACGTTTACGGGACAAGTATAATCCGGCAATAACGCTGCATAGCAGCAGGACGTTGACGATAATAAGGAGTATTGTTGTGTTCATAACGTCAGATAGTACCTGCTCAGTATAAAAATAAACCCTTAACACTAACAGCCAGCAACGTAGCCTAAGTTAGTAAAATACCAAGGGAGTGTGGTGGACTAGATATTAATGACTTCTTCCCACTCGTCATCACTCAACAACTTCTTGAGATCAACCAGGATCAGCAATTGACCGTCCCGATTACACACGCCCTGGATGAATTTGGCGCTTTCTTCGGTACCTACATTCGGCGCACTATCGATCTCGGAAGAACGCAAATAGACGACCTCAGCAACACTATCTACCAGGATCCCTACAACTTGCTCGTCTGATTCGATGATCACAATCCGCGTATTGTCGGTCGTGTCAGCGGGCGGCAGGCCAAATCGTGCCCGAGTATCGATAACGGTAACCACATTGCCGCGCAAATTAATGATACCGAGCACATAGTCGGGTGCACCCGGCACCGGCGCAATTTCAGTATATCTTAATACTTCCTGCACCTGCATAACGTTAATGCCAAAGGTTTCCTCGCCTAATCTGTAGGTAACCCACTGCAGCACTTCGTCATTTTTATCTGCCCGGTTATTCAAACTTCTATCATTACTCATTAAACTCGCTCCAGAAACCTAGGTAGATTAACCATTACTGCTCAAACCTTTATTCAATATACTAACCAGTTGTTTGACGTTTACCAAGGCGCACATCTTTTTCTTTATCATTCCGGCCAACCAGGGGCGTTTACTATCTACTTTGCGCCACTTCACGTCATCAGGCTGCAAGATAATAGTGGTGACCAGACTTTCACAAGCCAGCCCCCAGCCACTTTCATCGAGTATTATAAGATATTTATATTCTGTGGAACCTGTCAGTTTTTCAGACCTTTCTTGTGGCATTATCCATTTTGCCGTATCAACTACGTTAAATTTTTTATCTCGATGTAGCATCACACCTTTAAACCAATCTGATTTACCGGGTATTGGATTGATTTTTTCTAATTGGTGAATACCCCCTAACTCCGTTAGGGGAAGCGCGAGTGTTAAACCTGCCACTTCAAAAAACAACACCTGGAATGCTTCCGTTGGACGCATTTCTGGCAAGCTTGCGTCCATAACGACAAGGGGCTCTACTTCCTTTTCGACCTCAGGTTTTAAAACTTGAGCAGACTTTGGCTCCGCAACAATAGGCAGAAGAT
>JBLHIW010000075.1:0-13681 GCA_047618055.1 Paraglaciecola sp. | reverse complement strand
CTTCACCAGGGGCTGAAGCGCAGGCGCCTCCGTGGTTTGAGCTGTGCCAAGCTCTTGCGTGTGTTCAATTACTGGCGGGACAAGGCGTGTTTATGGCTAATTTAACCTACAAGGGTGTTGTGTTCGCTCGATGCCACACATTAAGGGTATGGACATATTGAAACCCTTTGCCGATAATTTTTCAGGACTGCCCTTTTTATAACCAAAACCATTGGAGTGTAATAAGACGGAGTGTAAAAGCCAAACACGTAGCTGCCACCAACCTTGTTGTGAAGGCATTTTAGCTTGAAAATCTGAGCAAAAAATATCGGAATTGATGATATAACTCTTATGCAAAATTCGCTAAGCTAAGCCCCGCGCACAGCACAGCCCAGCCCAGTCACCGCCAATGTATTTGCGTAAATTGGCATAAAGTCATTAAATAAGCGAAAAGCCCCTTATGCAGTTTGATCAGATTATTGATAGAAAACCGACCCATGCCTTTAAATGGGAAAGATATAAGGGCAAAGACATCCTGCCCATGTGGATAGCGGATACAGAGTTTCGCTGTGCTGAGCCGATATTAGATGCACTTAAAGCCAGAGTTGAGCATGGCCTGCTGGGCTACACGGTTCCGGCTCATGACCAGGGCGCTAATCAAGCGGTTATTGACTGGTTGTCTCGTCAGTATGACTGGCAAATTCAGGCAGATTGGATTGTGTGGACGCCTGGTGTCGTACCTGCGTTTAATGTGGTGTGCAAAGGCTATTGTCAGGCGGGGGACAAAGTTCTGGTGCAAACGCCTAACTATCCCCCCTTATTAGCTGCGCCAAAGCTTAACGGTCTTGAGCGGGTGGATATTGATACGGTAGAAGTGAATAATCGCTGGACCCTGGATTTTACTCAGCTAGAAATTCAGGCGAGGGATCCTAAATGTAAACTCTTTATTATCTGTAACCCTATGAATCCCCTTGGCTCTGTTTTAACGGCGGATGAGTTGCAAACAGTGGCGCAGATCTGTCAGGCCAATGGGGTGGTGTTGTGCTCCGATGAAATTCATTGTGATTTGATCCTGGATGAGCAAGCGAAACATATTCCCGCGGGCAAGTTGCCACAGCTAAGGGATCGCTCAGTGACCCTGATGGCGGCCAGTAAAACTTTTAACGTAGCGGGCTTAGGTACCGCCTTCGCCATCATTCCCAATCCTGGTTTACGCCAGCGTTTTAATGCTGCAGCCCAGGGCATTATGCCCTGGGCCAATGTTTTGGGCTTGGTGGCAGCTCAGGCAGCATTCACCGAATGTGATGACTGGCATCAGGGAGAGTTGGCTTATCTGCGCGGGAATCGTGATTATCTGGTCGAGCAGATCAACGCCATTGAGGGTTTACGATTACTCAAACCACAGGCCACGTTTCTGGCCTGGATAGATGCCAGTGGTTTGGGGGTCGAGGATCCACAAGCGTATTTTGAGTCCAAAGGCGTCGGGCCTTCTGCGGGTATTGATTTTGGTGATAAGGGCTTTGTACGTATCAATTTTGGTTGTCCACGAACTTACTTAGAGCAGCTTATTGCCCGTTTAAAAACCTAGACCGGGGCTGGTAAGCCCACGCCCAAAACACCTTATGTACCTACAATTTGAATCCGGGAGTGTAGTTTGCAGTCATTTGAGTCAAAGAGTCACCAGGCGCTGGCAGCGTTGTGCGCTGACACGGCCTTAGCCGGCGTCTTGCATTCCTATGACTATATAGGGGGTTTAATCTTCGCAGTGGCATCCGCGCCGGAAATTCCCATGCCTGAACAGTGGCTGCCCTGGGCGATTAAACAGCGGGATAGCTTAAGGGATGAACAGCAAGCTGACAGCCTAAGCGATGCATTAATAGGCGTGTTACAGCAACAGTTGCAGGACATGAGTGATGAGCATATTGCCTTACCGGCGGCATATAGTTATTCCCAAAGCGGGGGAGGGCATAACATTGTCAGTCAGTGGTTTTGCGGTTTGCTCGCAGGCCATAGTCAACTAGAAGGTGTTTGGCTGGACGCCTGGGGCAAAATGGGCGAGCGGGGGGAAAGTGAAATCTTTGCTCTGCAAAAAGATCTAAAACATTGTTTAAGCTTGTTTAGCACCTTTGCCGATATTCCCCTAGCTCTGGAGCAAGCCGCAGAAAAGGGCGGCGACAGCAAACGCACTGAACTTGAGGATAAGTTACCGACCATTTTTCTGTCCCTATCGAATTCACTAAGCACCTACGTCAGCCTATCAGGCAGGCTGGTGGACTACTTGCCTAATCAGTTTGAGACCTTTAAAAAATAACATGCCTGTGCATTTTACTTAGCTTAGGCAATGTGGATGACTGTTTACCACAGAGTTCAGCGCTTAGTGTCCCTGTGGTGTAATTGCCAACAAAACAAAAATTGAACCACCGAGGACACCGAGAGCACAGAGGAAGGGCAATTTATTGTTATAAATCCCAAAACTTCAGTGCTTTAAGCACCTAATAGTCTTTTCTCGGTGTAATGCGGAGCATCTCTGTGTTCTCGGTGGTGAATTATTTTTTTGCCTGCTGTTGTAGCTCAAAATCTAATTCCTGGGCAGAAATGACCAGGCCTTCTTCATCTTGGTTGGGAAAGACCGCAATCGCCACTTCGTCATCTTCTAAACCCTGGGTCCAGCGGCTAAACCACACGTTTAGGCTAATGGCTTCGGGCTGACACTCTGCCCATTCCCCGGTGGCCCAGGCTTCGGCAAATTCTTTATTCGGCCACACAGGGGCGCAGTCTTCGTCGTCGCTGTTGAGCATGACGCAGCCATCCTCATCTTTTAATATCCAGATTTGTTGACTCGCCACGACTTCTTTTACCAGGTATTTTAGGCGTTGTTCCGGGTCATACTGGCTAATACTGGCGGCTAATTTAGGATCCAGGGAGCTAGGCATCGTTCTTATCGTCTCTTACATTTTTTATGGTTTAAAGAATAAAGCAAAGTTACTAAGGCGTCTTAACAATTTTCTCAGGGAGAGCAAAAAAACCAGCTCATAAAGAAGATTACAATTAATACTTTCTAAGGTTAAAGGGAG
The DNA here is from genome assembly GCA_047618055.1 of Paraglaciecola sp. GTDB lineage: Bacteria > Pseudomonadota > Gammaproteobacteria > Enterobacterales > Alteromonadaceae > Paraglaciecola. The sequence goes on along the minus strand of JBLHIW010000075.1, from coordinate 10,628 downwards.
CTTGAGTACTTTAACTCCTTGTGTAAAGAGATCTTAAGCCTTTTGCAAATCCTGAAAGTTTCCAGCTTACTCCTGCCAGAATAGCCGCTAAAACAAGGCTATTCACAAAATCATCTGAAATGTGGATTTCAAGGGCACCGGCATCTTGAGGTCACTTGGGTATATACTTTAGGCAAGGCGGAATTGGTGTTTGGCAAGGTACTTGTTGCGAGCCCGGCATTGCGTGGGCAGATGTATCTGCAATCCAAGTGTTCGATCCGCTTTGAGGATGGGCGTGGGCCTAAACCTTACAATCTATCTTGGGAGGGGGTGCAGCCAAAATCGCTGGATCTTGAGGTCACTTGGGAATATCCATTTTTAAGCCGCAATACAAGATATGTTACGCCCTTTACTCTTTGCCTGGTAAAGTGCTTTGTCGGCTCTGCCCAACCATTCAAAACCGGTTTCAGCGGTTCTATATTGGGCCAACCCAAGGGAAATGGTGATATGAATTTGCAAGGGAAAGGTTGCCTTATCTATCGCTTGACGTAATTGCTCCGCTAAAATGGATATACTGCTAATGCCGGTATTGTCGGCAATAACCACAAACTCCTCTCCGCCAAAGCGAAAGAGTTTGTCAGTATCACGGAGCCGCTCGCTGATAATTTCTACAACGTAGATCAGTATCTCATCACCGACGGCATGGCCATGCTGATCATTTACGTTTTTGAATTCATCTAAATCTATCAGGATCACACAGGCCGGGGTCTCTTTGTACCGTCGCCTCAGTTCGACTGTTTCCAGTAATTTCTCCTCCATCCCACGACGGTTTCCGGTTCCGGTAAGGGCATCTTTGAACGACAGTTCCAGCAGTTTCCTCTGCTGCTTTCGCATGCGATCAGCAAAGGCATAGCTAAACATCAAGGTGATCAGAATTGTCATCGTATATCGTGCTGCAGCGACACTATCGAAGTCATTCCAGATCAACGCGCCTAAGCCAGCAGCGATAACAAGATTTATGCCGAGGGCGATTGTAGGCTTTAATAAATAGAAAACGGCGACTGATGCCGGGTAAATCCAGACGATCTGTTCACTACCTTTTATAATTACCGTTAGAACGATGATTAAAACAGATAGAAATGCGAGCACCCATTGGGCTGATTGAATTTGGCTGGTCCGATAAACATAGATAAATACCCCCCCAGTGGCAATCACTGCAAAGAGATTAAGGGCAGTCATTACCCAGTCTGCTTGGAACACTCGGATAAAGACAAACGGCAATATGCAAAGTGCGGAGGCGCCGCAAATCGACATAATGATGTGTTCTTCGGCAGTGCGTTTTTTATAATTAATTTTTATTTCCTTATACTACATACCACGGCCAAAAAATTTGAGAGCCATTTCCCTTTGAGTAGATCAGTATGAAGAGTGAATATGAGCTTGCCTGCCAATCGGACATACTGAGCAGGACATCTTCTCAGTATCCTTTTGCAAAGTCCAATTGATATTTAAGGGGACGGTTTCTACTATAGCGTTGGTAATTATCGAGGAATATTTGATGAATGTCTTTAGGCTTTGATATGGCAGCCGTATGTTGAGTGATATGTAAGTTAGTGGTATGCCAAAATGGATGCTCTGGAGGCAAGGGTTCCTGGCGAGTGACATCCAGTACAGCTGCCCGCAGTTTGTTGTTGTTAAGTGCTAATAGCAATGCAGGCTCATCAATAGCCTGCCCCCGCCCGGCGTTGATCAACACGCAGCGAGGGGGCAGGGCAGCTAAAAATAACTGGTTAATGACACCTTGTGTATGGCGCGTATCGGGTAGCAGGCAAACCAGGTAGTCCAGATCCGCAGCAAACGCTTGTGCTTCTTTTATGTTGAAATAGCGATCCACGTCCGGGCAATCACGGCTGGCATACGTCAGTCCATGCACTTGCATATCAAAGCACTTCGCTGTTTTTGCCACCAGCTTGCCCATAGAGCCCACGCCCATAATCCCCAGGGTTTTTGTATGTAACTCAGTAAAAGCCGGTGCCTGCCATTGCCCAGTTTTCTGACAACGGGCGAAGCCATCAACGTTGCGGGAAAAGTGCAAGAGGTAGGCAAAGACGTACTCCCGCATACTTATCCCAAACACATCCTTTATGCCGCATAGGCGGTAATCACCTTTGCCCCGTTTCAGCAGCGGTGCATTGCCTGCCCAGGTGGACTGCAGCCATCTCAGACTGGCGCATTGTTCAATGACAGAGGCCGCCAGGTCGGGGTCTGCCAGTAAAATCTCGACCTTGGAAAAATCCTTTACTTGAGCCGGATTCTTTTCAGCAAACACCAGCTGTAATTCGCCAAGGTGCTGATGTTCAAGCAGAGCACGGTAATGCCCGGCGTCGCGACTCAATATTCCCATTGTGTTCATGACTGTTTTACCCTTGATTAAATATGCGAATTGCCGCTGATAGGCTTGATCGTTGTTAAACTAATCTGCATCACCAGGCAGTGTAAAGCCAGAAAAAACACCTTGAAATAACAGGATCAGTTTATGCTTTTTATGTTTATGGTCCCGACAAGCCAGACAAACTCAGGATTATCGCCTTTGGGCGCCCCGAAGCGGCATTAGCCTGCTTGGCAATAGAGCATTTGATAATGGCTGAAGGTACACGGCAAGTATTTTTCACAAAATACCGCTTTATTGAGCTGCGGCCTATTCCACTTAGAATAATGATCGTTCCTCGTCGTCTAAGCAAAATGATGGCTTCACTTGGGTATATGTCCCCCATTGTTTACAGTTGTGCAGTATCTCAGCCTAATACCGCGGGCTTTTTCTGTTTATAATTCTGGTTTTTATCATATTTGTCGAATAATATTTGGCCATTGCGTTAATTCGTTTAATTAAATACAAAACTGGGTAGTAAATATGTCAGAACTAAAGGTTATTGAACCACGAAGTGAAACACCACAAGATGTGGATCACGCGAAAATATTGTCGCCAAAAAGAAATACCACACTCGCCACCTCGATTGAGGGCCTGGCGTCTGAGCAACTCGCCCACTTTGGCATTGATCCAGACAGCGAATACGGTAAGGCTTTATTTGATGTGGCAAGTCATCTGTATTGCAGCCAGGCGAGCATGCAGCAACTATGGAAAATTACCAGTGACACCCTGGCCAACCTAAGCAAAGAAGACAAAGTAGCCTATTTTAATGCCAAGAAATTTTTGTCGTTCCAGATAGCGAAGGTACTTGATACCTTACAAAACCCCTTTCGTGCCACGTATCAGAGTATGACCAAGCAGAGCGGCTCTCAGGTTTCAAAGAGTCATTACCCCTTGTTTGACAACGTGACTGCGCTATTTTCCGCGACCCCGGTCGTGGTGCGTACGGCGACCTATGTGTATGCCTGTACCGAATGGGTGGATGATGCCTTTCAGGGCAAGGAGTCGACTCACCAAATTTATTCACGCCTGTTAAACCCCACCAATATCTCCCTGGCCAATGCGATAGTCGATTTGGAAGCGGGACCTTATGCGGCGGATTATCTGGCCTGGAACTTTAACTCGGGTATGGCGGCGATAGACGCCTTACTATCCAATGTGCTCAGCCATGGTGATGTGATCATCGTATCGCGCAATGTCTATGGTGGGGTGTATCAGTTGTTACACGATTATTTTGCCCGTGAAAATCGTATGGACATTCAAATTGAATGGTTTGATGGTTACGCCACCGAGGAGTTTATCCCCTTTCTGGCCGAAGCTAAAACCAAGCATGCTGCCCGCTTGGCTTCAGGTAAAGCCTTGCATGTGTATATGGAGTCACCCTGTAATCCCCACGGTTATGTGCTGGATGTGGCGGGGATCAGCAAAGAGTCACATAAACACGGGCATACCGTGATGCTCGATGCCACTTTGGCCACGCCGATCTTACATCAACCATTACAGCGAGAAGACAAGGCCGAGCGTCCCGACTATGTGATGCACAGTTATACCAAAGATATTTGTGGTAGCGGCGCAACGACTGCCGGAGTGATCATTGGCGAAGGTTATCGCATGTTCCAGGGCAAGGGCGATTGCGTCAATGGTTACGACTGGTCGAAGACCATGTTCTGGGATGTGTATTACATCAAAGGGGCGTTCCTGGACTCAGAGAAAGCGTTTGATGTACTCACCGGGATGAAAACCCTGGAAATGCGCGTGATGAACAAGGTGATCAATACCACCGTATTCACCCAGTTTTTGGCCTCCCATCCGGATTTTAATGTTAACTCTCATGCGGTTGAAGGTCATCCCAATGCCCCTATTCGGGAAAAACAAATGCGCCACGGTTGGCCCTGTGCCTTGTTTACCGTGGATATGCAAGAAGCACAGATTGAGCGGGATACCTTTGTGCGTTTCTTCGATGCTCTGGAGCCTGCGTTCAGCCATCAGGTGAGCATTGGCCAAAACAACACCATCATCTTATGCCCGGCCTTAACGTCCCACTCTGAACTGGATGAGGCCACACAGCACAAAGGTGGTATCTACCTCACGACCATGCGTATCGCCATGGGCACCGATAATGTTAAAGATCTGATGGCTCACTTTATCAATACCGCCCGTTTGCATATCGATCCGGTTATTCCGGGTTTCAGTGACAAGTTTTTGTCCCCACAAAAAATTGATGAGCTATATATGCGGGTCAGCATGAAGGTCAGTGAGCAGCACTTCAGTTCAGCCGGCTCTATGGAAAACCTGTTAGCGTAATACCACTGTAAGCAATGGATTGTTGGTATATATCCAAAGCCATTGGCGCTGCAGCGCCAATGGCATACGGGTATAAACCACAAAGAACACAGAGTACACAGAGTGAATAATGTTTAAGATCGAATGATTTTATTTCTCGGTGCTCTCTGTGGTCTCGGTGGTGAATTTTTTTATAGTCAAAGCCATTGGTCTTGCAGCTTCAGGGGAGATGGGTATAGAACTTAGGATAAATGCTATGATGGCCCTCAGCATAGCAATTAGAGAGAGCTGGATCCGTGGCCAATATTGAGTTTTCAAAAGATCATAAAGACGCCATTGTGGGTAAAATTCAGCAATACTTCAGTCAGGAGTTAGATCAGGATCTCGCCCAGTTTGATGCAGAGTTTCTGCTGGATTTTTTCTCAGAGCAAATCGGTGGGCTTTACTACAATCAAGCCTTACAAGATGCCCAGGCGGTGCTTGAAAATAAGCTAGATAACATCACCGATGCAATCTATGAGCTTGAAAAACCAAGCCAGCTTAGATGAATAGAGCAAAGTTTAAACAGCGGATAAGGTCTAATCGGGCAGTTTTGGCTTGTTCCCGGTTAATTATTCCGAATAGCGGTTTGTTTTAGTTAAATTATTTTATATTTAAGTAATACAGAAACGTGAAAAAGCACCAAGGGGGTAGCCAAAAATTAATTGTCGAAAATCAATCTACAACGACGACCCCGTTGCCTCATCTTTTAATTCTCCTGAATAGTTGAAAGATATTCGGTGAGATTGTAAATCTTCTGTTTCATGAAGCTCTGGCGGTGTTTGGTATTCCAATGGCCGTAGCGAATGTCTTCAAACTGTCGCCCCCAACCTGGCATGTCCAGCGTTCCATGAGCAATAACCCGGGATGCTCCAGCAATAGAGTTTTCAACTTGTTTACGGGGAAATTCACCACCATTATTGGCAGACAGGTTAGTCAAGTTTGGCACCACTTTCTTCATAGCAGGTGCTGCTGGCCCGTCACCCTTTCCGCTTTTACCATGGCACGCTGAACACAGTGCAAGGTAGAGGTCTTTTCCATCATCCAGGGAGGCCTCTTCCCAAGTGATTGGTACGAGTTTTATCTTGACCTTCTTGTCAGTGACGGGTTCATACTCCCTGGTGGTGCAGCCGAGCATAGTCACTAAAATAAGACTAAGTAATACTGGATTTTTTTTCATCTTACAGTTCTCCTTATATAACCTCTACAAACCTATGATGGGGCAGTCCCCCCTCTGTTGCAGCACATACGGCTGTGCTGAACATCCCCGATTGAAGCGCATTTAGCGCATCGGGCACATAGCTATCTGGATTTTTGTTCAGTACATAACACAACTGAAGAGCAGAGCCGGGTAGCACTAATTGAGTTGAACACGATACAACTAAATCCACTTGACCTGCGTCAAGTAAAAACGAGGTCGTTATAGGTGTTTTTTAGCCGTTTATTTCTTGGGTGATGTCTTGATAAATCTTGCGAGAACATTGGTACGCCTTGTACGTGAGTGCCCGGGGAGAAGAGTTGCCTTAGGAATTTATAATTGGCGTTGCCGCTATAAACTCAGCCCCACGAGCTTAGACTGACGAAGGGATGGGGGGGAGTGGGCGCAGTCAAAAACGCAGCATCTTGAGGTCACCTAGGTATAACTATCATTTTTTCCCCTCAAGCTTACCGTTTTGACTATTTATCGAAGTGACCGTTCTGTTGCAAATACAACGACATAATTTCAATTGCAACGGTATATTTAGTCTCAATGACGTCTATGAAGAGGAGTACTTAATCACGACAACATTAGTCCAATGACCTTTATCGAGCAAATTTATAATTTGTGAGGCACACCCCGAATGTTCGCTTGTTGCTATTAGCCCACCTTTGACGATTGCCATAGCAAAAAAGCCCAGCTGGACATAGTCAACGCATAGTGAATAGCTCAGGCCATTGAAGGAGGTAAATTTTCAATTTAACCTGAGCCCATTGCTTTTTAGCCCTTGAGGGGATCATCCTTGGTATCTTTTTCCGTCCCTACTTCACCCGTGATATCTTCATCTGCTGCATCAACGCTCTGTTCATTATTTGTTGTCGTTGTCTCGGTAGGGGGGATATTTTCTTTGTTATCCTCATTTAGCTTGGATTCAGGTGCTCCGTCTGGAAAGTCGAGAAAAGGAAAGGGCATTTCGTCGGTTTTGAAGGTTAAAAATAAGGTGATTTGATACAGGTAGGTACTCAAATTCTGGGCGAAAGGCAGCAATGCTTCGTTCGTGTGCCCTTTAAAGAGCAGGGTGATAAATTGAAAAACGGCTACCAGGCTTACGATCAATTTTGCCACCCCCGAAATGATGGCAAAAACAAGTATGAATAAACCTCGTTTCCAGGTATCCAGATTAGTTAATGCTGCTTTGCTTGTTTCGTTCATTTTCTTCTCCTGAAGACATTATTGTCAGTGCTAGGTTTTATTTGTATAAGCAAATATGAAGCCAATTATATATATAATAAAATCAATATGTTGCCGTCAACTTTTATCTGGGCGGATGTACAAAACACGATTTATTGGGTTTTATCGCCAAGGTCTGATAAAAATCATCAAACTCCAGATAAGTATAAATCCGATCAAGAGCATAGTTAAGCAGATATGCAAAATTACCCCGGGCTTCACAATTAATTAGAGGCAGGTTTATATTTAATATGAATGACTGTTTAGTATAAAATAACATTCGTCTGCTCCTTAACCAGCCAGTCAGATTAAGTCTGAGCCACTAACCATAAGACCCCACTAAAGATAAGAAGCCCCAATGAACACGACATCTGTTGATTTAGTCCTTAATGCACTGGATATCCGGCAATCTTTAGCCAAGGTCTTCGGTTTTACGCAATTTCGCCCAGGGCAGGAACAAACCGTTAAGCAGCTCCTTAACGGCTTTTCATCACTGGCTATTTTCCCCACGGGCTCGGGAAAATCACTGTGTTATCAGTTTAGCGCCGTGCACTTACCTCACTTAACGCTGGTGGTGTCGCCTCTGTTGGCCCTGATGAAAGATCAGCTGGAATTCTTGGAAGGCAAGGGGATCAGCGCTGCCAGTATTGACTCCACGCTCACGCCTGAGCAAAGCAAACAAACCATGGCGGATGTTCGCTCCGGTAAAATCAAAATATTGATGGTGTCGGTTGAGCGTTTTAAAAATGAACGTTTCCGCCAGTTTATTCACGATGTGCCAGTGTCCATGTTAGTCGTGGATGAAGCCCACTGTATCTCGGAATGGGGCCATAACTTTCGCCCTGACTATCTTAAGTTGCCCCAATATCGACAAGAGCTGAATATTCCTGTGGTGCTGTTACTCACCGCAACGGCCACCAAAAAAGTCAAACTAGACATGGCACAGCGATTTGCCATCACCGGCGAGCATATTGTGCAGACCGGTTTTTATCGGGCTAATTTGGACTTAAGGGTGATGCCGGTGGCCGAAGCAGATAAGCACAGCCAGCTGTTGCAGCTCATTCAAGGGCAACGTGGCTCTGGTATCGTTTACGTTACTCTGCAGCATACGGCGGAGCAGGTTGCTCAGTTTCTCGCTGGCAACGGTATCAATGCCCGGGCTTATCATGCGGGTTTTGACAATGAGACACGCCAGGCTATTCAAAACGATTTTATGCAAAGCCGCCTGCAAATTGTGGTGGCCACCATTGCGTTTGGGATGGGCATTGATAAAGGGGATATTCGTTTTGTACTGCATTACGACTTGCCTAAGTCAATCGAAAACTACAGTCAGGAAATAGGCCGGGCCGGGCGGGACGATCAAAGCGCTAACTGTGTCACCCTGGCTAATCTGGATGGCCTGAATACCGTGGAAAATTTTGTATATGGCGATACACCCGAGCTACAGGGTATTGAATATGTGGTGAATAATATACGCCAGGAACTCACTGGGCAGCAAGGCCAGCACGCTCAACAGGCCCAGTGGGAAATGCAAATCAATAGTTTGTCCACGGCCAGTAATATTCGGCAATTACCCCTGAAAACCTTACTGGTACAGCTGGAAATATTGGCGGTACTGCGCCCTTTATACGCCTATTTTGCCGACTTTAAGTACAAATTTTTGCAGGATAAACAGCAAATATTACTGGGCTTTGAAGGCGAGCGCCGAACCTTCCTTGAGGCTATTTTTGCCAACACTCAAATGAAAAAAATCTGGGGCAGCCTAAATTTTGACAGTGTGTATCAAGCCTATGGAGCGGATAGAAACCGGGTGGTCAAGGCCATGGAATACCTGCAAGGGCTGAATCTGATTGAACTGGAAACCAAGTTGATCACCGAGGTCTATCAGGTTGACAGGGAAAAACTGGCGGAGTCGGACCTGGCCCAAAGCCTATACCATTACTTTGCTGACAAAGAGCAAAAGGAGATCAAGCGCATCGCGGCTCTGGTGCGTTTCTTTGAGCTGGATCGCTGTTTAAGCAGTAATCTGTCCCGTTATTTTGATGATCAACAGGCCCCGCAGCACTGCGGCCATTGTTCGGTGTGCCGCAATCAGGTAGCAACATTAGCCTATTCACAACATCCTGTTATGCCTGATATTGAGGACATACGCGCGGCGGCTCAGAGCCTAAATGAGCATTTGTCTGGAAAAACTGACTACGTACTAAGCACCGAGACCTACTGCCGATTTTTAACGGGTATGAGCGTGCCACTGTTCGCCCGTAACAAAGTGCGTCAATTGCCCGGCTTCGGACTGTGTGCGCAAAACCGCTATGCAGATGTCCGTGAAGCGCTGGAAAAAATCAATCAAGCTGAATAATTTCATTGGCTGAGCACTTGTCACTGTGCCCGCCCCTGTTTGCATGGTTATTGACGCCGTACATATAGGGCCTATATGTCGCAGAAGATAAGCCGCTAGCCCACAAGTAATCGGCAGCGCAAAGACACAATACAAACTGTTTTGCAGTAACGTGAGTATACAGGCTATATTGTCACTTTGACCTTCTCCAAAATAGGGATAACAGATGTTGAAATTGTACGGCTCTACTACCTCGCCCTTTGTCAGAAGATTGCGTATTTGGTTGGCGAATACCGAGCACCAGTTTGTTAACCTGCAAATATTTGAAGACGGGGATCGGGATATTCTGGCGCAGAAAAATCCAACTTTGAAAGTGCCTATGCTAGAAGATGAGCAGCAGACTATTTTTGATTCCAGGGTCATTTTTCGCTATTTAAGTGAGAAACTAGCCTACCCCAGCATTAGCTGGGCCCAGGAAAATCAATTGACCTTAATAGATTCAGCCAACGATTCTTTGGTGCAGATGTTTCTGCTGGCGAAATCTGATATCCAGCCAGACGATGGAAAACTGTTCTTTAAGTTGCAAAAAGAACGGGTAAATGCGGTACTCAAAGAACTAAATGAAGTTGCCGAGCAAGAGCATTTTTCTAACTGGAACTATCCAGCCATTAGCCTGTTTTGTTTAATAGATTGGATTGAATTTAGAAAACTACACAACTTGCAGGGCTTAAGGGCTTTACTTAATTTTCATCAGGAAAATATTCAGCGCATAGAAGTGACAGCCACGGACCCGAGAAAATAATACACGGGGTAAAATGTGCAAGTCAGTCTGATTTTTCCTACGTTCGGGCACATACTGGACTACCTCAACATGTAAATGTTGCTGTAACAATAATGGGTTTCTCTTGTCATCAGGCGAAACAAAAAAATAATAAGATACTTATAAAAAAGTAGTTGGGAAGTCATGTTATGAAAAGTCTTAAGTTAAGCCCTTTTTTTACGGTTACCGCTATCGCTCTCGGTCTATCCATAAGCGCCCATGCAGCTGACGATCGTTATATTATTCAGGTTGAAGACAGCAAAAAAGGGGTGGTAAAAGCCCTAGCCAAAAAATTGGGTGGCGAGATAAATGT
>JBLHIW010000074.1:0-13728 GCA_047618055.1 Paraglaciecola sp. | reverse complement strand
TTTTATATCAATGGGTAATTAAAACCCATTGTTATAAAGGCTCACTCAGTGGGTGATGAAATTTGAGCTTGTTGATACTTATCGTCAACAATAACCTCCCTTAGATTAATAAACGTTGCAAAAGTGGCATCAATTACGGCTTTATTCGCCAACCAGCGGGGCACTTCGCCGGCCGGATTACCGCCGCCCTGATAGGTGATCTGAATGTGGCCCTTGGTCAGTTCAGTGATGCGCCACTGTCCAAACATATCCTGCATGCGCACATACCCTACATTTAGCGGATAGGCCTTGCCCCTTCCGCTAATGTCGATACTCAGTGAATTACCTTGTACGCTGGTCACAGAATAGGTAAGCATATCCCGATCCTTAATTGGCCAGGGAGCAGCAAAATAACTATGCACAATGCGCTCATTATCTGAGGGGGCAGATATGACTTCAACGGCAATACAGTTTGCTATCCACTGGGGAGCACGGGCCACATCATCCAGCAAGCGCAATAGGGCGCCTGGCCGGCTTTTTACCACCGTTGTTGCCAGTATGTTTTTATATCCGGCATCGTTTAGTTGACTGCTAACGGTGATGTGCCGGGCTTGTCTTTCCAGCTTCCAGTCCTGGGCATTAACCTGGGCATTAAGCGCTCCCGCCTGACATGCCAGCAGCAGATAAAATAAGCGTTTGAATGTTCGAGTTAATGAAGATTGCACAGGAGCCTTAGTATTGGCTATAATGGCCGATTCGCTCTAATGGTAGCAGAGCGATTGTTTAATACACCTGCTATGGGTGTTTTTTTATGGTTTCTTCTTATGCTTTAATCTACTTAAAGATTAAAACTTTATATTTGCACGTGGCGCTTGGTAGGTGTCACCACTGCTTAAGGATTTTATATGCCCACTATAACGCTTCCAGATGGCAGCCAACGTCAGTTTGATCACCCCGTTTCTGTATTAGATGTCGCCAACGATATTGGTCCTGGCCTTGCCAAAGCCACCATCGCTGGAAAAGTAAATGGTCAGCGGGTCGATGCCTGCGACATGATTAATGATGATGCCCAATTGCAAATCATTACCGCAAAAGATGATGAGGGCCTGGAAATTATACGTCACTCCTGTGCGCATCTGATTGGTCACGCGATTAAACAACTTTATCCAGATGCCAAGATGGCGATTGGCCCCACTATCGATAACGGCTTTTATTACGACATCGAAATGGCCCATTCACTCAATGACGATGATTTAGCGGCGATTGAGAAACGTATGTTGGCGCTGGCGAAGACCAACTATCCGGTAGTCAAAAAAGTGGTCAGCTGGCAGGAAGCCCGTGATGTATTCGAAGCACGGGGAGAGAGCTATAAAACTGAAATTCTTGATGAAAACATCAGCAAGGACGATCAGCCTGGCCTCTATCATCATGAAGAATATGTTGATATGTGTCGTGGGCCCCATGTGCCGAACATGCGTTTTTGTCAGCATTTTAAGTTAATGAAAGTCGCCGGTGCCTACTGGCGTGGCAATAGCGACAATCTGATGTTGCAGCGAGTCTACGGCACAGCCTGGGCAGACAAGAAACAACTTAAGGGCTATTTAACCCGCTTAGAAGAAGCAGAAAAGCGCGATCACCGTAAAATTGGTAAGGCCCTCGATTTATTCCACTGGCAGGAAGAAGCGCCGGGCATGGTGTTTTGGCACAATGACGGTTGGAGTATCTATACTGAATTAGAGTCGTTTATACGCAAAAAGCTGCGTGAATACGATTATGATGAGGTCAAAGCGCCCTTGATGATGGACCGTTCGTTGTGGGAGAAATCCGGTCACTGGGAAAAATATGCGGAAAACATGTTTACCACCGAGTCGGAAAAACGTGAATACGCGATAAAACCGATGAATTGCCCGGGCCATGTGCAAATTTTCAATCAGGGCTTAAAATCCTACCGTGATTTGCCCCTGCGTATGGCCGAGTTTGGCTGCTGCCATCGTAATGAGCCCTCCGGAGCCTTACATGGTTTGATGCGGGTGCGGGGCTTTACCCAAGACGATGCCCACATCTTCTGTACGGAACAGCAAATATTGTCAGAGGTTGGCGGCTGTATTGATTCGGTTTATGAAATCTATAAGATCTTTGGTTTTGAAAACATCTCAGTCAAATTGTCGACTCGTCCGGAAAAACGGGTGGGTAGTGACGAAATGTGGGATAAGGCCGAAAAGGAATTGGCTGAAGCACTCACCTCAAAAGGTATTGAGTTTCAGTACTTACCCGGCGAAGGAGCCTTCTATGGTCCGAAGATTGAATTTACCCTCCATGACTGTCTTGACAGACCATGGCAGTGCGGTACGGTTCAACTTGATTTCTCGATGCCTGGTCGCTTAGGTTCAACTTACGTAGCAGAAGATGGTGAGCGCAAAGTACCCGTGATGATCCACCGGGCTATTTTGGGTTCTCTTGAGCGTTTTATCGGCATTTTAATTGAAGAATATTCTGGTCTGTTTCCACTTTGGTTGGCACCCACTCAGGCGGTGGTGATGAATATTACGGACAATCAGGCCGAATATGCCAATAAAGTAGTAAAAAAACTGAAAGAAAGTGGTTTTAGAGTCAAGTCTGACTTGAGAAATGAGAAGATAGGCTTTAAGATCCGCGAGCACACGCTTAAGCGCGTTCCGTATTTGTTAGTTGTTGGTGATAAAGAGATTGAAGCCGGCGAAATAGCAGTGCGTTCACGTAAGGGCGATGACTTAGGCAAAATGTCGATAGATGAATTTATCGCACATGCAAATGCTGAAGTCAGTAGCAAACAAATTTGATTAATTTCCTGGAGGAATAACATATTAAAGGCGCTAACATTAAGGCTAAAGATTCGGGCAAGGCTCGCATCAATGAAGAAATTACGGTAAATGAAGTTCGATTAGCGGGTGCTGACGGCGAACCATTGGGCATAGTGTCTATTGGTGAAGCAATGCAAACTGCTGAACAAGCAAGTTTAGATTTGGTTGAAATTAGCCCTAATGCAGAGCCACCCGTATGCAAAATAATGGATTATGGGAAGTTCCTCTTCGAAAAGAGTAAGTCTCTTAAAGAGCAGAAGAAAAAGCAAAAGCAAATTCAGGTCAAGGAGATTAAGTTTCGCCCTGGCACTGATGAAGGCGATTACCAGGTAAAACTGCGCAACCTGCGTCGCTTTCTAGAAGCGGGTGACAAGGCTAAAGTAACGATACGTTTTCGTGGTCGTGAAATGGCACACCAAGAGATTGGCATTGATCTACTAAGACGGGTTAGAGACGACTTAGCGGACATTGCCAACTGCGAGTCTTTCCCCAATAGGGTTGAGGGTCGTCAGATGATCATGGTACTTGCCCCAATTAAGAAGTAGTAAAGGTCTACAAGTAGATAAGGCACTGCAACCTTATTCTCACCTTATACTGCATATATGTAACTAAGACAGTCTGTTTCTGCAAAGCAGATTAGTCATTAACAATGCGGAGTTTTAGCAATGCCTAAAATAAAGTCACACAGTGGAGCCGCCAAGCGTTTTAAAAAAACTGCGTCTGGTCGTTTCAAAAGCAAACAGTCTCATTTGCGTCATATTTTGACCAAGAAGAGCTCTAAGCGTAAGCGTCACCTTCGTGGCAAAAAATTAATCCATGTTGCTGACACTGCGTTGATCCAACGCATGTTACCGTACGCTTAAGAGAGGAGACTAAAAAATGGCAAGAGTAAAACGTGGTGTTGTCGCCCGTGCCCGTCATAAGAAGGTACTAAAGCAAGCCAAAGGTTATTACGGAGCTCGTAGTCGGGTTTATCGTGTTGCTGTTCAGGCAGTGACTAAAGCTGGTCAATATGCCTATCGTGACCGTCGTCAGAAGAAACGTGTATTCCGCCAATTGTGGATTGCCCGTATCAATGCTGCGTCACGTCAAAATGGTATGTCTTATAGCCGTTTTATCAACGGACTTAAGAAAGCCTCTGTCGAGATTGATCGTAAGATCCTGGCCGACATTGCGGTACATGACAAAAACGCATTCAGCGCATTAGTAAATGCTGCTAAAGGCGCATTAGCTTAATTTTTTAACATTAAGTTTAAGTTCTTTCGGAAAAAGGCGAGCTAACAAGCTCGCCTTTTTTCGTTTTAGCGCCAAAAACAACGAATTTTTAGCAAATCCTATATTTATCAACGATTTTCCGCACAAGTGACTAGTCTCAAAAGACCTAATTCGTGTAGAATTGCCGGTCATTTTTAAGTTTCATTAATACCAAAGGGAATTGTCCGTTTGGTATTATTCCAATTCGAGGAAAGTATGGATCTCGACGCCATTATCAAACAGGCCGAAGCGCTAATTAACGACGCTGCGGATGCCGCCACCCTGGACGCCGTGCGCGTTGACTTTATGGGCAAAAAAGGCCAACTAACCGAGCAGCTAAAAGGGCTGGGTAAATTATCCAACGAGGAGCGTCCCGCCGCAGGACAGAAAATCAATCTGGCCAAGCAGCAAGTGCAGCAGCTTATTCAGACCAGAGGCGAGGTCTTACGCCAGCAAGAGTTAAATACCAAGCTTGCTTCGGAGACGATTGATGTAAGCTTACCCGGTCGTACTAGTGAATTGGGCGGTCTGCATCCCGTGACGCGGACGATTAATCGCATAGAAAGCTTCTTCACTGAGCTTGGTTTTGCGATTAAAACCGGTCCGGAAGTGGAAGATGGTTTTCACAATTTTGATGCCTTAAATATTCCGGCTAATCATCCTGCCCGCGCCGATCACGATACCTTTTACTTTAATCCTGATGTGATGCTACGTACTCAGACGTCTGGTGTGCAAATTCGTACCATGGAAGTTGAGAAACCACCCCTGCGGATCATTTCTCCGGGTCGGGTTTATCGTAACGATTACGATCAAACCCACACGCCGATGTTTCATCAGGTAGAAGGCCTGATGGTGGATAAAAATGTCAGTTTTGCCGAACTAAAAGGTATTTTGCACGATTTTCTCAATCATTTTTTTGAAGAAGATCTACAGGTTCGTTTCCGTCCTTCGTATTTTCCCTTTACTGAGCCCTCCGCCGAGGTCGATGTTATGGGAAAAAATGGCAAGTGGCTTGAAGTCTTAGGATGCGGCATGGTGCACCCAAATGTACTCAAGGCGGTCAATATTGATCCGGAACAATATACCGGTTTTGCCTTTGGTATGGGAGTTGAGCGCTTAACGATGTTGCGCTACGGCGTAAACGATTTACGCTCTTTCTTCGAAAACGATCTTCGTTTTCTCAAGCAGTTCAATTAAGCGAAATAGATTATGAAATTCAGCGAACTTTGGTTAAGAGAATGGGTAAACCCGGCCATCACTAGCGAGCAGCTATGTGATCAACTCAGCATGGCGGGTCTTGAGGTTGATGGGGCAGACGCAGTTGCCGGTGAATTTAGCGGTGTGGTGGTGGGGGAAGTGGTTGAGTGTGGCCGCCATCCGGATGCCGATAAATTACAAGTCACCAAAATTAATGTGGGCGAAACAGAGCTATTAGATATTGTCTGTGGCGCGCCTAATTGCCGTCAGGGTATCAAGGTGGCAGTGGCGATGGTAGGTGCAGTCCTGCCGGGCAATTTTAAGATTAAAAAAGCCAAGCTACGAGGACAGCCGTCGTTTGGCATGCTGTGTAGCTTTAGCGAATTGGGTATATCCGATGATCATGACGGTATTTTGGAATTACCCGTTGATGCTCCCGTAGGGGCCGATATCCGAGACTACCTGCAATTAGATGACGTTACGATAGACGTTGATCTCACGCCTAACCGGGCAGATTGTTTAGGCATGCGTGGTTTAGCCCGTGAGGTAGGGGTATTAAATCAGGTCGAAGTGACCGAGCCAGTGATTGAGCCAGTTAGCCCAAGCATTGATGAAATACGAAATATCCAATTGCTGGCGCCACAAGCCTGTCCACGTTATTTGGGACGGGTGCTGCGTAATATCAACCGCAATGCTAATTCTCCGTTATGGATGCAGGAAAAGCTGCGCCGATCCGGCGTACGCAGCATCGATCCAGTGGTAGATGTAACTAATTTTGTATTGCTCGAACTGGGTCATCCCATGCACGCCTTTGACCTCGACAGCCTACAAGGCGATGTATTAGTTCGCATGGCCGAACAGGGGGAAACGTTAACCTTATTAGACGGCAATGAAGTCAGCCTTCACGCTAATACCCTGGTGATTGCCGATGAGCAAAAAGCCCTGGCGATGGCGGGAATATTTGGCGGCCTGGATTCAGGAGTTACAGAGTCCAGTGCTAATATATTTTTAGAAAGCGCCTTTTTTGCCCCCGATGCCATTATGGGTAAAGCTCGTCAATACGGTTTGCACACCGATGCATCTCATCGCTATGAAAGAGGGGTGGATCCTCAGTTACAGCGAACCGCGATGGAGCGAGCGACCGCCTTACTGTTAGAGATAGTTGGTGGCGAAGCAGGGCCCATTATTGAAGCCCTTAGCGAACAGCATATACCCCAGGAAAAAGCGGTCACCCTGCGTCAAAATCGATTAGATCGGGTGCTGGGCATAACCATTGCTGGTGATACGGTGACAGATATTCTGCAGCGTCTGGGTCTTGGGGTACGTTATGCAGAGCAACAATGGCAGGTAAGCGTTCCCGCCTATCGTTTTGATATCAGTATTGAAGAAGACTTAATCGAAGAAATAGCCAGAGTATATGGTTACAATAACATTCCAGATGTGGCTCCCATCGGCGCGTTAAAGATGTCTGGGCAATCAGAAACAACATTGCCACTTCCGCAACTAAAAGCTAACTTGGTGAATCGTGACTATCAGGAAGCGATCACCTATTCGTTTGTTGATCCGAAAGTCCAGATACAACTTTTTCCTGGTATGCAGGGCATGGCCCTGCCTCATCCTATATCAGCGGATATGTCGGTGATGCGCGTTAGCTTGTGGCCGGGCTTACTGCAGGCTGTGTCATACAATCAAAAACGTCAGCAGAGTCGGGTTCGCTTATTCGAATCAGGCTTGCGTTTTGTTCCCGATGAGCATGAAAAGACCGGTGTTCGTCAGCAGAACGTGATTGCTGGTGTGATCAGCGGAAATATTCATCACGAACACTGGGATAGAGAAGATAAATCAGTCGATTATTTTGATATTAAAGCGGATGTAGAAGCACTGTTGGCAAATACTGCAGCACTGGCTGAGTTTCGTTTTGAAGTCGCTGAACATTCGGCGTTGCACCCAGGGCAAAGTGCCGCTATTTATCGTGGTGATAATCTGGTCGGCTATGTCGGGGCAATTCACCCTCAGTTTGAAAAACTGTTAGGGCTAAATGGGCGAACGTTTGTATTTGAACTGGAAATTGACCTCTTAGGTCCCAAAACTTTACCCTTAGCACAAGAAGTTTCTAAATTTCCATCGAATCGACGTGACATTGCAATCGTAGTAGATGATGATAAGGTAGTCGGTGAAATACTAGATTGCATAGAAAAATATGGCGAAAATCAACTAGTTGGCCTAAACTTGTTCGACGTCTATAGAGGGAAGGGCATAGCACCTGGATATAAGAGTTTGGCTATTTCACTTACCTTGCAAGATAAAACAAGAACTCTTGAAGAGCATGAAATACAAGCAAGAGTCGATGGTATCCTGACAATATTGTCAGATCAATTTGACGCATCATTGAGGGATTGACGGTATGGCGCTAACCAAAGCCGAAATGGCGGAACATTTATTTGAAAAGTTAGGCATGAATAAGCGATATGCCAAAGAGTTGGTTGAGGCTTTTTTTGAAGAAGTACGGGAAGCTCTGGAGTCAGGGGAACAGGTTAAACTGTCTGGTTTTGGAAATTTTGATTTACGTCAAAAAAATGAGCGTCCTGGCCGTAACCCTAAAACTGGGGAAGATATACCGATTAAGGCCCGTCGGGTCGTGACATTTAGGCCTGGTCAAAAACTCAAAAGTCGGGTTGAAAATACCAAACCCACCGAGTAGTAACACGGCTTAATCTGCTGTCACAATGCAGCATTTCATGTTCCATAAAAAACCCCAGCTTAGCCAGGGTTTTTTTATGGAAGCTATAGACTATGCCCAAAGCGATTGGCGTTGCAGCTAGGCGGTAAAGGCACTTAGCCCCGTGAGCTTAGACATACTAAGTGCCATGGCGGTTACTGAGGTGAGTCAGTGCAGCGTTCAACGCTGCAGCTTCAAGGTAGATGAGTCTAAACTAAAGTACTGAGACCAGGGCTTCGGCTAAGGTATCCACATTACTAAGGCTGATCCCGGCGATATTCACCCGGCTGGAGTCAACAAAATACACACTATGTTTATCGCGCACGGCCTGAACTTGTTCCGGGCTAATGCATAAATAAGAGAACATGCCTTTTTGTTGATTGATAAAACTGAAATCCCGCTTGGCCCCTTTTTCAGCTAATTTATTCACCAGTAAACCCCGTAAGTCTTTCATGCGGCTGCGCATGGCTTCTACTTCCTGCATCCACTCCTGACGCAAGCTGTCATCACTAAGAATAATATCAACCAGGGCTCCACCATAGGAGGGAGGCATGGAATAGATCCCTCGCGCAATAAATTGGATCTGGCTTTGTACTGCGCTGCGAATTTTACTGTCGCCAGTGACCATGGCCGCTAAGCCAATACGCTCCCGGTATAGACCAAAGTTTTTAGAGCAGGACGCGGCAATGAGTACTTCAGGCAAGTTATTCACCAGCAGTCGCACGCCGTAAGCGTCTTCTTCAAGGCCATCACCAAAACCCTGATAAGCGATGTCAACAAAGGGAATAAAACCTCTGCGCTGGGCAAGCTCTAAGACTTTGTTCCATTGTTCTTTGCTTAGATCAGCCCCCGTGGGGTTGTGACAGCAACCGTGTAATAAGACGACATCACCTTTTTCAACCTTTTCCAGGCAGTCAACCATCGCCTCGAAATTAATACTGGCATCGGCTTTGTTAAAATAGGGGTAGGTCTCAATGTGCAGACCGGCATTGCCAATCAGCGGAATGTGGTTGGCCCAGGTAGGATCACTTACCCAAACTGTGAGCTTATCGTTACAACGCTTTAACAGCTCGGCCAAAATGCGCAGGGCACCGCATCCACCGGGGGTCTGCACGGCGGCCACACGGTCTTCCAAAAGGACAGGATTACCTTTGCCCAGGATGAGTTGCAACATACCATCGATGTAGCCCTGCACACCCTGGGGGGTGATATAGGTTTTTGAATCTTCTTTAGCCAGCAATATTTGCTGGGCCTTGGCCACGGAGCTAAGGATCGGGGTATGCCCCTGTTCGTCTTTGTAAACACCTACGCCGAGATCTATTTTGTACGGGTTGGGATCCGCCTTAAAGGCGGTTGATAAACCTAAAATTGGGTCGGCGGGCAGTTGCGGCAATACTTCAAACATAGCTATCCTTTAAACAAGACATATTAGTGAGATGGGAAGGGGCTTATTATGCCATTCGACAGCTAAATTTCGAGCCTAAATCCGCTTAATTTATCCCAAAGTTGTAATTTTTTTGGCCAACACAAACAGCCTGCTGGTTGAAGGTGCGCTCCTGCCAGGTTATTTGTTGGTTTTTATCTATCAGTAATACTGTTGATGAGCGGGTACCATAGTCTTCACCCTGGATAAAAATGGAGGATAATTGCCTTTCCCATTCAATGGGGACACCGGTTTTGGGAAGATTGTGGTCTTCGGCCTGATGTTTATCTTTAAGTAACGCGAATAATTTTTCCGGCTGTATTGAATGGCCGTCGTGACAATATTCGGCCAGCTGCATGGTGCCTTTATTTATCTTTGGCCAGGGGCTATTTAAACTGGCGTTGGATAGGCCATATACACCGGATGAGAGTTGTTCGCTTTGATCCAGGTGGTTATTGTAAACCTGCAGGCTATGCCATGGGCCAAACAATAAGTTGTAGCCATTGTAATGGGTCTCAGTCCGCTGGAGTTGGGCTAAGTATGCTGCTTGCTGAGCGTCTCCCTGCAGATACTGACTCACCAGAGCGCCTCGCGTGATGGCATCTTTCTTAATTTTTTTTGGGTCACGAATATTGGTCAGGGCGGCGAGCCGCCCGGCACGAGTGATACCCATCCAGGTGCCGCCGGCTTGCTCATCTTTACCCGCTAGCAGCGGTGGGTTGTTTACTGTAGGCTCAGGGTCTTTTGCCATGGGCTCAGGGTCTTTTGCCATGGGCTCAGGGCTGTCCTGCCAAAAGTGTGAAGCAGTGGTGGGGCGGGCGAAAAATTCGTCTCGATTGGCCGCAATAATTAAGGGGTAGTCCTGGTGCTGATTAACCGCAACAAATAAAATACACATCTACTCACGACTCACTTAATGCACTCATATCAGGGCTTTTCATTCTGTAATGCTAGCTCCAGTTCGGTAAATAACTCAGCGCTGTGGCGGATAAAGTGGCTGCTGCTATTGCTTGCTGATACTGTATAAAGAGGTGGTAAAAGTGTGGCATCGTACTTTGCTCTAGTACTAAACTCACCGTCATTCATCAAGCCTAAACTGCCAATAGGCATCAGTACTGCTAGCGATATCATCGCAGCCGTGGTGTTTAGTCTGGCATTCGGCTGATGAAAGGCAATAAACAAGCTAAACCAGATAAAGCCAAAAATAACTGTGCTAAATAGCAAAAATTCTAACCAAGGGATCCAGGCAGGTGCATTGGTGTTAAATACGATGACTTTGTCCAGCAAATACAAACCATTGAGCAGGAACAACGCCAACCACATCAAATTAAACTGATTGATTAAATGGCTTTCTTTTTTAAAGATCTTTGCCAGCAATGCAAACGTTAGGGGCCAGGTGCACAAAACGGCCATTTGAGCCAACTCTTTAGACGAAGCCGCGATAAGTTTAAACTCTACAACACTGGTGACAAAATTACCGGCTAAGGTATAAAGGAAGTAAACAAGGGTTAAACTTAAGGCCAATGTTGTGCTGGATAACCAGGCTATTTTTTCTTCCAAGGGACTTAAGGGTAAAGTGGCAGGAATGGCTTTGCAGGTGTCCACCACACGCACTCGCGTTCTGCCTAGTTTAATGACATCGTTGGCATGTAATGGGCTGTTATGTATAGCCTGATTGTTGATGCTCACACCATTTATTGAATCGAAATCCGCCAACTCTAAGCTCAAAAGGTCTGCTTGCTGGCTAATTTGAAGGTGCTGGGGGCAAACGTAGGGGTCATCCAGTTGCAAGTCGTTATGGTAGTCACGACCTACAGTGATCTGTGTTTTATTAAACCGATAACGTCTTATCATTTTGTTTTTGTGTGACAAGAGTTCCAGCACTATTGCCATGAGATTGAATCCATAAATTGTTTGGTGAAGGACAATGCCGAGTCCTGGGTAACGCCTGCAAGGGTAAAGTGACTAATTAGCCCTTGTTTGGCGTGATCCAGGGTTGCTCCGATAAACAACACATCGTAGAGACTGGCAAAATCTTTATAGGCCCGCAGACACAGTACAGTTTTACTGGTCACATCGTTAATATTGGTGACCTTGTTTTTCTGACATTTAAAATTGGTTACATCGGTTTTAGTGACGGAATTACCGGCTCCGGCACCGGAAATACTGTCGCTATAAAGTGCGTAAAATCTATGTTGTCCCAGCTCTTCACCGTCAAGCCATTCAAATTCAAGCTCCAGCCTGCCCGTTGCAAAACCCTTGTGCAGGTAAATTTGCTCATCAAGGCGACATCGGTTCTCTACGGATAAAAATATGGTGTCCTCGTTACTGCTGTTGGAGTCGCCCCAACAGGACATGAAATCGGTGACTTTAGTTGGCACCCGGGCTTTACCCAGCGGATTTACCTCCCATTCTTGCTCATTTATATAACTAAATAAGCGGTCTTGGTTGTCTATCAGCTGTTGCCGTATTTTGTGCTTATAATCGCTGACGAGTACCGGTGCTTTGTCAGACGATGCGGCTAATGCTTGTAATTTTTCCAAGGGAATTAAGAAACCTATTTGATTGCCCGCGGTCGCCACATTCACCCCAACTACCTCTCCCTGGGGATTGACTACCGGGCCACCGCTCATGCCCGGATTGATCGCGCCGGTGAAATGGATGCGCTGATAGAAACTATTTTTTTTCAGACCATTAAACGTGCCGGGCACCACGATCATGCCTAGATCGTGTGGATTGCCCAAAGAATAAATAGTACTCCCCTGTAAGGGTAAACTCTGTGCTAATGAAAACGCCGGCGGTTGCTCATTTTCTGTGGTTTTTTTCACTAGGGCCAAATCATTTACTACATCAAAGTCAAGCAGTTGCAGGTCACCTTTTTGGCCATCCACGGCTAAAAACTCGATGCGATATTTTTCAGGATAAAAGAGGTATTCGGATACCACATGATAGTTGGTTACCATCGCGCCATCTTCATCAATTTGAAATCCTGAGCCAATGGATGACTTGTTGCCAGAGCTCAGTTCGATGATCCTAATTTGGTACAGGGCTTTTTGATGTTGGCTAAATAGGTTTTGGGCCGTTTGTTGGCTCAGGGCGAAGACGCTAAAAAGTGACAGTAAAAATAAAATATTTTTCAATATGAGGCTTTCCATAAAAAATGCGCTAGGGCTTGTTTACCGCAAAATAACAATGCATATAGGAATTCTTTAATCTCGACAAAGTGTAAGACATAAGGGATTATTCCCCTAGTCTAAATTGCACAAGCTAAGAATGAAATGGGTCAGCCCTTAAATACACCAATTCTGTGTGAAGATATCCCCAGAGTGGGCAATAAATTGAGTTATTTTTTAGGCAAATCGGTATTGTGGCTGATGGGATGGCGCTTTTCCGGGGTATTTCCCTCGCACTCAAAGATGATCCTTATCGTTGCCCCCCATACGTCTAATTGGGACTTTGTTATTGGCCTTGCTGTGGCCTTTAGTTTACGTCTTAAAATAACCTTTTTTGGGAAACACAGTATTTTTATTCCACCCTTTAACCGTCTGCTAAGGCATTGGGGGGGGATCCCGGTTGAGCGTTCCGCTAGCCATGGCGTGGTTGGACAAATAGCTGCAGAGATGCGCAAAGCAGATAAGATGATCTTATGCCTGGCACCCGAAGGCACACGCAGTAAAGTTGAAAATTGGAAGACCGGTTTCCTGCATATTGCATATCAAGCTGAGGTGCCGGTGTTTCTGGTAGCTTTTGATTATAAGAAAAAACATATTGAATTTGGTCCTGTGCTCAAAATAGGTGAGGATATACCCCACGAACTAGATAAAATTTACCAACATTACGCTGGCGTAGTGGCTAAATATCCTGACAAGGCTAGGACTAATGTAAGACCCCATACCGGAGAACACGATTGACTAACAAAGGTTTCACCACGCGTCTTGTACATGCGGACAGATTGCTGAATCAACCACCTAGTGGGGCGGTGCATCAGGCAACCAACAATTCAGTGTTGTTTGAATACACTGAGGCTCAGGATCTGGTTGATGTGTTTCAAGGTAAAAAAATGGGCCATGTTTATGCCCGTTCATCTTCTTCATCTACGCTTGCCCTGCAAAATATTCTTAATGATCTGGAAGGGGGGGTTGGGGCTATCACTTTTTCTACCGGCATGGCCGCCATCACCGCCGCGTTGTTTAGTCTGCTCAAAGCCGGTGATCATTTGATCATGAGTCAGTTTTTATTTGGCAATACCAGCAGTTTGACCGCAACCATGCAAGGTTTTGGTATAGAAATTAGTTTTGTGGATGTCACAGATGTTA
>JBLHIW010000073.1:0-13746 GCA_047618055.1 Paraglaciecola sp. | reverse complement strand
GTTTTCGGGCACCCAACGCCAGGGAGATTGTAATCACCGCTGGTAATGCTTCAGGTATTGCGGCCACAGCCAGACTGATGGCCGTTAACAACATAAGCAGTATTGGCTGTCCTTGCAGTAATCCCACGCCGAATATCACTGCGCAAATAAACAGTACCGCCACGGCCAGGTAGCGACCGAACAGACCTAAACGCTGTTGAAGTGGGGTTTTAACATTGGCTTGTGTTTCCAGTAAATGGGCAATGTGTCCGATCTCGGTGTGGCTGCCCGTCGCCACCACCAGGCCTTTGCCCGCACCCCGGGAAACCAGGCTATTTTTAAACAACATATTGTACCGATCGCCAATGGCTAAATCGTTTTCATCCAGGACCTTGGGCTGCTTATCCACTGCCTGAGACTCCCCCGTTAAGGCCGACTCATCAACCAGTAATGCCTGGGTTTCAAGCAAACGCATATCAGCAGGCACAATATTACCCGCCTCCAACAGCACAATATCACCGGGTACCAATTGACTGGCGTTTAAGGTAAGCGCCCGTGTATCCCGCATCACCTTGGCCTGTGGTGCCGACATCGCGCGAAGCGCTTCTACTGCCCGCTGCGCCCTGAATTCTTGACTCGCACCAATAAGAGCATTAACCAGTACAATAAATAAAATTGCCAGCGTGTCTTGTAACTCACCAATCCAGCCTGAAATCATGGCCGCCAGCAGCAGTACAATAATCATGAAATCACTAAACTGGGCCAGCACAATACTAAACAGGGAACGTCGACGTTTTTGCGGCAGCGTATTTGCGCCATACTGCGCCAAACGCTTCTGGGCTTCCACGCTATTTAGGCCTTGCACGGTACTTTCAAAGTGCTGCAATACCTCCCTTGCGTGCAAATTATACCACTGGGTATGTGGCATCTTATTAACCGGTAAAGCAATAGATAAGCGTAGCGGTTACCGCGGCAAGTAACAGGGTTTCAATGCCACTGCGTAGCCAAGATATCCCTGCTATTCGACCCAGGAATACACCAAGTAAAAAAATCAGCAGCATGGCTATAATGATGGCGCAAATAATGGCAGGAAGGGGCAACCAGACACCGGCACTGGACAGCCACAGGGGACTGAGGATCAATAAAGATATCAGCAAGGGGGCCAGACCATTAACTGCTGCGACTAGCATGGGTGTCAGCTTAGCGGCTTTGCCGTGAGCACTATCCTGAAGATCCCTTATCATCGCATCTTCTAGCTTACTCAGAGCATGCTGGCGCTCGGCTGACTCACTCAAATAGGCACTGCTCAAGCCACTCATACCCAGGGCGATCGCGGCGGCTGAACAGACATTGATCACGACGGTCAAATCACCGGGGGCAGAAAACAAAAAGCCAACCATTAAACCCAACATGGTCAGCGCCCCGTCGAAGCCGTTTACCACAAAATAGCGCCGTACAATTTCGCCACTATTGCTTAGCCCAAATAGACGTTTGGTGTCTATAAACCAGCTCATCGTAGCCTCTTCACTATCAGTCCCTCGCGCTGAAATTCTGTGCCTCAACTTCATCAATACTATGCAACGATGCGCCCATTTCTTTTAGCTTGGACTCGATCAAAGCAAAATCTAAGTCCTTCCCTGCGACTTCAAGTTGCAGGGTTTCGGTATTTTTATCCAGTTCGATAACCGTTAATCGTACCCAATAGTCATCACCTAGTTCTGCAATCGCAGTAGATAGGTCCAGCACATTGGGCTCGTGGGGCTTTAACACGTCAAGCACCACTCTTTTGATCGAGACCATATTTTTGTTCCTCTTTTGTGGGTCACCGGCATGGGGTATTTAGTCAGCACTTTTTGATTGGATTGCTTGTGCATTATTGTGAACTGGGTGATGAGTAGTTTGTTGATGCATATCAGTTTTATGTCGACTGAGGGTGCCTACAATAGCCAGATAAGATTGTAACAAGAGCATAAACTTGAGCTCATTACGGCCTATTCACAAGCTCGTCAGCCTGCCCCTCAGACATAAGCTGGCTGGCAACGGAGTGTTAACTTAGTATGGAAAACCTATCCATCTTGATGGCCGGCCTGACCGCCATCGTCTTGTTTATTTTTGGCCTGGAAAACTTCTCAAGGGAAATAGAAGAAATTTCAGGGGAGCACTTTCGAAAATCCCTGAGTAATGCCACTAAGTGGCCATTCGTAGGTGTGTTGATAGGCGCGCTGGTAACCGCCGTGATCCAATCCAGCTCGGCAACGTCGGTGATCAGCATCAGCTTGGTCAATGCCGGGGTATTATCTTTTAAAAACAGCGTTGGGATCATCTTTGGTAGCAACATCGGCACCACGATAACGGCCCAACTCGTGGCATTCAAACTTACAAATTTCGCCCCATTTTTAATCATGTTTGGCTTTTTTCTGTCCATTATTCGCAGCCGCTTTAGTATTTTTGGTAAGGCCATTTTTTACTTTGGTTTCGTTTTTTTTAGTCTCAACTTGATTGCTTCATCCCTTGAACCTTTGCAGACTAACGAAAGCCTGATGAGGATACTAAGCCAACCACAAAACCCTTTTTACGCAATAATTTTTGGCTGTTTATTTACCACCATCGTGCAATCCAGCTCAGTAACTACTGGGCTTGCCATCGTATTTACTCAGCAAGGATTACTCGGTTTGGAAAATGCGGTGCCGATTATCATGGGGGCCAATATTGGTACCACCGCGACTGCATTTATCGCCGTTTTCAATATGGACATTTCGGCTAAAAAAGCAGCCTTAAGTCACTTCCTGTTTAATGTCGGCGGTGTCATCATCTTCAGTCCCCTATTGCTGATTTTTGGCCATCGCCTGAGTAATGTCGAGATGGATCCGGCGATTGCTCTGGCCAATATTCATTTGGTGTTTAATGTCGCTACCAGCTTAATTTTCACCCTTGCCATTAATCCTTTTACCCGATTTGTCGATCTGATCATGGGGGAGGGGAAGATGGACTTTACCCGGCTTGAATTACCCGTTTTTGACGGGGATGAAAATTTTGAAACGGTAAAAGTGAAGCTGGACAAGGGCACCGCAGACTTATTTTTCTTTTTACAGGAGAACTACAATAACGTGACCCTGAGCATAGAAACCAACTATAAGGGAGTATTTGACGCCGCCGAAAAGCGCCTTGACTACATTAAGTTTGTTAAAAAGGAGTACATCAACTATTTCTCAAAAGTCGTCTCGCTGATCAGAGAAGAAAATGACTCGAAACATTTAATGAAACTGATTAATCAATTTGACTATTTGTTTCAAATCCACGATTCAATCAATGACCTGTTTGAATCGAAAAGGGCCATGAACCGACAATATATCGAACTCAAAAGTGATGTGCTTTTTATGGTTAGAGAGCTGTCCAGTCAAACCCTGAGCTTTTTTGACGAGATCCATCGTGCCATTAGTAAAGAGCAAACGATTAACGTCAAGACAAAAGCCAAGGAGCTGCAGCATTATATTGATTCGGCTAATCGTGACTTGCTGCTAATGTTGGTCGATCCCAGCAGAGTTGACGCCGGCGCCTTAACCAACTTCATTACCTATTCCCAGCGTATGAAAGACAAACTGACTAATTTTGCCAACCTTAAAGTGCATCTTGATAAAAACGAATCCACAGAAGATGAAGCTAAATGAAGTCGCTGCTGCTCAGCGGGACAAATCGAGGTGTTATACCCTTTCACCTAGATATCTGTTCACTGAGCGATGGATAAAACCCCTTACCCTGTCGTTTCTTCGTTGGCCTGACGCCCACTCCCCCCAAGCTTGATCCTTATCAATACCCTGGGCCCTGTCCTGAGGCATAAACATTATTCAGAATGCAAACATCAAACGATTATTGGCTTGTGTCCTGCGTGACTTCTCCTTTTACAAATAAATGGGTACCCAAACTATGACTATCCCTGAGATAATGATTAAACAGCTTTACACCATTGGCAGCTTGCGCATCGCTTCGGATGGCATTCATTTTCGCTTAAAAAACAGACTTCAGGATGTCGTACTCCGTAAAATAAGCTCCCTTTCCCTGAATAATCAGCAGATCACCCCACAGAGCATTTTTCTGTCTGGTGGCGAAAAGATTAACTTGCCCCTAAAACAGCTTGAATTGTCTGAGGGTATGGCCTTTTCTCTGGGTGGCGCCCTAGATTTTTATATTAGCGACCTTTCCTTCCCATCAGGAAGCACCCTCAATCTTGAGATCGACCTGGTAGCCGAACCCTTTGGTCCTGTGCATCTTAATATTAGCGATGAACTTAAGGATGAAGCCGGGGCTGAGGCTGAAGATGGCCTTCCGCGCACGCCGGGTGATGATTTAAATCCTAAGATAGTCAGCGCCCGTCAGGACTATGTGCGTCAGTATACCGGGGCGTCACCCAAAACCGTATTTGATTACACGCTCGACACCCACTCTATAAAAGGCAATATTGAGCACTTCGTCGGCGCTGCTCAGGTGCCTATAGGTATAGCTGGCCCCTTGAGGGTCAATGGCGAACATGCCCAGGGAGACTTCCTGATCCCAATGGCGACGACAGAAGGTACCTTGGTGGCCTCCTACAATCGTGGTATGAAATTACTCAATATGAATGGCGGGGTCACGGCAACGGTAGTAGGTGATGCCATGCAACGGGCTCCCGTATTCATATTCGACAATGCCCGCCAAGCAAGAGACTTTGTCAATTGGCTGGAACAACATTTTGATCACATAAAACAAAAAACCGATGCCACCGACCCCCACGTTCGACTCAGCTATATCGATCCTATTTTATCGAATAAGTTTGCCTATCTACGCTTTAATTTTACCACCGGCGATGCGGCAGGACAGAATATGGTTGGGCGGGCAACCTATGTGGGATGCAGCTGGATTTTGGCCCACTATCACGGCGTAAAAAACTTTTTTTTGGAATCTAATCTTGCGACCGACAAAAAAAGTTCTCAAATCAACATCATGCGTACCAGAGGCAAAAGAGTGACTGCAGAAGCAACCATTAATAAGGATGATCTGCGCCGGGTCATGCGCGTTGAGCCCAAGCAAATTGATTGCCATGGCCGGGTATCGGCGGTAGGGTCATTTTTGGCCGGCACCACGAATACCGGCTTACATTCCGCCAATGGAATTACCGCGATGTTTATTGCCACCGGGCAGGACGTCGCCAACGTATCGGAGTCTTCTGCGGCCATTCTTTATTCGGAAGTGGATCAAAACGGCGACTTATATTTGTCGCTCACCATCCCTGCTTTGATTGTTGCAACCTGTGGCGGCGGCACCGGGCTGAGCACCCAGCGAGAGTGCCTGGAAATGCTCGATTGCTTTGGCGCTAACAAGGTAAGAAAATTCGCAGAGATAGTCGCATCGGTGGTGTTGGCGGGAGAAATATCGTTGGCCTGTGCTATTTCGTCCTTAGATTGGGTGACCTCTCACCAAGAATATGGCCGAAACTAGGGACAAGGGCCGATTAAACTTAATATTTTTGCTGTCTCACGCTGACATCTTATTGTGCTTGGAATGCCTAACATGTTTCACTTTTGCAGCCGGTTTACTCAGCAGCTCTTGGGTAATCAATACGATCCCGTCCTTGCTAATGCGAAATCCCCTGGCCCTATCCTGCTCCTGGTTCACGCCTATCTCCATACCATCTGGAATTTTACAGCCTCTGTCGATAATCGCGCGATTGATTTTAACATGGCGGCCAATATCCACTTGAGGTAAGACAACTGCTTCATGAACCGTGCTGTAAGAGCCCACATGTACATCCGAAAATAATAGGGAATTACTGATTTCTGCCCCCGAGACGATGCAGCCCCCCGCGACAGTAGAATCTACCGCAAAGCCACGGCGATGCTCATCATTAAATACAAATTTGGCAGGGGGCGACTGGGTTTGGTGGGTCCAAATTGGCCAATCTTTATCATAAATATTAAGCTGTGGTGTTACGGCCACCAAATCCATATTTGCCTGCCAGAATGAGTCCAGCGTGCCCACATCACGCCAATAGGGATGAGCGTTATTTTCACAGTCACGAAACCTAAAGGCATGTATCTTCTGGTTTTCTATGGCTGCGGGAATGATGTCTTTACCGAAGTCATGTTCTGAACCAGGGTTGAGGGCGTCTGCCAATAATTGTTCAATCAAGAACTCGGTGTTAAACACATAGTTGCCCATTGATGCCAAAGTAAAGCCGGGTTTATCGTCCAGAGGACAAGGGTCCTCAGGTTTTTCATGAAAATCAGTGATGCGATTGTGTTCGTCAACACACATCACCCCGAAGGCTCCTGCCGCTTCTTGTATCGGCACTTCGATGCACGATACGGTCATATCGGCTCCGGTTTGCTCATGCTCAACCAACATGTCGCCATAATCCATCTTGTAAATATGATCGCCAGCCAGCACGACAACATACTTCGGTGCGTGCTCCCGAATAAATTCGATATTCTGGTATAATGCATCCGCTGTTCCCTCATACCAACTTGACGAATACTGTTGAGAGGCCGGCAATAATTCGACAAACTCTCCAAGATCCCGATTTAGATGGCCCCAGCCTCTGGCCAGATGCCGGATCAATGAATAAGCTTTGTACTGGGTCATCACGCCTATTTGCCGTATACCGGAATTTACACAATTAGAAAGTGGAAAATCTATCACTCTAAATTTTCCACCAAAGTGTAACGCCGGCTTTGCCCGAGACTGGGTAAGTTCACATAAGCGACTGCCCTTTCCTCCGGCTAGAATAAGCGCAAGTGTATCGCGGGTTAACTGGCTAACGTAACGTGAACTAGAGGGAATCATTTTGTCTGCCTATTAATAAAATTCCGTAAAAAAAATATCTTCAATTACACTTTTGCCGCTAAGACGTCACACTTGACGCCATGTAGTACACCATTTGCGGTGGAGCCAAGTAATAATTTTAGCCCACTTTTTCCTTGGGTACCGATGACAATAAGATCCGCTTCCAAGTCTTTAGCTACATGGTGAATTTCATCTGCAGGGGCGCCTACATTGGCATAAATTTGCTCTGCAGGAATACCATGGGTTTTCGCTATTTCCTTTAGCTTAAGCTCAGCCTGCTGACGCATTTCACTTACGAAGTCGCCACCAAATGCTGCACCGTAGGGTTCAAAATATACATGAGGAAGAGTGACATACACCAAACTGATGTCTGCTGGTTTGTTGGCTATATTGATGGCCTTATCAAGCACTAACTCGTAGGATGAATAAACGTCTATTGCGACTAAAATTTTTTGGTAATCATGCATCTTTATTCTCACTTATGAGTAAACTATTCTGTGGCGGCTTAGCTTGCATATTCAGATTGGGATAAAAACTTACACATTTAATGGGGTCAGTATCCACTCAAAAAAATAGAGTGAGCAGCTTTTAGCTTTGACAGACCAGCCCTTAAAATTATTACAATGGATCGAGAAAGGGGCATATTGATCCATATCAAACAAGGTCACTTTATTTACCTAAAGATGCATCACTAAGCTATAAGAATCTGCATTCACGGTGGTTTTTCTCTTTGCTAATATGAATAAATAAGAGCTTCAAACACCTTATTCCCAACCCGCCTTGATAAGTAGTTGTTTACAGTCGCAGGGATTTAAAGGGAAAATACCCAAAAAGCGGGGAATACTTCACCATGAGCCAAGCCACTATCTACTGGCACGATTATGAAACCTGGGGTGCCAACCCCCAAAAGGATCTGCCCTGCCAATTTGCGGGCGTGCGCACAGATATGGATATGAACATTATCGATAAACCCTTAATGATCTATAGCCAAATTCCCAGTGACTACTTACCGGTTCCCCAAGCCTGTTTGATCACCGGCATTACTCCCCAGATCACCTTACGGGATGGTCTGATTGAAGCTGAGTTTATTGGCAAAATTCACGAGCAGTTTTCCAAGGCCAACACCTGCGTTGCTGGCTATAACAATATTAGATTTGATGATGAGGTTAGCCGTTATACCTTATATCGTAACTTTTATGAGCCCTATGGCCGTGAATGGCAACAGGGTAATAGCCGCTGGGACATTATCGATATGCTTCGAGCCTGTTATGCATTGCGTCCCGAAGGTATTGAGTGGCCGATAAATGACCAAGGTTTACCCAGCTTCAAATTGCAGGATCTGACTGGGGCAAATAATATCCCACATCAAGATGCCCACGATGCCATGTCAGACGTGTATGCGACCATTGCCATGGCAAAACTGATTAAAAAGGCCCAGCCCAAGTTATTTGATTTTCTGTTTAATTTGCGTTTTAAGGCCAGGGTGGCCGAACTTATTGACCTAAAAAAAATCAGTCCCCTGGTACATGTTTCTTCGAAAATATCAGCACAACAGGGGTGCTGCACCTGGATTGCGCCAATTTGTATGCACCCTGACAACAAAAATGCGGTGATTGTATTGAATTTATCCTTGTCACCGGAGCCTTTACTCTCTCTATCTGCAAAGGAGTTAATTGAAAAGCTTTACCGCCCAAACGCCATGCTCGCACAAGGTGAGCAAAGGCTGCCAATCAAGTTGATACATCTCAACAAATGTCCAGTTATTGCGCCGGCGAAAACCCTAACAGAAGAAAATGCACTGAGGCTAGGTATCGACAGGGCAAGGTGTTTACAGAATCTTGCTCTGATCAAACAGCATCCTGAAATCAAACAAAAATTATTGGAAATCTATACAAGTACTGAGCAGCGAAAAGAGCTTGATCCCGAGCACGCCTTATATACCGGAGGTTTCTTTTGTGACTCAGATCGTAAGTTAATCGATCAAGTCAGGCGGGCTAACGAGCAGGAATTAACTGACTTGTCTTTGCCTTTTGACGATCCCCGCCTGGCTACCTTGTTATTTCGTTACAAAGCGCGAAATTATCCACAAACCCTAAATGCAGCTGAAGTGGAACGTTGGCAGCATTATCGAAAATTTAGACTGCTGGAAGGGGATTCTCCGGCGAGCATTAAACTACCCGAATACTTACAAGAGCTTGAAGATCTCGGGCATTTATATGGACAAAATCCACAAAAACTGGCAATTTTAAAAGCCCTTTATGACTACGCGCAAAATTTATGAAGTGAATTTTTCATGCAATTATAAAATTGTCCGATATTACTATTGTTGATTCAGTTTATTCGGTAGTCTTACTTAATCAAAAATTTTAATCCCGTTAGCATATAATCTAGGTGGTTTTAATGGAGGGCGTAAGCTTAACAGTCGATGAGAAAGACAGATATCTTGATTTGAAAATTGAGCCGGCTCTCATTGAGAAACAACTTAGTGCCAGGAGTATTCATGAGATCATCAACAACAGTGAATTTAAGCACTTCTTTATTTTCGACGAAAGTATTCTCGAAGCCCTTAGCAACTATAAAAATGCCGCTAAGAATGGTTCAAAAGGAATAGTCTGCGAACGCATCGGTGAACGGCGTCAGTCAGACGTTAAGTGCAGGATTCTTGAGGGCGAACTTTCTGCCATTATAGTCATCACATGCGGGCATGCGGGTAAAACCCTTAGTCTAGATGACCTGAAAAATACGGCAAACCAGGCGGGCATAGTCCGAGGACTTGGGCAAAAACGCTTATCGGGCTTGCTTGAAAAAATAAAATATGCTGCTCCGGGTGAAATTTTTGAGGACGTCATTGCTCGTGGTTTGCCACCTCGAAATGGCCGCTCATCCAAACTAAAACCTCTAGTACAAAACGTCTTGGAACGAATATTACGGCCTCAAAAATCAAGTGCTACTACCGTAGACATGCGTAACCTGGGGGATATTGTCAGTGTCAAAATAGGCACAGAATTGCTCCGCCGTATGCCACCGACAAAGGGGCGAATCGGTTTCTCGGTAACGGGTGCTGAGCTAGAAGCAAAAGCCGGAGAATGGATCCCATTTAAGCCCGGCGACGGCACAGTGATCAGTCCTGATGATGAAAACTTACTCCTGGCCGACATCACGGGTATGCCTAAGTTTCAAGATCAAAAAATGTGGGTGGACGATACCTTTATTTGCAAAGGGGTCAATGTTGGCTCCGGCAATGTGAAGTATGACGGCGCAGTGTTGGTAAACGGCGATGTGACTGAAAAAATGTGCATAGAAGCCTCAGGTGATGTCACCATCAATGGCTTTGTCGAGTCTGCGTCTGTCAAGGCTGGTGGAGACATTATCATAACCGGAGGTGCTCTGGGCAAGGTTAATGATAGTAATACGGTATACAGTGCCACCCTAAATGCCCAGGGCAGCATTCATATACAGCATGGACAAGGCTTGGATATCAGCTGTGACGGTAATGTCACCATTGGCCGCCAACTCGCCTACAGCCGTATTGTCTGTGGCGGCGAAGTAACGGTTGGCGCAGTAGATAATCCTAACGGTAATTTGTTTGCGTGTAATATAAAAAGCAACAAAAAAATCAGCGCAGGTACTTTGGGCGCAGTGTCTGGCAGTCATCTTTCCATTGATTTTAGTGACGGCTTGAACAGTCTGTTGGAGCGTACAGAAACTTTAGATGAACTACTTAGGCAAGTTAGGCAAAATTACCTTCGCCACAAAGGCCATATGAGTATTATCGCGTCAAAATTTGTACCTGAGCACATGAAAGAAAGAGTTACAAAAGCCAAAGCCTTATATGAAAACGAAAGCCGATTGTTAGAGTGGATACAGGGCAAGCTACTGGAACTGAAGAGCTCCAAGGAGCAATATGAGCAAGATATGATACTTGTGGCCAATAAGCGAATTTATCCTGGCGTAGTGGTAAAACTCAATAACCGCACCTGGCGAGCAGATCGGGAATATGACCGAGCAAAAATCTTTTTTCATGATCATCAATGGCACTATGAGCCTTTATGATAAATAGTGGCGACCCGAAGTCGCCATTATTTCCGGTCAACGCATTCGAGATAATAGACTAGAGGTATCCCAGCGCCCTCCACCGGCTTTTTGCACCTGTGCATAAAACTGATCAACCAGCGACGTTAATGGCAAGGTACTGCCATTCTTTCTTGCCTCACTAAGGGCAATATCCAAATCTTTACGCATCCAGTCCACTGCAAAACCAAAGTCATATTGGTCTTTGAGCATGCTTTGATAACGATTTTCCATCTGCCAGGACTGAGCCGCGCCTTTTGCGATCACCTCAACAACAGCTGCGCAATCCAGCCCGGCATTCTGACCAAAGTGCAGGGCCTCAGCAAGCCCTTGCACCACTCCGGCAATGCATATCTGATTCATCATTTTGGCCAGTTGACCGCTGCCGACCGGTCCTAACAATTGACTGAATTTGGCGTAGGCATCCATCACACCTTCTACTGTGGCATAATCTCCTGTTTTTCCACCTAACATAATAGTCAACTGACCATTTTCGGCCCCTGCCTGACCGCCTGATACCGGGGCATCAAGAAAGCCCACTCCCATACCACTAAAGACTGTGTCCAACTCCCGGGCTATATCAGCAGAGGCGGTAGTATGGTCGACCACTATTTTACCCGGCACTAATCCTGACACTACACCGTTATCACCGAGCATCACCGAACGCAGGTCATTATCGTTTCCCACACAGACAAAGACGATGTCCGCCTGCTCTGCCACTTCGCCAGGAGTGTGGGCAATCGTACCCCGATATTCTTGCAACCATTGCTGGGCTTTGCTGGTAGTGCGGTTATAGACGCTTACATTGTGACCCGCCGCCGACAAATGGCCTGCCATTGGATATCCCATTACACCTAAACCAATAAATCCTACATGTTGCCCCACAAACCCTCCTTAAATACTTGATTGATTACCTAAAAATGACACTATGTACCCAAGTGAACTCTGCATTTTAGGGCCACTTAGGTATACCCCTCAATACTCAGCACAAGGAAATTCCATGTCGAATACCATATACCAGTTTGATGTTACTTTAAATAATGGTCAGCAGCAGAGCCTAAAAGACTACGAAGGAAAAGTGTTATTAATTGTGAATACGGCCAGTAAATGCGGATTTACCCCCCAATACGAAGGTTTACAATCCCTAAGCGAGAGATACCAAGATCACGGCCTGGAGGTGATGGGCTTCCCCTGTGATCAATTCGGTCACCAAGAGCCTGGCAGTGACGTGGAAATTGAACAATTTTGCACTTTAAATTTTAATGTTGGCTTTCCCTTGTTTAAAAAGACCGAGGTTAACGGCAGCAATGCTTCTCCCCTCTACAAATATCTTAAAGACGCCGCGCCGGGGCTACTGGGAAGCAAGAGCATTAAATGGAACTTCACTAAATTCCTGGTCAACAAACAAGGAAAGGTAACAAAACGCTATGGCTCTACCACAAAACCTGAAGAGATGGTTAAAGACATTGAGGCCCTGTTAAAAGGCTAGGGTATAAGATGTGGCTTGCGCAGAATAATGTGAAAGTACTTACCCAGCCACAGATAGGGATGTTGGCTTGAGTAGGTGATTTCCATTTGTTTGAGTTGCTGATAGTGACTTTGCTGCATATCCGGCTGTTTTAAGTAGTCATGAATACAGCGAATGCCTGCCTGATGAATAATCTCGGCAGGTAAAGTACTTAGTTTATTTAGTACGATTTGGGGTTCCAACGCGTTGTTAGGACTAAGTCGCACTTGGTTTTTAACGCGCATACCCCCTGCCACATAATCAAAATTCCCATACAATAAATTACCAAAACGCTGGGCGTCCTTGTTAAAAAAGCTCAGGGATAAGTAGCCACCTGGTTTCACTAATGCCAGTAGTTTGTCTATTACTGTGAGTGGCGCTTGCAGCCATTCCAGCACCGCATGACACACCAGCAAATCATATTGCTGCTCGTTTGCCAAAGACATAATGTCCCCAAGAACAAATTGAATAGCCTCATTTTCAGCAAATTTTGGCCTGGCGATAGCTAATACCTCAGATGAGATATCACTGAGCGTCACTGTGTGACCAAGATCGACCAAGGCTCGACTCATCACCCCCGTGCCTCCGCCGACATCCAGCACTGAGTATCGTTTTTCATCTAGGGGCACCCGTGTTTGCAGGTAATGCAGCAGCAATTCATGGCGCAATCGTCCCTTGGTGGAGCCATAAATATTGCTCTCAAACTTATTCGCTAGTGTGTCAAAACTTTGATCTGGTTTATCATGCTGGTTCATATTGGCTTTCTGGAGTTTTACGCTTGGATTTTTTTCTCGTTAAAAAGGCAGTCGGCGCACTCATGATGCCCCTTCCCCTATGTATGCTACTGTTAGTCTTGTGTCTATTGGCAATACTTCAACAACGCCGAACCCTTGGATTGTTTTTCTGCACTTCGAGTATATTGTTATTTATTGGGATTTCTACCCCCTTCTTACCCGATCGATTATTGAGAGCAACCGAACATGCCTATCCCAAGTTCGATCTCAGTCAAAGGGTCAATAAAATTGTCATTTTGGGTTGTGGCCATGTTAACGATCCCCATTTGCCCATTACCTCCCAATTATATCCCTGTTCCATCGCGCGTATTAACGAAGCATTGCGAATTCATCAACAACACCCTAATACCTTACTTATTACCTCGGGCGGGACCCTGCATAATACAATCAGTAATGCACAAATGAATAAAAGGCTATTACTCGCCCTTGGCGTAAAAGAGCAAAAGATACTCAGTATCGAATCATCAAGGGATACGGAGGATGAAGCAAGTAATTTAGCACCCTACTTACAAGGGGAGAAATTTGTTTTAGTGACCTCAGCCAGCCACATGCTAAGGGCTATGAGTTTATTTGAAGCTC
>JBLHIW010000072.1:0-13948 GCA_047618055.1 Paraglaciecola sp. | reverse complement strand
CCAGCCCTTCTCAAAGGGCGATAACAAGGTCCCTTAGCCACTATCCCACAGACCTGTCAAAACACGCCGGGACTGCGCTACGTTCATCCATCGCCCAGTGAGCAGATGTCCAGGTGCAATGGTATTAAATCTGCTGTAATCGTTGGGCGATTTCAGGAGAGATAAGGGCTAATACATCAAGGCGCAGGGCTTCACTTTGGGCTGAATGTTTTAATTGCCCGCCTTCGCTGATGGCTAACAAGTCATTTTCTTTTAGGGCATTAATAAAGGTGGCAAGCACGTTTTTATCAAAAAACTCCGGGGAGCTAATACCGTGTAACGCGGCCAAGCGTTCGGCAAATAGACGGCTCTTTTTCTCCAGGGCTCCCCGGCTCATCTCTTTCTCTCTTTCGAGTAGGGTTAATACCACCGCATATCTATGTAACGTTTCCTGGATAGTGCGATTCAGTAGCCAGCTCGAATAAAACGCTTTACTGGTCGTCTCGGGCAGTAATATTTTTTGTCCTTGCTGACACAACAGCCCCATGTCTTCCATGTTATTAATCAGGGTTTGTGCATATTCAACGGCCTGTTCAGGGCTCATGTAGATAAATAGTTCTTTTTGTAACAAAGGGTATAGCTTGCTGATTAAGGCCAGAATTTTCGATGTTTCCAAACCCTTGTGAGCAAACACGATGGCACATATCAGTCCTGGCAGGGCGAACAGATGCAAAATGTTGTTACGATAATAGGTAAGTGCCACAGCGTTTTTGTGGCTCAATGAGATGATCTTGCCAAAACTGTCTTCAGATACTGTAAACCGGTTTAATTTAAGGGTGCTGGCCAGTAATTCTTTGGCGCTAACATCGGGCAGGGTGGCGAGTTGGCTATAGGGTGCCGTCCTTAATAGTTGCAGATTGTGCTCGATAGCTAACTCCAGCTCTGTCTCGGCCATGGCGTGTTTTTTGGCTGATAACAAACACATGGCGCACAATGCCATACCATTGACTGCTGCCGCCTGATTAATTCTCTCCATCACGTTGCTAGCCAGCTCATTAACCACTGGGGTGAGCCAGGTAGGTTTTTTATCTGGCGCATCTTGTTGGCCAATGCGCCAGTCTGGCGCGCGTCCGTCCAGGAAATTATTTAGACTAATGGGCTCACCAAAGTTGACATAAGCATGGCCATAATTTCTCAGTTTGCGCAGGGCAGAGAAGATCTGGAAAAAAGATTCTTTTTTCTTGCCTGTGCCTTTTAGTTCTTTTTGGTAACTCGACACTTCCATTACATGCTCGTAACCAATGTACACCGGCACAATGCTAACCGGGCGGTTAATACCCTTAATCAGGGCCTGTAAGGTCATTGCCAGCATGCCGGTTTTGGGTGGCAATAGGCGCCCTGTTCTGCTGCGGCCCCCTTCGGGGTAATATTTTACCGAGTAACCTTTGTTAAATAGTAGTTCCAAATATTCTCTAAACACAGCGGTATATAACTTGTTACCGGCGAAACTACGGCGTAAAAAGAAGGCACCCGCTTTGCGTAAAATGCCTCCGACTGGCCAAAAATTTAGATTGATTCCTGCAGCAATGTGCGGCGTAACCAGTCCCTGGTGGTAAATGACGTAAGTTAGCAGTAAGTAATCCATGTGACTGCGATGACAAGGTACATAAATAATTTCGTGGCCGTTTTGCGCCAGAGCGCGGACTTTGTCCGCATGTTTAACGTCGATGCCGTTATAAATCTTATTCCAGACTTTTTTGAGCACTCGCTCACCTATTCGGATTAAGCCTTCTCGATAATCTGCGGTAATTTCATTTACGTATTTTTTTGCCTGTAACTTAGCTTGCTGAGGCTTCAGTGCCTTGCTTCTTGTTTCATCAACAATAGCCCGTCTTACTGCCCGAGCGCCCAGCAGCGCGTTATACAGTTCCTGGCGATCAAGTAATGTTGGGCCCGTCATACTTTGGCGGCGGCGATGAAAGTGGGTGCCTGCCAGGCGGATAAACTTATGGGCAAGTTCTTCGTCACTGCCGCTAAGGTTTGCCAAGGCTTTGGAGGACACCGCTTTGCTGTAACAGACGAAATTGTCCCGGCCCAGAAATAACACGATAAAAAACTTCCGTAACCAGCTGGGTGACACCTGATCCGCCAATAATTCCGCCCAACCAGAAGCATTTTTGCCCGGTGCCCGTCCCCAAAATATGGAAACCGGTACAATTTGCAAATCTAAATCTGGATTCTCCCGCTGTAAGCGCAATAAGCGAGCAGCGTTGTCGGCAATATTAGAAATTTTGACTTTGCGTGTAAGCACGGATTGGGGCTCTTGTAAAAACAAGCAGCAGCGCTGCTCCTGACCCGCGAGGCTAAGCTTGCCGGTAGGCTTGGGTAAACCCAGGGCATCAGTCGACATTTTTAAGGCTAAGAGGTCGGTGACCGAGTGGGTCCGCAGAAGGTAGATGATGGTTTTAGTTTTATCGATCCCCAACTCGTTTTCAATGTCGACAGGGATACTATTGGCGCTTACCAGCCACTTTACTGGCACAGTAATGATTGCACGGAGCACGTTATCCAGCCACACCATAAAGAAAATCACCTTAATTTATAAAACTGCAGAAGCCTAACATGAGCGCCAGAATTTTACTTATTTATGAAATGGAGAGAAATCTAAATTTACCGGCAATAAACCTATGATTATTAGCGATAATCTGACTATATTTTATGATTTATAGGGGAAATCATATGATCATAAAGCTAATCTGTTTTTCTAAGCCATAGGCAAAATAGCAGAGTCAAGGGTGAGGCTCTGCTGCTCTACCTGTCACTGAACTCCACATCGGTCAATACTTGGCAACCTCCCTCAAAAAAAGAGTGACTAGGTTCTACCCTACTATTAAACGCTTCAACACTACGAATGAATCATTCGCGATGCTGTAGATAACGGATACAGACCCATGAACGTTCACATTCACTGGACACTGACCTAAATATTGCCCCGGGGCGCAGGGATTGTATTGATGTTGTGATGCGGACTTTTTTCGTCTCAGCTAACTAACGCTTTGTGTTTGGACGACTCAGTGCTTTTAAGTGCTCAAACTTACCTTAAGTTTATTTGAGATCCATAAATAACTGTATATACTCACAGTTAACTGTATAGAATAACAGGCTGGTTATGCGTCCACTAACTCTTAGGCAAGAAGAAGTACTTCAACTTATTAAGACCACTATGATCGAAACGGGCATGCCCCCTACCCGAGCTGAAATCGCCCGTCAACTGGGCTTTAAATCAGCTAACGCTGCCGAGGAGCATTTAAAGGCCTTGGCCCGTAAAGGGGTAATTGAAATTTTACCGGGTACGTCTCGAGGTATAAAGTTAAATACCCCCCTGCATGATCAGATTGAAGATCTGGGTTTGCCCTTAATTGGTCGGGTGGCGGCTGGTGAGCCGATACTGGCCGAAGAGCATGTTGAGGGACATTATCAAGTCGACCCAAGCCTATTTAAACCCAGTGCTGATTTTCTGCTACGCGTTCAGGGCATGAGCATGAAGGATATTGGCATACTGGACGGCGATTTATTGGCGGTGCATTGCACAAGCGACGTACATAATGGTCAGGTAGTGGTGGCCCGAGTGGACGATAATGTCACGGTAAAAAGACTAGAGAAGAAAGGCCGACAGGTTTTACTCCATGCGGAGAATGAAGATTTCCAGGCCATTACGGTAGATCTTGCCACTCAGCCTTTTCACATAGAAGGCATAGCAGTGGGCGTGATCAGAAATGCCGACTGGATGTAGTACATCATAACCATCAGGTTATCACTGCATTAATGCGTCACTCAAGATAAGCTGCCGGGTTGTTCCGGTGGTCTATGGTATACGCTTGACAAGGCTCAAAATGCAGTCGTACATTGCACAGAGCCAATGACGGCTGGCCTATTCACTCAAAAAATGCACAACGAGCAAGGCTTTGATAGCCCCTGTCCCCAGCCTTGTTGAAAAACCTGTTTTCAATTTGGCTAAATACGGATCTTTTTGGCTAGGGATTACGTATTTTCGTATTATGACTTGATACATATCGAAACAAAATTCAGGATCATTCACCCTTGTCCGTTTAGCGTTTAATTTTCAAACGATTACTAATCACGTTATTCAATTGTGAGCCTAAAAATTGATGTATTCTTTAGTTTCCGGGTGATTTATTAGCCTTTGACTAACAAGCCACTGTTATCTTGGTAATTGACAGTGTTACAATATCCTTCTTTTTATTGTGTCGTTGTCATAAGTTCCTAAAAAATTTGACAAGTCGAGGTGTCGAGTGAATAAAATTTTGTCCAAAGCTGGGACTGTCATTGCTGCGTTAGTGGCAAATCCGGTGCTAGCAGAATCAGCTGCTAATATAGAGCAATATCAGCTTAATCTGACCAAGGGTGTGACTGATATCAGTGCTGAGGTCTACGACCTGCATATGCTGATGTTTCTCATTTGCGTGGTCATTGGTGTCGGCGTATTCGCCGTAATGTTTTGGTCAATGTGGTTTCACCGCAAATCTAAAGGCGCAAAGCCTGCCAACTTCCATGAAAGTGTCAAGGTTGAAATTGCCTGGACCGTTCTGCCCTTTGTCATTTTGATTGGTATGGCTATTCCCGCTGCAAAAACATTGATTGCGATGGAAGATGCCAGTGAACCGGATGTCACCATTTTAGTGACCGGCTCCCAGTGGAAATGGAACTATAAATACATGGATAATGGTATTGAGTACTTTTCTAAGCTCGCAACGCAAAGCGGCCAAATAAATGGCACGCTGCCTAAGGGTGAAAACTACTTACTCGAAGTTGACCGTCCATTGGTTATTCCAACCGGCCAAAAAGTCAGATTTTTAGTTACCTCAGATGATGTTATACATTCCTGGTGGGTACCGGACTTTGCGGTAAAACAAGATGCAAACCCGGGCTTTATCAATGATGCATGGGCAATGGTTAATGAACCAGGGATTTATCGTGGTCAATGCGCCGAATTGTGCGGAAAAGACCACGGCTTTATGCCAATAGTCGTTATTGCTAAAGAGCCAGCTGACTACGCAATGTGGGTGACTGAGCAGGAAGGCATTCAAAAACAAGCCAAAGAAAAAGAGCAACGTCTCTTGGCAATGAATATGTCTATGGACGAGTTGATGTCCAACGGTGAAAAAGTGTATATGGCCAATTGCGCAGCATGCCATATGCCAAACGGTGAAGGTTTACCCGGAGTATTTCCTGCCCTTAAAGATAGTCAGATTGCCATCGCTGATCAGCCAAAACATATTGATATTTTAATTAATGGTGTGGCGGGTTCTGCGATGCAGTCTTACGCCAAGCAATTAAGCATGTCTGATATTGCCGCAGTTGTAACCTATGAGCGTAATGCTTGGGGTAATAACACCGGTGATATGGTGCAGGCAAAAGACATTAACGCCGCAATGAACGGCCAATAGGGGGTGACCATGAGCACAACAACAGAAGAACTACATCATGATGATCACCACGAACATCATATTCCTAGCGGTATAAAGCGTTGGCTTTACACCACTAACCATAAAGACATTGGTACCTTGTATCTATGGTTTGCGTTTATTATGTTTTTAACCGGCGGTGCGATGGCGATGGTTATTCGCGCAGAGCTTTTCCAGCCCGGTTTACAAATTGTTGAA
This sequence comes from Paraglaciecola sp., assembly GCA_047618055.1. GTDB lineage: Bacteria > Pseudomonadota > Gammaproteobacteria > Enterobacterales > Alteromonadaceae > Paraglaciecola. Next base: position 8,285 of record JBLHIW010000072.1, on the reverse strand, counting down.
CCAAACTTCTTTAACCAGATGACGACAGTCCATGGCCTGATCATGGTATTTGGTGCAGTTATGCCTGCCTTTACCGGCCTGGCAAACTGGTTGATACCCATGATGATTGGCGCGCCAGACATGGCTTTGCCACGGATGAACAACTGGAGCTTTTGGATCCTGCCGTTTGCCTTTACTATCTTGCTTTCTTCTTTGTTTCTCGAAGGTGGCGGCCCGGCATTTGGATGGACTTTCTACGCACCACTTTCTACGACCTATAGTACCGACGGTACCGCCCTATTTGTGTTTGCGGTACATATCATGGGCGCCTCGTCGATCATGGGTGCGATTAACGTTATCGTTACCATTTTCAATATGCGTGCCCCGGGCATGACCTGGATGAAAATGCCCCTGTTTGTTTGGACGTGGCTTATAACCGCCTTTCTATTGATTGCGGTTATGCCCGTGCTCGCGGGGGCAGTGACCATGGTGTTAACGGATAAGTTCTTTGGTACCAGCTTTTTTGATGCTGCTGGTGGTGGTGATCCAGTGATGTTCCAGCATATTTTCTGGTTCTTCGGTCACCCCGAGGTATACATCATGATCCTGCCGGCGTTTGGCATTATCTCTCAGATTATTCCGACCTTCTCTCGAAAACGGCTATTTGGTTATGCGTCTATGGTTTATGCCACTACGTCAATTGCCTTGTTGTCATTTATTGTTTGGGCACACCATATGTTTACCACAGGCATGCCGGTGGCAGCAGAGCTGTTCTTTATGATGGCGACCATGCTGATATCAGTCCCAACGGGCGTAAAAGTATTTAACTGGGTAGCCACAATGTGGCGGGGTTCACTGACCTTTGAAGTCCCCATGCTGTTCGCAATAGCCTTTATTGTGCTGTTTACGATTGGTGGCTTGTCTGGCCTGATGCTGGCCATTGTTCCGGTGGATTTCCAGTACCACGATACCTATTTTGTTGTCGCTCATTTCCATTATGTATTGGTAACCGGTGCAATATTCTCCATCATGGCCGCAGTGTACTATTGGCTGCCTAAGTGGACCGGTAAGATGTTTAATATCACCCTGGCCAAGTGGCATTTTTGGTGTTCATTAATCTCCGTCAACTTGCTGTTTTTCCCTATGCACTTTGTTGGTCTTGCCGGTATGCCTCGTCGTATCCCAGATTATGCCCTGCAATTTGCTGACTTCAATAAGTGGATCAGTCTTGGTGGTTTTGCTTTCGGACTTTCGCAACTTATCTTCTTAGTATTGCTTATTAAAGCGTGTAAGAAACAAGGTGAGCCGGTATCTGCTCAGGTGTGGGAAGGAGCAGAAGGTCTCGAGTGGGAAATTCCTTCTCCAGCGCCGTACCATACCTTTGCTACTCCACCCGTTGTGAAGTAAGGAAGGAAATGAGCGATTCTAGCGGCCAAAGTCAAAACAGCAAACTCGTCATGAAGTTAGTGTTTGCTGTTATTGGCATGTTTGGGTTTGGCTTCGCGTTGATCCCCCTTTATGACGTCCTTTGTGATTTAACGGGTATCAATGGTAAAACATCGGATACGGCGGCGGTGTATGAGTCGGTTTTAATTGACGAAAGTCGTTTGGTTACCGTCGATTTCATTACCCGTACCAATTCGGGAATGCCATGGAAATTCGCCGCGCAGACACGTCAGGTAAAGGTGCACCCCGGGCAAATGAGTCAGATTGATTTTACTGCAATGAACCCTACCAACAGAGATATTGTTGCTCAGGCTGTGCCTTCAGTATCACCCGGGCCAGCTGCAATTTATATGAATAAAACCGAGTGTTTTTGTTTTGAACAGCAAGCACTCAAAGCAGGCGAATCAGTGGTCATGCCGATGAAGTTTTACGTTGACCCTCAACTGCCTAAAGATATTACTTATTTTACCGTGCAATATACCCTCTACGACGTCACACCTGAAATTCAGGATGTGGCAATGAATCGTAGGTAACAGGAGAACACCATGTCACAACCAGAATACGAAAAATACTATGTTCCTGAAGAAAGTCCGTGGCCGTTTCTCGGTGCGGTAGCGTTGTTTTTAATCGCTATAGGGGCCGGTAACTTTGTTATCGAATCCACCAGTGATAAAGAGGGCTATGGCCTTTATATATTACTTGCCGGCTTAGCGACTTTGTTTGTTATGCTTTTTGGCTGGTTTAGAAATCAAATACACGAGTCCATGTCTGGTATGTATAGCGCCCAATTGGGACGCTCATATAAACAAGGAATGGCCTGGTTTATATTTTCTGAGGTGATGTTTTTTGGAGCCTTTTTTGGTGCCCTGTTTTATGCCCGGGCCATCTCGGTTCCTTGGTTGGGTGGCTCAGGGAATAACTTAGCTACTTATGAAGTGCTATGGCCTACCTTTGAAGCTATTTGGCCCTTGGTTAACACACCTGATGGCACGACCACTGAAGCCATGGGTTGGTACGGTTTACCATTGATCAATACAGTATTGTTATTAACGTCTTCAGTTACTTGTCACATCGCCCATGTGGCGCTTGAAGAGAACAAACGTACCAAACTAAAATGGTTTCTTGCTCTTACCGTATTGATTGGTGCCGTATTTATGGTGCTGCAAGTCGAAGAATATATACACGCGTATTCTGAAATGAATTTGACCCTTGAGTCCGGTATTTATGGTAGTACGTTCTTTTTGTTAACGGGCTTCCATGGTTTCCATGTAACGCTGGGTGCGGTAATACTCTTTATTATGCTGCTCAGAATAATGAAAGGGCACTTTAGCCCCGAAAACCATTTTGCCTTCCAGGCCGGTAGCTGGTATTGGCACTTTGTGGATGTGGTTTGGGTGATATTGTTTTTCTTTGTGTATATATTTTAAGGCATAAGGTAATTAATAAATAAGCCACCTGTTTATGGTGGCTTTATATTTTACTCAACACCCGATAAATCAATAGCTGATATATTAGTAAGGGCGGGGGTTTGGTTGAATGAGACCTGTCGCAATAGCCAATAGTATCAGCAAAATAATGACAACAGAGGCCATCACCCTGCGTCCAATAAATTTACTCATTGGCGGCTGATTGGGATCATCTTTTAACATAATGACCATTGCACGAAACAAATTAAACACCATGAATAGTATCAACCCACCGATTAGTATTTTTATTAGCACTGTGTTAACCCTTTTTTGTATTAATTTTTGACTGCATTATATTGTATACCGTGAATACTAAATTTCCGAGCACCGCCACCTTAGTGACTTTACTGTCGCTTGTCATTATGTTTGCCCTAGGATGCTGGCAATTGCAGCGCGCCAACGAAAAAAGTCTGCGATTAGAACAAATCGAAGAGGCCAGCAAGAATGATCCTTTTAGCCTGATCGACATACTCAAAGGTACTGGCGAGCAACGTGACTTACCCCTCAAGGTTAGAGGCCGGGCCACCGATAAACGCTATTTTTTAGTTGATAACAAAATTGAAAAGGGCAGGGTCGGTTTTCATGTCCTCGTTCCTCTTGAAACCGAACAGGGCTGGTTGCTTGGCGACTTTGGTTGGATAGCAGGCACCGCCGATAGGCAAACCTTACCCACTGTGGGGCTAGACACCTCAATGCAAACGTACCATGGCGTGATCGCTATCCCCACGCTTAACCCTATGATCTCTGAAACTGCGACGATCGATGGGGTGTGGCCAAAATTAATCCAGCAGATAGATTTAACCGTTATGGAACAACACTTTGAACAGGCATTTTTACCAGTGATTTTGCTTCTGGCGCCCGACGAAGGATCACCGTTCATACGCAATTGGCAGCCAGTTGTAATGGCACCGGAAAAACACATCGCCTATGCCATTCAATGGTTTGGTCTTGGCATCGCCGCCTTAGTAATTTTTATATTTGCTCAACGCAACAGACTTAGAAAGGAACAATCGTGACAACGCCTACAAAAAGTAACAGCAAGCGCACCATGCTCATTCTTGCAACGGTGTTTATTGTGCCAGTCCTTTTGGCCAAACTGGCCTTAGAATATAACTGGTTCAATAATGCAGCTACCAACCGTGGAGAGCTGATTTCGCCCGCCCTTGATATGCGGCCTTTACAAGCCTCAGCCGCAGATAAAAAGTGGCAATTAATCTATTTATTGCCCGCTGATTGCCAGGCTGATTGTGAAAATGCCCTTTACAGTTTAGCCCAGGTCTGGACCGCACTTGGCAGAAAAAGTGACAGGGTTGAGGCCCTGGTTATTGTTACGGAACTCAGTGATAAACTTCAGCTTAAAACCCTGAGTGAACAGTCAATCATTCGCGTGTTCAGCACTGAGCAATCATCTGTTAAGCAAGTGTTTGAAGATACCCCCACCGAGGGTATTTTCATTGCAGATACCTTAAGTAATGTTATTTTACGTTACGCACCACAGCGTGAGCAAGAGCAAGCCGTGTTGCATAGCCGTGACATACTTCGAGACATGAAAAAACTGCTAAAATTATCCCGTATCGGTTAGAGGAGAATACAATGAAGAAGCTGGTACTGATAAGCATTTTTCTAGCCTTGGTAGTGATCATACTTGGCGCCTACGCGCGACTGACTGACGCCGGACTGGGCTGTCCCGACTGGCCCGGTTGTTATGGTCATATTCTGGTTCCACAAGCCCCAGAGCATATTACGGCCGCAGAACAAGCCTTCCCCGACAGACCATTGGAGCCGCAAAAGGCCTGGAACGAAATGATCCACCGCTATTTTGCCAGTGGATTAGGCTTTTTGATTTTAGTTATCTTTATTGCCAGCTTTTTCCAAGGGGGTGCTACACGCCCGATTAAACTGCCCTTTTTCTTGCTGTGTCTAGTGGCGTTCCAGGGCGCTTTGGGCATGTGGACGGTTACCTTAAATTTGTTGCCCGTAGTCGTTTTGGGCCATTTGCTTGGCGGCTTTAGCGTGCTGTCCTGTTTGTTTTTACTGTATTTGCGACTCACACCTTATAGCTTACCCGGTGGGGATAATCATATGCGTTCCTGGGCCAAGTTTGCCATGTTGGGAATACTGATCCTGGTCGGTCAAATTGCCCTGGGAGGGTGGACTTCGGCTAACTATGCGGCGCTTGCCTGCACTGAACTGCCCATCTGCGAGGGTAACTGGATGCAACGCATTGACATAGCTGGCGCATTTAGCGTTCCCGAAGCAGAAAACTATGAATTTGGCGCCCATGACTATGCACAGCGGATGACAATGCATATAATACATCGCCTTGGCGCCGTCATTACGTTTATCTATCTATGCTGGCTGTCGATTCGTTTGTATGGCGCGGCTCATTCGAGCTTGCTTAAAAAAATGTCGATTATTTTAGTCTCGACATTAGCCCTGCAAATTATTCTTGGTGTTAGCAACGTGGTATATAGTTTACCCATCGCCGTTGCTGTATTGCATAACGCAGTCGCCGCTTGTTTATTATTGGTGTTGGTATTTTTAACCTACACCCTGTATCGAAAGACTTAGGAGAGTTTTGTGAGTAAGTCACTTACCTCAGCACAACAAAATGTCTGCTCAGCAATAATTTCAAGCTGTCGCGACTACTACGAAATGACAAAACCTAAAGTGGTTTTGCTGTTACTGCTCACCGCCTTAGTGGGTATGTGTTTAGCCACAGAAAACTGGGTGAGTTGGGACATCCTTATTGCGGGCCTAAGCGGTATTGGTTTTTTGTCTTCCGCAGCGGCGGTGATCAATCATGTAGTCGACCGGCGTATTGACAGCCAAATGGCGCGTACTGCTAATCGCCCTTTACCTAAGGGGAAAATCACTCCACAGAAAGCCTTGATCTTCGCCGCTACCCTAGGCATATCCGGCTTTGTTATTCTTGAGCTTTGGGTGAATACCCTAACCGCACTATTAACTCTGGCTGGAATGGTCGGCTATGCCTTTGTGTATACCATGTATTTAAAACGGGCCACACCACAGAATATTGTAATTGGCGGCTTAGCCGGTGCCCTTCCGCCCTTATTGGGCTGGACGGCAGTAACCGGTGAAATTCATGCACATGCACTGCTACTGGTATTAATTATCTTTATCTGGACGCCTCCACATTTTTGGGCCCTGGCCATTCATCGGGAAAAAGACTACGCAAAAGCCAAAATTCCCATGCTGCCCGTGACTCACGGTGTGGCCTTTACCAAAACATCCATACTTCTGTACACATTCTTGCTGGCTATCGTGTGTTTGTTGCCTTATTTGATTGGCATGACCGGGCTGATTTACTTGATTGGATCCACGGCTTTAAATATCGGATTTTTATATTATGCCTGGAAATTAAAATTCGACAGCGATGCTGAGACGGCCATGAAAACTTTCAAGTTCTCCATTATCCATTTGATGGTGCTGTTTGTCGTATTGTTAGTTGACCATTACCTGCGTTTTACCTTATGAGTAGTGTGAAGACGGGCATAATCGCGTTTTTAGCCTTAGTGCTGGGCGTGATACTGGCGTTAACCCTATCCCCCCCTAAACATAATGCGCCCAAATACATTAATATGTACCCTCAGGTTCGTGCCTTGCCAGCGTTTTCACTACTTGATCATAAGGGCAAGGTTTTCGATCTAAGCGACCTGGAAAATCATTGGACTTTGATCTTTGTTGGCTATACTTTCTGCCCCGATATTTGCCCCACTACACTGGGTGAATTAAAAGGCATCTATCCCCAACTACAAAAACTAGAGAGTACTCATCCGATACAAGTTGTGTTGTTATCGGTAGACCCAAAGCGGGATAACACGGCCAGATTAAACGAGTATATGCAGTTCTTTCATCCAGATTTTATTGGAACCAGCGGTGGCCATGACCAGTTATTCCCTCTGGTAAGAGCAATGGGCATGATGTATTCAATTTCTGAAAGTACCGAAAATCCCAATTATCTGGTCGATCACAGTTCGTCCGTGGTGTTAATTAATCCCCGGGCCCAAGTTATCGGCCGTTTTAAGCCGGAGTTTACGCCGGGTAAGATGGCGGTCAGTGACGGTCAAAAAATACTACTCGATATGCCAGCTATAGTCGCTCCCTAATAGGCAACTGAAAAATACGTATGGAACTGCGTCGTGCCCAGGGCAATGATACCCACCCCGCCGGGCGATTAATTCTCAGCTCGGCGACAAATTTATTTTCCAATATATTTGATCTAAGTGAAAAACATCACGCTTTAGCTTACCTGCGACATGCTTTTACTCGTGCAGATGGCCAATTTGGCCATGCTAACCACTGGGTCATTATCGACGATGGGCAGGTTGTGGCGATTGCCACTGCCTGGCATACGGAACTCCCTACCCGCTTTCATCAGGCGACCTTAGACAGCATTGTCAGCTACTATGGTCTGGTAGGCGGCCTGGATGTGATCCAGGGATGTCAGCGACTGCAAGACTTTATCCCTGCGCCTAAAAAAGATGAATGGTGTGTTGGCCATTTTGCGGTGTCTGTCTCGCATCGGCGCAGGGGTCTAGGCAGAAAATTACTGGCTCATATGCAGAGACTCGCCGTGCACAATGGCAAACACAAGATCACCTTAGATGTAGAGCTGAGCAATCAAGACGCCATTAATTTTTACCTTGATTTAGGTTTTATTTTTAGCCAAAACCCCACCCCCAGACCGACTATTATCGGACAATTAGCGGCCCACGGACATATGTTCCTACCTATTTAATGGCTGGACAGCTTGCCATTATTAATCTAACCAATGACCCTCTTTATCCGCCACAAACCAAGGCTGGGAAAACCAATAAAAACGTCCAGTGTATTGCATGCTGGGTGCGGTGCAGTTAACCCTTGAGCGCCCCACAGGGAAAGGCTGAGGGATGTTAACCCGGACGCCTGTTTGCCGTCGGATAATGGCCAATTTCTGGCTGTTTTGAAAGCAGGCTACTTGTTGCAGATTAAGGTCTTGATCATTGATGGTAAAGCTTAGGGCGAGGTTTTTAGTATTGAAGGGGCGCTTCGGGTCGTCCGGGGAGATATCCTTGACTGGCATGGCCAGACTATCGAGCTTTACTTTTAAACTCTCCAGATTGGCGTAAATCCCGGCTGCAGGATAGCGGGGTAATGCCCCAAAATCACTGTAGCTGGCAACCGCTCCGGAATGCTGACCAAAGCCCGTGTAGCCTTCCTTATTAATGCGGGTTTTTAATGGCCGGTCAAACTCCCCATAGGGATAGGCCAGGTAGCGTAAACTATAGCCGAGGTGTTGTTTAAGCTCTTTCTCCGCCTCGTCAATATCTGCCATGATCCGTGTTAACCAGGCCCCATGGGACTCATGGGCCTGACGTGCCAGCATGTGCT
>JBLHIW010000071.1:0-14089 GCA_047618055.1 Paraglaciecola sp. | reverse complement strand
GCCACTACCAGCTTGACGCAGACTCGTGCCGTTTAGTCGCTACTGAGCAATCCATGTCGGCCTTAATTATGCGTGACGTGAATGCCGCACCCTTAAAGATCATGCCCAGCAAGCTTAAAATTTTCTCCCGAAAATGTGCCAGTGTTCCCACGTTCGTTTAATCGAGAGCCGGGTTTCCCTGTCCGGCATCCGTCTTTTGGTGAAAAACGCTTTAGGAAAACAACGCTCTAGGAAAACAATCGTTGCTCGCCTGCCTGTCGGCCTTTTCCACGTATAACAAAAATCAGGGCCAATAGGGCGGGTGCAGCCTGAACATAGATAATTGAAAACTTGGCAGTAAAGCCACCAAAGATACCGGCAATTAGCACACAGCTCAAAAAGAACACCTTCACCCCGTGTTTACTTTGAAATAATCCCCACAGTAAGCCGACAGCCAAAAAACCATTATACAGACCCAGGTTCATCGCCAAAACTTGTGAGGAGGCCGCGACTTCTGGTGTCATATCAAAGATTTTTTGGCCCATTGGGTGATTCCAAAATAACATTTCCACCACCATAATGGCGAGATGTAGTACAGCAACCAGAAAGGTCAGTAGTCCGGCAAAAAATCTCATAGTGAGCTCCAAATTAGTTTTTCTTATAAGTGGATAATGATCTAAATATCAGCGACTTGCAACGAAACTGTTTTTTTAGCTCTTACAAGCACTTGTGTGCCCACCAGGAAGAAGTCAAAACTCTGGTGAAACCGAGCAGAAATCATATTAAGGTGTAGTATATCAAACTCGTAGGCAATACGTTTATAAGCCTGATTTTTGGGGTTTTGATAGAGCAAAGTACCAAGACCTTTGCCTTATTGCTCAGCCCGTATCACGATCCGATCGATATACATAAATTCCCTGCAGTTTTTTCTAAACTATTGATAATTAGGGCTTTATTAGTCTAGTTGTCCGTAAAGTGCCAGTAAAAAACGACGTTCTCTCCCCGGCACTCCACTACCCTATGATAGAACAGCATGATACGCGGTAAATCCATCTCCCTTACGATGAACTGTGATTAAAACACTCTTTAGCTAAAAAAAAAGCGCCCTTGGGCGCTTTTCGATCCTATTCAGACTAAATAAACTATTTGCCTGACTGGTTCTTCATATACTTAAAGAAGTCACTGTCCGGCTCTACGATCAGCACGTCCTGTTTATTGCTAAAGCTGCTCTTATAAGCATCCATGCTTCTTAGGAAGCTATAGAACTCAGGATCCTTAGTGTAGGTCTGTGCATAAATCTGTGCAGCTTGTGCTTCACCTTCACCTTTAAGTTTGCGGGCGTTACGCTCTGCATCCGCTAACATCACCGTTACCTTGGCATCCATATCTGCCTTGATAATTTCCGACTGCTCTTTACCTTCAGAACGATGCTCTCTAGCCACTGCATCACGCTCAGTGCGCATACGTTGGAAAATAAAATTACGGACTTCTGGTGGCAGGTTAATTTGCTTAACCCGCACATCGATAATGGCTATACCCAGTTGATCAGAGCTCTCTGCAGCCTGTGCCATGGCTTCGTCCATTAGTTCTGAACGTTCACCAGAAACAATTTGTGAAATAGTCCGGGTACCAAACTCAGAACGCAGGCCATTATTCACTTTTTGTTGCAGAAGTATTTCGGCGCTGTCTTTGAAGCCGCCGGTTGCAAGATAGTAGCGAGCAAAATCTTTTATTTTCCACTTCACATACAAATCAACAATCAAATCCTTTTTCTCAGAGGTCACAAAACGGCTGGGCACTTCGTCCAGCGTTTGAATGCGGGCATCCAATTGCACGACCCGGTCAATAAAGGGTAGTTTAAAGTGCAGGCCCGGCTCAAACACCACGGTCTGTTCGGTTTCAGTGCTACGTTGCACCTTACCAAACTGAATGACGATAGCCTTGTTACCTTCTTTGACCACAAATAATGAGCCAAAAACTAATGCACTCAAGGCGATTAGCACTATGATAATAAAGTTTTTCATCTAGTTTCTCCCACTACGTAAGCGATCGCTTCGTGTACTGCTGGAAATAGGCGTATTGGCGTCAACAGGATCTTGATTACGCAAGCCCTCTAAGGTACTACGGATGTTAGCCGGTACATTTGCACCACTTTGACGCTCTAATATTTTATCTAGCGGCAGATACAGCATGTTGCCGCTGCCCTTGGTGTCCACCAGAATTTTGCTGGTCGAGCCATAAACCTGCTCTAGCGTATCCAAATAAATACGCGTACGGGTCACCACTGGTGCAGCTGTATATTGGGGTAATAACTCTTCAAAACGAGCGATTTCACCCTGGGCTTTAAGCGTAACTTGCTCTTTGTAAGCTTGTGCCTCCTGAGCCATACGGTTGACCTGACCACGAGCACGAGGCTCTATCTCACGAGAATAGGCCTGGGCTTCATTGATGAAACGCTGCTCATCTTCCTGAGCCGCAATAGCGTCATCGAAGGCCGCTTTGACTTCTTCAGGGGGACGGGCATCGGTAAAGTTCATATCAACGATGGCTAAACCCATATCATAGGGTTCAATAATACTTTGCAGCTCATCACGGACACTTTGACGGGCTATTTCACGGCCACCGGTCAAGATATTATCCATGGTGGAATGACCCACAACATAACGAATGGCGCTATCAAAGGCCTGGCTTAAACTTTCTTCAGGACTAGTAACGGCAAAGCTATATTTGTAGGGTTCGAGGATACGATATTGCACTTCCATTTCGACCCGAACCACGTTTTCATCCTCGGTCAGCATCGAGCCTGCAGACGGCATGGAGTGAACTGTTTGTACATCAACGGGGATCACCGTATCAACGAACGTTGGCTTCCAGCGCAAACCTGGGTCAACAAATTTACTGAACTCGCCAAATTGTAATACCACGCCTCTTTCTGCTTCCCGTATGGTGTAGAAACCGCTAATCACCCAAATAACCACCAGTATTCCGGCAATCACACTGGTGCCAAGGGCACCCATTCCGCCGCCAGACGAGCCGTTGCCTTTTCCGCCGCCAAAGTTACCAAACTTATTGAGGATGTTTTTAAATACCTCATCTAAATCTGGCGGGCCTTGATCTCTACCCCCTTTGTTTTTCCAGGGATCATTATTATTACCACCGGGCTCATTCCAAGCCATTTTACTCTCCAAATAGTTACACTACGTAAATTGAATAAATCTTCTTATACAACAATAATTTTGTCATCAGTGCTTGACGATATAGGACTCCAAATCGTCGTCGCTTCGTTTCACCAAACGACGCCAATCACTAAAAGCCATTCGTACCTCGACTTGCCAATCACCATTCTCAGCATAACTCTGTGATGAGATACAATTCATACTATAAAAAACACTTTTTAGTTTACCCTGCTCAGGGGGAATACGTAATCTATGTTCCACCATATTTTCGGCTAAACATTCACTGACCGCCGTAAATAGCAAGTCAACACCTATATTTTGCTGGGCTGACACCCATACTCGTATAGGTTTTCCTTCATCATCACGGTCAATTTTTGCTTCGACGCCCTCCATGCGATCAATTTTATTACAAATCATCAGCTGAGGAATGTCGTCTGCATCAATTTCGTCTAATACCTCATTGACCTGATCAATATTCTCCCGAAATTGTTCATCGGCATAATCCACTACATGCAACAACAAGTCCGCCTGTTGGGTTTCCTGCAAGGTTGCTTTAAAAGCCGCAATTAGATCATGGGGGAGATGTCGGATAAAACCAACCGTATCGGCAAGAATAGCTGGCCCCACATCTTGTAATTGAATTTTTCTAAGAGTGGGATCGAGGGTGGCAAACAGCTGGTCCGCCGCATACACATTCGCATCAGTAATCGTGTTAAATAGGGTGGATTTACCGGCATTGGTATAACCCACTAGCGATACCGTGGGGATTTCGGCTCTGATACGGGCGCGCCTGCCTTGCTCCCGCTGTTTTTGTACCTTTTTAAGCCGTTGCAGAATACTTTTTATCCGTGCCCGGAGTAAGCGACGGTCAGTTTCTAACTGGGTTTCCCCGGGGCCGCGCAAGCCAATGCCGCCTTTTTGCCGCTCCAAGTGGGTCCAGCCTCGGATCAGTCGGGTAGACATATGTTTCAGTTGGGCCAATTCGACCTGCAATTTACCTTCATGGGTTCGGGCCCGTTGGGCAAAAATATCCAGGATCAGACCGGTTCTGTCAAGTACCCGACATTGAAACAGTTGTTCGAGATTGCGCTCTTGGGAGGGAGACAAACTATGATTAAAAATAACCACGTCGGCGGCATTAACTCTAACCGCGTTAGCAATTTCCTCTGCTTTACCGCTGCCAACAAAATATCTGGGATGCGGAGCCTGACGGGATGCAGTGAGCACATCTACCGCATTCACACCTGCAGAAGAGACCAACAACTGTAGCTCTAGCAGGTCTTCTTTGGTGTTTTCGTCGGAAAAATCTATGTGTACTAAAACAGCCTGTTCACCGGCTTCATAACGGTCAAACAAGCCGCTCTCCTAGCAATAATTTAACTTTCGTCTGAATCTGCCTGTTGAGGCATCGGGATCGCCCGCGAAGGCACTACTGTGGAAATGGCATGTTTATAAACCATTTGACTGACGGTATTTTTTAGTAAAATAACAAACTGGTCAAACGATTCCACTTGTCCTTGCAATTTTATGCCGTTAACCAAATAAATAGACACCGGAATACGTTCTTTACGCAGTGCATTTAAAAACGGGTCCTGTAATGATTGCCCTTTAGCCATGATGTGTTTTTCCTTATTTTCTTATTTTCTTATTTTCTTATTTTCAACATGCACTAGAGTAAAGTATACGTTAAAACAAAATACGGTATACAACATAGCTCATAAGGCAAGTTTGCTCAGTTTAATGACATTAGTCAAATTGTCTTTTGCAAAAGTATCAAGGGAGTGTATTTTCTCCCAGCCCCGCAACCAGGTTAATTGTCGTTTGGCCAATTGCCTGGTGGCTGCAATACCTTTTTCAAGTAGGGCTTTTTGCTCAAATTGACCGTCCAGGTATTGCCACATTTGCCGGTATCCGACGCATCTCATCGAGGGTAAATCCAGATGCAAGTCCCCTCTGGCCCGCAGTTGCTCTACTTCTTGCTGAAAACCCTGAGCCAGCATCTGTTCAAAGCGCTGGGCAATGCGGCTATGTAATACCGCCCGATCTTGAGGAGCAATAGAGAACTGAGTGATGTTATAAGGTATGGGATCTGACTTAATTTTTTGCAATTCACTCATAGATTGATTGCTTAGATGATATACCTCAAGTGCCCTAATCAAGCGCTGGGGATCATTTGGATGAATGCGTTTCGCCGATCCCGGGTCAATCCTGGCCAATTCATTGTGTAATGCTTGCCAACCTTGCTCACTTGCCTGGGATTCAAGCTGCGCCCGTAACGCCTGATCGGAGGGAGGCAGGGGTGATAATCCGTCGACCAGCGCTTTGTAATACATCATCGTGCCCCCGACTAAAAGAGGAATGCGGCCCACAGCGCTTATTTCGCCCATAGCCTGCAAGGCATCACGACGAAATTCGGCCACCGAATAACTCTGTGCCGGATCCAAAATATCGATTAGCCGATGGGGCGCCTGAGCCTGCTCCCGGGCAGTGGGTTTGGCCGTACCAATATCCATACCCTGATAAATTAGCGCCGAGTCCACGCTAATAATATCGCAGGGCAATGCCTGACACAGCTCAATGGCCAAATCCGTTTTACCAGAGGCGGTTGGTCCCATCAAAAATATGGCTGGTGGATGCACCATTTGTTTATCCTTTGACATGCGTTGCCAATAATTCAGTTAGGGGCAAGGCTGTGGCCACTTTTTTAAGTTGTGCTATGAGACCCTGGGCATGGGACTGACAAAAATTATCCCATAGTTCCTGAGTCTGCTCATGACTAAATTCCAATGCCTGCTGGCCAATACACCTTAGCAAATGTTGACGTACTGGTTCTGGCTGCTCTTCTTCACAGCTTAATATATCCTGCAAAATATTGACCCACGGTAGCTGGCGCAGGCCGGCCGGTACTTTGCGCAAAATAATACGTTTAGGGCTCCAGCCAATTTCCACACTGTTATCTAATAAGGGCTGATACAGTGCTTTTGCCCTCGTCAATAACTCGGGGGAGGCATTGATCGACACCGGCATCATCAAGGGCTGGCTCACTGGCATATGCTGGCTAAATAAGGCCTGTAACTGGGCAATGTGCAAGGTGGCAATATCCAGCACGAAAAACGTCGGTTTTTCTCCGTCTCCTTGCCCATCGCCACCGGTGACAGCCACCAGGACTTGCTGCTCATTCAGTTTAAGCCACTGTGCCTTTGCTGCCAACGTACCTGAATGGGAGCCAGAAGCCACAGGCGTGGTCATTAAATGCTGGTAATTTTGTGCTGCACGCGGCGATATCGGTGACGGACCATGATAACTATGCGTGCCACGCGAGGGCGTATAGGCCCCAGAGCGCTCACCAACGGCAGCAGGATCAGCTGATGTTAAGGGCTGAATATAGCCATGAGCCGGTTCGACCCGGGGTAGCTCCTTAGCTTCAGCCACAAAAACCGGGCCGCCCCCCTCGGGGCTAGGTTCCTCGTCTCGTTGCACAAAATACTGATTGATTCCGTCCCTTAATGCCCGAAAAATAAAGTCATGTACCAGCCGCGCCTGATGAAATCTCACCTCATGTTTGGCCGGATGCACATTTACATCTACCTGTTCCGGCTCTATATGCAGGTACAATACATACGCCGGTTGATGGTTAGCACTCACAACGCCCTCAAATGCCTGACGAATAGCGTGGCCGATTAATTTGTCACGCATCACCCGGCCATTTACATAAAAATACTGAAAGTCTGCCTGTTCTTTAGCGGCTTCGGGTGGTGCCAGCCAACCATGTAATTTCAGTTGTTGGTACTGGCTATTTAACTCGATCGCCTGCTGGGCAAAGGTAGCGTCACAAATTGCCGACACTCTTTTTAGCTGCGCCTGGGCACTCTTTTGGGCCCCATACTTACGCAGTATCTTACCGTTATGTTTGAGGCTAAAACTCACATCAAAACGACTCAGGGCAATACGCCTGATCACCTCATCAATATGGTTGAACTCGGTTTTTTCAGTGCGTAAAAACTTACGTCTGGCCGGCGTGTTAAAAAATAGGTCGACCACATCAACACTGGTGCCATTGGGATGGGCCACCGGATTAAGCTGTACCGCCATATCTCGTCCTTCACTATGCGCCTGCCAGGCCTGCTTTTGTTCAGCTGGTTTTGAGCTCAGTGTTAAACGTGCCACCGAGCTAATACTGGCCAGAGCCTCGCCCCGAAAGCCCAAACTGCTAATATGTTCCAGATCATCCAGGCTGGCAATTTTACTGGTAGCATGACGACTCAGTGCCAGGGCCAGCTCATCTTTATGGATACCACCCCCATTATCACGAATGGTGATCCGCTTATGCCCCCCTTGTTCAATCTCAATCTCGATGCTGGTAGCACCGGCATCGAGGCAGTTTTCCACTAGCTCTTTGACGACCGATGCCGGACGTTCAACCACTTCTCCGGCGGCAATTTGATTGGCTAATCTGGCAGGTAGTATTTGTATTGGCAAGGATCCGGGCCTATAAAAAGGTAAAATTATTCAGGCGAATAGACCGCGACACTAGATGCGAGGAATGGTCAGAATTTGACCGATCCTGACCACATCAGAACGCATATTATTCGCCGATTTTAATTGACTGACCCGCACGTTGTAGCGCTGGGATAACAATGAGAGGGATTCTCCACTGCGCACCTTGTGAGTGCGTTTATCCCGTTTCAATTTGGCCCACAAGGAACCATCCGGTGGGGCTTTCTTAAAATGTAGTTTTACGCCGGTAAAGATAGACTGGGCCAGTTGTGCACGGAATGTTGACCAATTTAAATTCTTCTCCTCTTTCGGATTGGAGATAAACCCGGTCTCCACTAAAATAGACGGAATATCCGGTGAGGTTAATACAGCTAAGCTGGCCGCCTGGGGCGTTTTTTTATGTAATCTGGTGACGCCTTTTAACTGCTTAAGGACCAAACGCCCGAGATCATAGCTGGTTGTCATGGAGTGATCCATTGACATATCCAGCAGGGCCTCAGTCAGATAGCGCTCGTTGACCGTATCCTGAATCACTTCTGCGGCGCCGCCCAATAACTCAGAATGACGCTCGGTTTTTTCCATCCAACGTCCCAATTCAGTATTGGCTCGACGCACCGACAAGACCCACACCGAAGCCCCGCTGGGTTGCGGCGTCGTGAATGCGTCAGCATGAATAGACACAAACAAATCGGCCTTGTGTTTGCGCGCCAAAGCCGGACGTTTATTCGGTGAAATATAGTCATCCCCGGTGCGGGTCATGATGGCCTGCATACCCGGCTCTTTATTTATCAGTGCAGCCAATTTTCTGGCCACACTTAAGGTGACGTCTTTTTCATGGCTACCTGCGCTGCCTATCGAGCCGGGATCGGGACCACCATGCCCCGCATCCACGACCACAATGATATCTCTGCTAGAGTTCCCTGTCTGGGTACTTAGCATCACTTGAGGTGGCGGCTTATCTTTATCACTTAATTCAACCATCAGACGATCACCATAGGGCGCCGCTGGCGTTAAAGTAGAAACTTTAGTTTGCAGCTTTTTACTTAACTCAATCACCACCCGAATAGACTGCTTATTTTTAGCCGTGCTGTGACGTATTTTTTTAATTAATTGACTGTTATTGGTGATCTGCTGAAAATCAAATTTAGCGGTCGTGTTTTGCAAATCAATGACTAAACGATCAGGCTGACTTAAGGTGAAGTAGCTATATTTTGCCGGTTCGCTGAGATCGAAGACTATAACGCTACTGGAAGGGTAAGGCCAAATGCGCACACCATCGATATCATTTTTCCCGGCGCTGACAAAACTTACCACCGTAGTCATTAACGCTAGTAGCCATATAGATAATGTCGGTCGTTTATAAGTAGGCATGGTTTTTATGGTATTTTGCTACTGTAGTTTTGTAATTAATTTTTTACCGTATTCAGACTTGGCCCCTACACGCAAGACTCTGCCTGCCTGACTAAACCCGATACTAATGTGTAAATCTGCGGATGCCAAGAAATCAGCACCCTTGTCTGGCCATTCTATCAAACATAAGCAATCATCATCAAAGTAATCGCGGATCCCCATAAACTCTAATTCTTCTGGATCAGACAGGCGATACAAATCAAAATGAAATATGCGCCAGGGCTTGATTTCATAGGGCTCTACCAAAGTGTAGGTCGGGCTTTTCACCTTGCCAACATGCCCTAAACTCTGGATAAACCCACGACTAAAGGTGGTTTTACCCGCGCCTAAATCACCTTCAAGATAAATGACCGTTGCCTGCTCAATGACACCGGCCACACGAGCGGCAAAGGCTTCGGTGCCAGCTTCATCTGGTAAAAATAGCACTAAATTCGAGTGAGTAATCAAAGCGTGGTTCATTTCCAGTTTACAAGTTTTCTGACGATTTCAAATAAATCCGTGGCTAGCATACCACGTTGCCCATATTGTGCGGCAAGCTTGTCTGCCGCCGCCGAATGTAAACACACCCCATAGATTGCCGCGTGTAGAGCAGATAGGTTTTGGGCTAACAGCGCCGCCACGATACCGGTCAATACATCACCCATTCCCCCTGATGCCATACCGGGGTTGCCATCGCTGCAAACAAAACTTTGGGAGCCATCACTAATAATGGTACCGGGGCCCTTTAATACGCAGCATGCCTGATATTTGTTCGCCATTTCTATTGCCGCGCCATAGCGATTATGCTCAATATCCTCAATACTGCAAGCTAGCAATCTAGCGGCCTCACCTGCATGAGGTGTTATGACCAATGCGGGAGAATTTAGTATCTGCTGTTCAGACTTGGCCAAAAGATTTAAACCATCAGCATCGATGATCAGGGGTTTCGGATGCCACCTCAGGTGCTCCACCATGCTCGTAAACAAGGCCTGACCCCATTCATTTTGTCCCAGACCCGGGCCAATCGCCAAACACGTCGCCCAGCTAAATTGTTGTTCCGGGGCTTGACTGCCTAACATAAATTCGGGTCTGCCACTGCTTATGGCTAATTCGCTGTCCCGGTGACAGCAAACCTTGAGTAAACCCGCCCCAGTGCGCAGTGCGGCTTCGCCGGTCATACGGATTGCCCCAGCCATGCCTTTATCGCCACCGATGCATAACAATTTACCATGACTACCTTTATGGGTATTTAGTCGCCGAGCAGCAAGGGGGAATAATCCCACATAACTGACTAACTGAGCTTTGCGGTGGACGAGCCGTAAAAACTCGCTACCTATACCGAGTTCAGCAAACACCAATTCCCCGGTGTATTCCTTACCCATGCCCGTACACAAGCCACTTTTTATCCCCACAAAGGTCACGGTACAATTGGCTTTTACTGCGCTTCCCAGCGGGTAGCCTTTATTGGCATCTAAACCGGAGGGGATATCGATACTCATCACTGGCATACAGGCGGCGTTTATCTTGCGGATAATATCCAGATAGTCTCCCCTCACTTCACCCTTAAGACCCGTTCCCAGCAACGCGTCTACAATCACGTCAAAACGGGTGAAATCAAGGTCTTGCCAGGCCAGGACTTGCCCTCCTTCTTGGAGCCATTGCTGGCGGGAAAGCAGTGCATCACCCTTTGGTTTTTGGCTACTATCTGCACAGCATAGTGTCACCTGCAAACCATGCTGCCGAGCCAAGTCCGCCACAATAGAGCCGTCGCCGCCATTATTGCCGTGGCCGGTTAACACCAAGATCGTCTGGGCATCAGGCCAGGTTAAGATTAACTGCTTAAATGCGGCCTCTCCCGCGCGCTGCATCAACGCAAACATGCTGCAATTAGCGGCTTGGGCAGCGCTCACCTCATTATCACGGACCTGCTCTGCGCTAAACACTTTATGTGCTAAACTTTTCGCCGTATCTACATCGAAGCACTCATCCATATCCAACTCGTCATTTAGTAAGGTTGTTAATGTCATCTTCATCTAACCCAGATTTTCAACTCTTAGCTGAAAATATCAAGGCCTGGGGCAAAGCGCTAGGCTTTCAGCAGGTCGGCATTTGTGATGTTGACCTAAGTCAACAGGAACCGCGCCTTATTGCTTGGTTGGAAAAGGGCTATCAGGGGGATATGAGTTATATGGCAGAGCACGGCATGAAGCGCGCCAGACCCCATGAATTACTACCCGGTACCGTGCGCGTGATCAGTGTGAGCATGGATTATTTGCCCCCAAACGCACAGTTTGCCCATAACCTCAAAGATAAAAACACAGCCTATATCAGCCGTTATGCCCTTGGCCGGGATTATCACAAACTGCTACGCAAGCGCCTAAAAAAACTCGGGGACAAGATTAAGCTAGAGTGTGAAGCCCTTAATTTTCGACCCTTTGTGGACTCTGCACCGGTGCTTGAGCACGCCATAGCCGAGAAAGCCGGGATTGGATGGCAAGGTAAGCACCCCCTTACGTTAAACAAACAATCAGGCTCATGGTTTTTCCTGGGTGAGCTCTTTATTAATTTACCTTTACCCGTCGATAAGCCGGCGCAGGAAGGCTGCGGAAGCTGCACGGCCTGTATCACTATTTGCCCTACCGGGGCCATCGTTGAGCCCTATGTAGTCGATGCCCGGCGGTGTATTTCCTATCTGACCATTGAGCAAAAGGGTGCGATACCCGAAGAGTTTAGATCCCTGATCGGTAATCGCATTTACGGCTGTGACGACTGCCAGTTGGTCTGCCCATGGAATCGCTATGCTCGCCTCACAGAAGAAGACGATTTTCGTCCACGCAAAACCTTAGAAGGACAGGCCTTAATAGACTTGTTCGCCTGGGACGAGGCAACCTTTTTACGCAAGACTGAAGGTTCGGCAATACGGCGCATTGGTTTCCAGCGCTGGCAGCGTAATTTGGCGGTCGGCTTAGGTAATGCCCCCTACGCCGAAAAAATAGTCACCATTTTGCAGACAGCCCTGGCCGATAGCTCAGTATTGGTACAAGAACATATAGAATGGGCCATCATCCAGCAAAGGAAAAAAGCCACAATCTTAGGGAAAAATGACAAAGTAGAACGACTCAATCAACGGCTCATTAGAAGCATAGAGAAAGGCTTGCCCAGAGACGCATAAGCTGCAGGAGCTCAACCACGCAAGGCGAAGTCGCTTTGCGATCTAAGCCAATTTAAAGACCGGCTTATGAATGAGACACATTTCCCATGTGAGTCTATACCCAAGGCACCTGAAAATACCTGTTTCCAACAAAGCTCTGATTTGCACCTTATGCCATTGCACCTAAATATCTAATCACTCTGAGTTTAAACTCGTATTTTCCGTAAATGACAGACCTGATCATTCTTTTGTTTTTTCGTTAAACGGGGTTTTAATGCTACCCAGGGCTTACAACTTCTGTATGCCCTGAATAATCCATTGCTTTAGTTGTGGCTCTGACAGCGCCCCGGATACCCTATCGATCTCTTGACCTTGGTGAAACAGAATCAAGCTTGGAATACTGCGAATACCCGCCTGGCTGCTGACCTGTTGGGCAAGTTCAGTATTCACCTTGGCAAACAAAATACTATCCGATTGTTTGGCAAGCCCGGCAAATACCGGGGCCATAACCTGGCAGGGCCCACACCAACTGGCCCAAAAATCCACCACCACCGGCAACGCATTTTTCTCAATATACTTATAGAAATTCTGTTCAGTTAATTCGGCAGGCTGGCGTGTATGCACACCTTCTTGGCAACTACCACATTTAGCGTCGATGTGGGATTTTTCAGCAGGGATCCGGTTGGTGGCAAAACAATGGGGGCAAACAATCAACATAATAAACTAAGCACATTCAGGAGTAAGGGCGGCCATATTATCAGCCACCACCTCAAATAAAATAAAAAATTTGGGGCCTGGTGTTTCGCTTAATACCGCCAAGTATCGACTGGACAATACAGAAAGTCAGGCTGAGGTTGTTCGTTTAGATGGCTATAGACATAGCTGCAATCGGGAGTTTAGGATCGAAGATCCCTTACGTCGTCACAGTGAAGGGTGAGATATGCTGCTGTTGTTTTGTGGCTTAATCGGTCTTTATCTACAGGACTTAGATTGCCTGTATAAGTCAAATTGGGCACTGTGGGATCTAACAGATAAAAAAATAGCCCAGCTAAATTAATAGTGGGCTATCAGGTATTGTCTTAAATGATTAAAGTGTAAAGCTAGCACCATTAACTGGGGCAACTTCTGCCTCAACAACTTCTGCCTCAACAACTTGAGTTGTATTAACTTCACTTGTGTTAACTCTAGTGATAGTCCCGTTAACTGGGTTTACCCTAAATTTAACGAGTTCCATTGTCATGTCACCAGTCACACTACTTTCGCTTGTAGAGGCTGAACCCTGATCTTCTTCAGCAACCGCCTCATCAAGCATAATAGTGAATTGAGTGGGTCCATTGGCCCAACCTTTCACCCGGAATATATAGCTCTCACCACCGTTTACCGGACTAGTAATTTGCTCTGAAGAGCCGCCTTCCTCAGAACTCGACAATTGCCTGCCGCTTGCGTCAAGCAGTGCTAAATCAAGATCTGACACACCGAAATCAAGTTCTGCACTTAAATTCGCGACAATGCTGGTCGCAGTGCCTTTAACGGTAAAGGGAACATCAGTATAATCAACATCTTCAACAACCGCAGTACCGGCTGTGCCTACAAGCACCATGCCGGTAAACTCAGAAGTAAAATTGAACTCTGCACCTGGCTCAGGCACCTCTTCTGTACGCTCAGCTGCTGCTGAGGTATCAACGGGCGCTTGGCTACCATTCGCGGCAACTGATTGCCCTGCTAGTGCAGCAGACACGGTAGCCTCAAAGGTAAAGAATCCAAACTCTACATTATCAAACATCATACGACGGGCGCCTGAGTCATTGCCTGATGCCAAGCCCTGGTCATAGATGAAGCTTGCTGCATTGCCACTTTGACCGCTACCACCATTATCCGCATTGCTCACGCTTACGTC
>JBLHIW010000070.1:0-14122 GCA_047618055.1 Paraglaciecola sp. | reverse complement strand
ATCCTGATCAAGGGACAGATCATTAAAACTTAGGATCCAATCACTGATCCGCAAATCTATTTTGTCACCCAGCCCCGGTGTTTCCTTGTGCTCAAGAACCCTTACCCCGGTAACGGTACCGTTACCGGCCACGCCGACCACCAGTTGAATTTTACCGCTATACCCGTCCGGTGCGGTCGTTTCGATGGCTGCAGCGACAGCTTGGCGGTCTTTACGTGCCCGGTAGATGTGTTTTTCTTCATCAGATCCCAGGTATTGCTGGGATCGCACAATGCTGCAATCATGCTGAATATCGTTGGTGTACGTATCTTTGGCAATGACGGCGTTGAGGATCCCCAATAGTTTTTGTTGCTGCTGCTGGGCAATTTGCTGTTTTGTGCCAAAAAAAGTAAGGGCGATCAACCCGGTGGTGACCACCGCAAATAGCGCTAAGGTCAGGCCATTTTTCAACATGTTCTTTTTCATATTAAATTAACTATGTCCATAGGTTCGGGGGCGGGTGTAATAGTCGATAAGAGGCACGGCCATGTTCATAATTAACACCGCAAACGCGATAGCGTCGGGATACCCTCCCCAAGTGCGGATCAAATAAACCCACAGGCCAATGCACAAGCCAAAGATAATGCGGCCTTTATTGGTGGTTGAGGCAGAGACCGGATCGGTGGCGATAAAAAAGGCCCCTAAGATAATACTGCCGTTAAATAAATGAAACAGGGGGGAAGCAAAGCGGTCCGGGTCCACTAGAAACATCACCAGTGAGCACAAAAATAGCCCCGCGATCATGCTGCCAGGGATATGCCAGTTGATCACTTTTTGTTTGAGTAAGTACAATCCCCCCAACAAATAGCCGGCATTAACCCAGAACCAACTGACGCTAATGGTTGCCGTAGAGCTATCAAAAATCGAATTTTCTAAACCTTCGGTGTAGGTCAAGCCCTGAGCTAAACCGGTTTTTACCGCATCCAGTGGGGTAGCCATGGTATATCCGTCAATGCCCGTACGCAGTTGCGCAAGGCTAAAACCTTCAACACTGTAGCCGGTAAAAATCCCATATACTGCATCCATCAATCCATGGCTATACTCTGCCAGGTGAAAGGGAGGAAGCCATTGGGTCATTTGCACCGGGAATGAGACCAGTAACATGACATACGCCGCCATCGCCGGGTTGAACACGTTGTAACCCAGGCCGCCATATAATTGTTTGACGATGGCAATGGCGAAAAAGGTACCAATGACAATGATCCACCAGGGGGCAAAAGGCGGAATACTGATGGCCAACAATATAGCCGTGAGGATCGCACTGTAGTCTTTTATCGCCCGCTCAAAATCGCGTTTGCGCAGCTCCAAAATACTGGCTTCGGTTACCACGGCAGTGATAACGGCAATGAGCACTTGCACAATGGTACCGTAGCCGAAAAACCAGGTTTGCAACAGTAAACCTGGGATCAGGGCATATATGACCAGGCGCATAAGTTGACCGGTATCCCGACGAATATGCTGGTGAGGTGAACTGGCAAGTTTATAATTCATTTTTGTCTTGTTTAGCTTTTATCAGGGGTGGTGGTTGTGTCTGCTTGAGCCGCTTTTTTGGCCTTAGCCTTGGCGACGGCAGCGGTAATTCTGCGTTTTTTTGCGTCTAATGCTTGGGCTTCCTTATCCGCTGCCGGCGCCACGTTGTCCGTTTCATCCTGTGGGGCAGATTGGCTTACCTGTTGCTGGGCGACACGTTTGGCTTTTGCCTTGGCGACGGCCGCGGCAACTCTTGCCTTCTTATCGCTGTCGTCAATCAGCTTATCAGCTGAGGGTTCGTCAGAGGGTAGGGGAATGGCTTTTTCTTTGGCGGTGATGGCCCGGCTAGCCCTGGGTTTAGTCACTGTGGGTTTAGTGGCTTTTGGCGCAATGGCGCTGGCTTGAGTGGATGTGGACGCTTGTTCTGCCTTTGGGATCATTACCGGGTCAACCGGTAAATGCTGTTTTGCGTCTGCGGGTAAGGCTTGCCCGGAGCCAGACTCAGCCTTGTTATTCGCCTCAATGATAGCGTCCGTCACCGGGCCTTTAGATACCTGCACCGGGGTATCGGCCACCGGCTCAGTCGTGTTTTTGTTTTCGCCTTGGTCTTCGCCTGTTGTAGCAACATCGTGAGTTGTTTGGGCTTGGGCTTGGGTCTGCGCGGCTCGTTTGGCTTTTGCCCGGGCTATTGCCGCTGCCACTCTCTCATTGCTGCTGGTGTTGGCACTTGGGGCAGGGGGGGTCGTTGTGCCTGGCGCTGCAAGAGACTCCGCAGGTCTGTCGTTATGCTCAGGGTTCTGAGCATTCTCGACATTCTCAGCTGTTTGGCGCTTTTTCGCTTTGGCTCGGGCTAATGCCGCGGCAATTTTATCTTTGGCACCGTTGCCATTGGATGCCATCGCCTCTTTGCGGGCTTCTGCCGCCTTACGATGTTTTTCATCGCGCGCTTCTTGTTCTCGTATTAATCGGGCAGAACGGTTTTCAAAACGCTCTCTGGCTTTGTCGGCCTTTTGCTTTTCGTCCTGTTCAATTCTTATCTCAGCTTTGGCGATACGATAATAGTGCACCAGGGGAATTTCGCTTGGGCAAACATAGGCACAGGCTCCGCACTCTATGCAGTCGAATAAATTATATTCCTGAGCCTTTTCGAGCTCTTTGGCTTTGCTGTGCCAGAACAACTGTTGTGGCAGCAAACTGGCAGGGCAGGCGTCGGCACAGGCACCGCAGCGGATACAGGCCTGCTCATTGTCACTATCGGCAATTTCATGGTCAGTGGGCAGTAATAAACAATTGGTGGTCTTGACCACCGGTACCTGATTGCTGGTAACGGTAAAGCCCATCATTGGGCCTCCCATGATCACTTTCGGCTGGGATTGCTTCGCACCTTGATATTCGGCGTGAGTCAGCAAGTGCTCGACGGGGGTGCCGATCAATGCCCAGACATTACCGGGCTTATTAACAGCATGGCCACTGACGGTTACGACTCTTTGAATGAGGGGTTTACCGGAAAATACCGCATCGGCAATGGCATAGCAGGTACCGACATTATGCATGTTCACGCCTACATCTGCGGGTAAACCTTGTTTGGGAACCTCACGGTTGGTCAGCACCTGGATCAATTGTTTTTCGCCACCTGCCGGGTATTTGGTGGGAATAGCACAGACCATGTATTGAGGGTTTTCGTGACAGGCAACCTGCATGGCTTCGATGGCTTTAGGTTTATTGTCTTCAATGGCAATCAGTATTTTTTTTGGGGATAACAAGTGGGTCAGCACATCTATACCCTGACGAATTTGCCAGGCGTGTTCGCGCATTAACCTGTCATCAGAGGTGATATAGGGCTCGCATTCCACCCCATTGATAATTAAAAACTCAACGTCTTTTTTCGGGGCCGCCTTAATATGGGTGGGAAATCCTGCCCCGCCCATGCCGCTGATCCCCGCATTGCAAATGGCGGTGAGCACCTGCATTTTTGGCTGATTCTGATAATCTTGTAAGGGACTCAAGGCATGCCATTTATCTTCGCCGTCCGCTTCGATTTCCACCGTCAGTTCGGTAAAACCTGAGGGGTGAGCCGATTCATGAGGGGCAACACTAATAACCGTACCTGAAGTTGGCGCGTGCACCGGCACGGCAAAGGGGTTCATACTTTTACTGAGCGGCTGACCTTTGTGCACCTTATCACCGGGTACGACAGTAACATGCCCTTCTACCCCTATATGCTGCTTTAGCGGCACAAAAAATCGCTTGGCTAAGGGCAGGGTGAGAATAGGGCTCTGATTCGACAGTTCTTTTTGTTGTGCAGGAAACACACCGCCGGGAAAGTCCCATTGTTGTTTGCGCTGTAGCTTTTCGATGACGTGTTCAAAATCAGTTTGCATGTATTCTCTAATCAACTTAGCTGTTTGACGGGGATAGCCTTGATATCCCAGCGCCAGGCCGAGGCACTCGCGGCCAGGGGCAGCATATCAATGCAGTCAACCGGGCAGGGCTCAACACATAGATCGCAACCGGTGCATTCATCCACAATCACTGTGTGCATCTGTTTCGCCGCACCCAAAATAGCATCTACCGGGCAGGCTTGAATACACTTGGTACAGCCAATACATTCGTCTTCGCGAATAAAGGCCACCTTTTTAATATCTTCCTCACCGTGGGCCGCATCCAGAGACGTGGCTTCTACACCCATTAACTCCGCCAGTTTTTTGATTGTAGCGTCGCCGCCAGGTGGACACTTGTTAATGCTATCTCCCTCAGCGATAGCCTGAGCATAGGGTTTACAGCCAGGATAACCACATTGACCACATTGGGTTTGGGGGAGTATTTCGTCGATTTGTTCGACCAGTGGATCGCTCTCTACTTTAAAGCGAACGGAGGCATAACCCAAGATTAAACCGAAGATGAGTGCCAAGCTGCCCAGGGCGAGTAAGGCGATCAGGATGGTGCTCAGTAGTGACATTAAAATTTAACCAAACCAGTAAATCCCATAAAGGCTAAAGACATTAAGCCTGCGGTGATCATGCCTATCGAGGCACCCTTAAACGGAGTGGGTACATCTGCGACGGCTAAGCGCTCACGCATGGCGGAAAATAAAATCAACACCAGTGAAAAACCCAAGGCCGCACCGAAGCCGTATATCACTGACTCAACAAAGTTGTGTTCTTGATTGATGTTTAACAAGGCAACGCCTAATACCGCGCAATTAGTAGTGATTAGGGGTAGGAAGATCCCTAGCAGACGATACAGCGTGGGACTGGTTTTATGCACAACCATTTCGGTAAATTGCACTACGACTGCGATAACCAGGATAAAGCTTAAGGTGCGCAGATATCCCAGCTCCAGAGGGATAAGGATATAGTGCTCGACCAAATAGCTGGATAATGAGGCTAAGGTTAGTACAAAGGTCGTCGCCATTGACATGCCTATAGCGGTCTCCAGTTTGCCGGATACCCCCATAAATGGGCATAAGCCCAAAAATTGCACCAATACAAAGTTGTTCACCAGTACTGTGCCGATTAATAAAAGTATAAATTCTGTCATGTGTGCTTTAACTATTTGCCACGTATTGAAGGAACAGATCCATTATCTTTATTTTAGGGCAGATAAACAACTTGATAATCAAAAGTTTAATAAGAAAGCAGGAATGATGTTGTATAGCTTATAACGAAGTGAATAGCGATTTGGCTCCCCCTCCCCGACTCGAACGGGGGACCTGCGGATTAACAGTCCGTCGCTCTAACCAGCTGAGCTAAGGGGGAATCGTATTTTAAACTTAAACTTGTACTAGTGCACAAGCATGTGAATTGGCTCCCCCTCCCCGACTCGAACGGGGGACCTGCGGATTAACAGTCCGTCGCTCTAACCAGCTGAGCTAAGGGGGAATCAAATTTCACATTGTTGAAATGTTGTCAACTCTGCTGGCCTGAATATCGCAACGTTCTCGATGTCCTGACTGCTTCGTTAAGGCCCTTTTCAACGGGGGCGAATATTAATGAGCATGCCGCCAACTGTCAACACCCTCAACGACATATTTAGTAATCTTTTTGGATTATTGACTATTTATTTAGCACTTATGGAATTTGTCAATTTAATTGTCGGTTTTTCATACAGTTAAGGTTCACAGGCCCTAAGTTCAAGGAGGGAAATATTCTGCTGTCAAAAAACCGTCACAAACCCTTTCTTTATAACAAATGATTATTAGTAATTTGTTGCATACTGTTTTTAAAACCAGTGTTTAAACAAAGTCTAACGCAGGGAGTCTGTGTGCAAGGTTAGTGGTGACTTACCTAAATTATTCACGGTGATTGTGCAAACGACGCCAAGCATGAGCTTGTGGTACTTATCCACTAAATCTGTGGATAAGTATGTGCATTGTTTTATTGAAAGCTTGCTAAGGGTAATAGAAACGTTGTCAATACAAAACCTGAATTAAGCTAAATTATTTGATAATAACAATTAAAAACAGTGACTTACGTTTGTGATGTGGATCATTTCATTTTCCTTGGGTAATTTTTAAGCGCAGGTGATTTTGCTTGTGTGTTGTTTTTTAAAGCAAAAGTAAGAATATCTATTTTTTTCTTGTATTTTGAATTTATACTTCTACGTAATTTATCCCGGTAAATTCCGTAGAAGCTGATTAAAGGGCTGTTAAAAAGAGCCGCTAAGTAAAAAGTAGGCTAATTTACGGTGAGTACCTGAACCGGATCAACTTTGCGGAGGTATCAGTACCATTAAGCGCGTTAAATCAAGGGGGTTTGTCATTAAACATAAGTTTTTTAGTTTTACCGCTGGGCTTACCGTATTATGTGCCCCCGCTTAATAAGCGGCGAATTTAACCTAGAGAGTAGCAGTGTGAAGCAAAGTACTGAGTCATCGAAACGCCCTGATTTATTAAACAATCCAATCCCCCAGACATTATGGAAGATGACTCTGCCAATGATCATTGGCATGGTTATGCTAATGACGTTTGGTCTGGTAGACACTTTTTTCATTGGCATGTTGGGCACACAAGAGCTGGCGGCTATCAGTTTTACCTTCCCGGTAACTTTTACGGTCATTAGCTTAAATATTGGTCTGGGTATTGGTACGTCTGCCGTTATCGCTCGTTATGTAGGGGCAGGGCAAACGACTCTGGCGAAGGAGACCGCTACCGGCGCCCTGATGTTGGCCTTTGTCCTGGCAACCGTGCTGGCCGTGATTGGTGTGTTAAGTATTGAACCCATCTTTACCTTATTAGGCGCCACCGAGGATCTGCTTGTCCACATTAGTGACTATATGTGGGTATGGTATTTGGCGGGCGTGTTTCTTGCGATGCCCATGGTGGGCAATAGCGTGTTACGGGCCTCCGGCGATACGAAGACGCCCAGTTATATTATGGCCTTTGGCGGTTTTGTAAACGCTTTGCTTGACCCCTTATTCATTTTCGGTTGGGGCCCCGTACCTGCGATGGGTATTCAAGGTGCAGCCCTAGCAACCCTGATCGCATGGGGCATTAGCCTCGTTTATATATTATATGTTCTGGCCCTTAAACGTCACCTAATAGTGCCCCGTTTGCTAACGTGGTCTGAGCTGAAAAATAGCACCGGAGGGATACTGAAAATTGGGCTGCCAGCGGCGGGGGCAAATATGTTAACGCCTATCTCTGCCGGCGTATTAACCGCGATAGTCGCGACTTATGGGCCTGCCTCGATTGCCGCCTGGGGAGTGGGAGGACGGCTGGAGTCCATCGCCAGTATCGTGGTGTTATCCCTTTCCATGTCCCTGCCACCTTTTGTTAGCCAAAATTTTGGGGCGAACCAACTGATACGGGTAAAACACGCCTATCGCTTGTGTGTGCGTTTTGTGCTGATTTGGCAATTATTCATCTTTGCCGTGATGTTTATGTTATCCGGGGTCTTTGCCAGTATTTTCACGACAGAACAAGAGGTAGCAGATTTGATCCAACTCTATTTAATTATCGTGCCCCTGGGGTATGGGGCGCAAGGCGTGGTAATTTTAACCAACTCGTCCTTTAACGCGATGCACAAACCCCTGTCTGCATTGAAGCTAAGCGTATTACGTTTGTTCGTATTTTTCGTCCCTATCTCCTACCTTGGTAGCCAACTATACAATCTTGAGGGGATGTTTTGGGCGGGGATTTTGGCCAACGTGATCACTGGCTTGGTTGCCTACCTGTGGTTTAGAACAGTGATACAAAAGCAAATTGATGCATCAGTCGTCGTTGGGGAGGTAAGAGCATGAGTCGTCCATTTGGCCTGACATCCAGTTATTCACCCGCAGGAGACCAGCCTAAGGCCATTGAGGCCTTAGTGGAGGGCTTAGAGAACGGCTTGTCATGCCAAACGTTGCTCGGGGTCACAGGCTCAGGTAAAACCTTTACCATGGCCAACGTGATTGACCGGGTGCAGCGTCCTACCCTGATACTGGCCCACAACAAAACCCTGGCCGCACAATTATACGGAGAGATGAAAGAATTTTTTCCTAACAACGCGGTTGAGTATTTTGTCTCTTATTATGATTATTATCAGCCGGAGGCCTATGTGCCTTCCAGTGATACCTTTATCGAAAAAGACGCTTCCATTAATTCCCACATCGAACAAATGCGTTTATCGGCGACTAAAGCCTTGATGGAAAGACGTGACGTTATTATTGTTTCCAGCGTGTCAGCCATTTATGGATTGGGCGATCCTGAATCCTATATGAAAATGTTAGTGCATTTTCGTCAGGGCGATGTGATGAATCAGCGAGACATATTGCGTCGTCTGGTTGAAATTCAGTATACCCGTAACGATGTTGCCTTTGAACGGGGAACGTTTAGGGTGCGGGGTGATGTGATTGATGTCTTTCCTGCTGACTCTGAGCGACATGCCATTCGGGTGGAGCTGTTTGACGAGGAAGTTGAACGCATTAGTATCTTTGACCCCCTTACCGGCGCCATTGAAAAGACCGTTACCCGGGCAACGGTCTTTCCCAAAACCCATTATGTGACACCCAGAGAAAAAATACTCGATGCCATCGGACATATAAAAGTAGAACTCAAAGAACGTCGTGAACAACTCAAATCTGTCAATAAATTAGTTGAAGAGCAGCGAGTCTCTCAGCGCTGCCAGTTTGATATGGAAATGATGCAAGAGCTCGGTTATTGCTCGGGCATTGAGAATTATTCCCGTTATTTGTCCGGCAGAAATCCTGGTGATCCGCCGCCCACACTGATTGACTATTTTCCCGCTGACGGATTGTTATTTATCGATGAATCCCATGTGACCGTTTCGCAAATAGGGGCCATGTATAAGGGAGACCGTTCAAGGAAAGAAACCTTGGTTGAATATGGATTTCGTTTGCCCTCAGCGCTGGATAATCGGCCTCTGAAGTTTGAAGAGTTTGAGAAGATTTCCCCGCAAACTATTTATGTTTCAGCCACCCCCGGCAAATACGAGTTGGCCAAAACTCCGGATGATATTATTGAGCAGGTGGTGCGGCCAACGGGTTTGCTTGACCCGGAAATTGAGATACGTCCAGTGGGCACCCAGGTCGATGATTTACTGTCGGAAATTCACAAATCGGTTGCCCTTAATGAAAGGGTGCTGGTGACCACGCTGACAAAACGCATGTCGGAAGATTTAAGCGATTACTTGGACGAACATGGCGTAAAAGCCCGTTATCTCCATTCTGATATTGATACGGTCGAGCGCATAGAGATTATTCGCGACCTGCGGATCGGCAAGTTTGATGTGCTGGTAGGCATTAACCTGCTGCGAGAAGGCTTGGATATGCCAGAGGTCGCTCTGGTGGCAATATTGGATGCAGATAAGGAAGGTTTTCTGCGCTCAGACCGTTCGCTGATCCAAACCATGGGCCGGGCAGCAAGGCATATTAATGGCCGGGCCATTTTGTATGGCGACAGAATTACCGGATCCATGCAGCGGGCCATTGATGAAACCGATCGGCGCCGGGAAGTGCAGCGGGCCCACAATAAAGCCCATGGCATCGTGCCGACGCAGTTATACAAACCGGTCACTGACATTATGGATGTAGGTGATGGCAGTTCGGATGGTAATAAAGTGAAACTGCGTAAGGTTTCAGAATCCGCTAAGGCGTATCAGACACTAAAACCGGCAGAAATTATGGCTAAAATCAGTGAACTGGAAAAACGCATGTTTCAGTTGGCTAAGGATTTGGAATTTGAGCAGGCCGCCGGTTTACGAGATGAAATAGAAGCCTATCGAGCCCAATTGGTGAAAGTATCCTGAATGTTTGTTGGCTGCATGCATTCGCTGGGGCCATGCAGCTCTAATGATTTCACTTAAAAATGCATGTTTTTTAACAATTTTTGTCATCCTGGGGTGCAGATGCTTGAGATAATAGAAAACTTCCGTTGTAATCCTGTTTTCTCTTATCTAAAATAACAATTAGTATTAATAACTATACCTATAAGCAGTGCTAATATGTTAAATCGTCTTCAGGAATCGGATATCAAATTACTGCGGGTATTTTATGCCGTCGCATCGTGCAATGGTTTTACTGCCGCTGAGCCTGTACTGCGTATGCAACGGCCAAATATTAGTGCCGCAATCAAGAAGTTAGAAGAACGATTGGATCTGGTCTTATGTCATCGGGGGCGCGGTGGTTTTCAGATGACGAAAGAAGGGGAAGTGGTCTTTCAGGAAACCAAGCGCATCTTCAACTCTTTTGATAATTTTGTGTTTAACCTTAAAAGTCTGCATGACGATTATTCAGGACATGTCACCCTAGTCTTGATGGCAGGCTTGCCCATGTCTTATCATTTGGCCGTCAGTAAAGCGGTGAAAAGTACCATGAATAAATTTGATGATATTCATGTCAATATTCAAACTCGCCTGTATAACGAAGTCGAACATGTCGCCCAGTCAGGGGAGTGTCATTTGGTATTATCGACCTATGATATGCTCAAGCCTGAATCTGTGACCTTTCATCCGACTAATGTGGCCTGTAAGGGCCGGCTCTATTGTGCACCCACTCATGCCCTGGCTAAATATTCTGAACGGCTGCCCAAAGATCTCAGTATCGAAGATTACCCGGCTATTGGTATCTCAGGCTTGTCGTCGGCTAATTATATTGATAATGACCGACGAATGGCTATCCAGACCTTCTCCGACTCTTATGAAGCCTGTCTGGCGGCCATCATGACCGGAGAATATATTGGTTTGTTGCCAGACTACATGCTTGAACATCAGGCTCTGCGCCTTGGTCTGGTTGCCGTTGAGGGGGGAGCCTTTGAATTTAATCATGAGTTGTTTGTGATGAACGGCAAAAATACCCGCTTAAATCCAGTTTTGCGTCACCTCATAAAAGAAATGACTTACTTTATTCAACAGGTGTCTAAATAAAAAACGAGGTACCGACTATTTCTAATCCTCTTTGCATGGTCACTTTTCAAAGAGGAAGGGTGTTACTCATACTCTAAGGGATCTTTCAGC
The DNA here is from genome assembly GCA_047618055.1 of Paraglaciecola sp. Classification (GTDB taxonomy): domain Bacteria; phylum Pseudomonadota; class Gammaproteobacteria; order Enterobacterales; family Alteromonadaceae; genus Paraglaciecola. The sequence goes on along the minus strand of JBLHIW010000070.1, from coordinate 3,158 downwards.
TGATTTTGTGCAAAGGCTTCCAGTCTTTCCTGGCAGGCACCACATTTACCACAAGCCCTTTCCCGGCCGTTGTAGCAGGTCCAAGTTAGATTATAATCCAGGCCTATGGCTAAGCCGCTGGTCAGTATTTCGGTTTTACTTTGGTCTAGGAAAGGGGTGACGATTTCCACTTTTTCATAATTAGCAATGGCGCAGACTTCATTCATGCGCTTGACGAACTCGGGACGGCAGTCCGGATAAATGGCATGGTCACCTGAATGTGCCCCATAAAACACTTTGGGAGCTTCAAGGGAAACGGCATACCCCACCGCCATGGAGAGTAAAATCATATTCCGGTTAGGCACCACGGTACTCTTCATGCTCTGTTCTGCATAGTGGCCTTCAGCCACCGGAATGTCGGATGTCAAAGAAGAGCCTCCAATCAATTGATTGATGGACGATATGTCGACAATTTTATGGTGTACGCCAAGCTCGGTACATGCTCGTGCGGCATAGTCCAGCTCTTTTTTATGCCGTTGTCCGTAATCAAAAGACAAGGCATAAACCTCATACTGTTGCTTTACCGCGATATTCAGCACGGTAAACGAGTCCATGCCCCCAGAATAAATTACCACTACCTTTTGTGCCATGCGTTCAGCTTCTCTATAATACCCAACAATCGTATGGCTGATCTTAAGTGATTAACAGACATTAGCAAGATGTATACCCAAGTGACCTCAAGATGCCGAGTTCAGCGGGAATTCAAAGGGATTTAGGCAAGGCGGTTGTTTGTCGGTATAGTGGGTCTAAATTAAGAATAACCAACGTAGGATAAATTGCCTTAAAACGCGCCGGGACGTTCAAAGGTGTGTTTTGCGGTGATTTGAGTATTAAGCACGGGAAAATCTATTGCTAGCTTACAAAATTAATGAAGTATTTGAATCTATTCAAGGGGAGGGTGCCCACACAGGTGTGCCGTCGATTTTTGTGCGCTTGCAAGGTTGTCCTGTAGGCTGTCCCTGGTGTGATACCAAACATACCTGGACAATCGATGCTGGTTTAAGCCGCAGTACTGAGCAGGTGATGGCAGAAAAAAGTGAGTCGGAATCTTGGTTTAATAGTAGCGTTACTGATTTGTTGTTACTTTTTGCCCGGCATGAATATCAGGCTAAACATGTGGTCGTGACGGGAGGAGAACCTTGCATGTATGACCTGGGGCCATTGTCTGCTACATTAATCAACTCTGGGTATTCGATACAAATTGAAACCAGTGGCACCTACGAGATCCAAGTGCATGACGATGCATGGGTAACGGTTTCACCTAAAGTCAATATGCCTGGCGGCAGAACCGTATTAGCCAGCGCCATGCTTAGGGCAAATGAGATAAAACATCCAGTTGCCATGCAAAAACATATTGATGAGTTGGATCAAGTATTGCTTTTGTTGGGCGCACAAGCACCACCGGTTATCTATTTGCAGCCTATTAGCCTGCAAAAAAGAGCCACAGAATTAGCCATATCGACCTGTATTGCGCGAAATTGGCGTTTATCATTGCAGACTCACAAATTCATTGGGATTGAATAAGGTAAATTAAGGATAGTAAGATAGCTTAAGCAATACCGAGGCGTTTTGTTGCTCAGCGATGTTTATTCTGGGCGATGAAAATAAAATAGTATTGGCCAAGTTTGCTAACCTGACTCGCGCCTTGCAAAGGCTGATGAATGTTCTCAATCGTGCCGGGTCAGTAAAACACCGGCCCCAAACCCGTCTGCAAGGTTAAGCTTCATTAACAGGGGCTGGCAGTAGGATGATAAAAAACGCACTATGTTTGGATGGTTGGCATCCAATACCTTCTATAAAAGAAGGACAATGACGAGCTTAACGTTATCGTTACCGTGATGGGTGATAACGAGAAGGTCATAGAAACCTTGTTTTAACAGGAATAGATATAAAAATTGTATGCGCAGACTTATTACTTTTTCCTTCATTTTCGCTAGTGTCCTGAGCCAAGCCGCGTCCTGGCAGATAAGCTATCCCAGACCCTTGTTAGAATCAGATTTGCGCACCGCATATCCGGTAAAACTGCTGTCCCTCGCACTGGATCAAACCGGGGTTAATTACCGTTTAAGCCCTTCAGATAAGTTGTTTTCACAAGGAAAGGCACTTAAAGAGTTAGCAGCCAATCGTGAAATCAATGTGCTGTGGACCGCCACCAATACTCAACGGGAAGAGCAATTATTGCCTATCCGAATTCCTATTTTCAAAGGATTAATCGGCTGGCGCGTATTATTGATCCGCGATGATATGAGCGATCGCTTCAAATACATTCAAAAATCAGAAAATCTGATAAAGTTGATTGGTGTGCAAGGACATGATTGGCCGGACACCAAGATTTTACAAGCCAATGGCTTCGAAGTGGCGACCGCCAATAATTATGCGAGCCTGTTTGATATGCTGCGCAAGGCGCAGGCGGACTTTTTTCCTCGCTCATTGGTGGAAGTGTGGGGAGAGCTGGCTAACCCTGTCTTCAGTAAACGCTTAATTCTGGAACCTAATATTGTCATTAAATATCCCGCCGCCATGTATTTTTTCGTAAACAAAAAGAGCGTCCCCTTAGCTAACTTATTGGAGACAGGCTTGGAAATGGCGATCGCCAATGGCAAATTTGACGAATTGTTTTTACAGGTTCACCAGGAGATGTTAAATAAATCAAATATCAAGGAACGTCGTTTTTTTGATATGAAAAATACTTTTTTGCCTGAGACAACGCCGCTGGAGCGCAAAGAGTTGTGGTATCAGCCTTAGTCTGGTTTTTCACCACACAATTTTTCTGCCAGAAATTTTGCTTATTTCCCTCTAATTAATCCTGTTTAGGGTGCCATTTCATTCAAAATTTTGTAGTCGCACCTAAAATAACACCTTATACGGTATTATTTAACCGCGAGTTGGCTCGCTTGTTGCTGAACCCAGTAATATATCAACCAACTGTCAAAATTTCGCTATATGGAATTATCCGCATAATTTAGTCGTTTCGATAAAAACTCCTTGAAACCCATCTTATCAGGGATGGGCGCACCAATTGTGCTGTTGGCGATTATGGGTATGGTGATTTTGCCTATGCCTGCCTTCCTGCTGGATATTCTGTTTAGTTTTAATATTGCCTTGTCGTTAGTGGTGAT
>JBLHIW010000069.1:0-14137 GCA_047618055.1 Paraglaciecola sp. | reverse complement strand
CAACAACTTTGGCTAAGTATTCACAAAAAGTCGGCTGAATATTGAATAATGACTTAACAGGGGCAGCTCTGCTGTATTACCCTGTGGGTCCGTCTGAACAATCTACCGAAACAATGAAAATAATCAGTAAATCCGACAAACTGGAAAACGTTTGTTACGACATCCGGGGGCCTATTTTAACCCAGGCAAAGATTATGGAAGACGAGGGGCACCGTATATTGAAACTCAATATTGGTAACCCTGCCCCCTTTGGTTTTGCGGCGCCTGATGACATTCTAAAAGACGTGATCCACAACCTTCCCCAGTCTCAGGGTTATTCAGATGCCAACGGTATCTATGGTGCGCGGGTGGCGGTAATGCAGTACTACCAGCAAAAAGGCATTCCCAATGTCACCGTAGACGACATTTTTATTGGTAATGGGGTAAGCGAGCTTATTGTGATGGCCATGCAAGGCTTACTCAATACCGGTGATGAAGTCCTGATACCCACCCCGGATTACCCCCTTTGGACTGCAGCTGTCAGCCTCTCATCTGGTAAGCCGGTGCACTATCGCTGCGATGAGCAGGATGGCTGGCAACCGGACATCGATGATATGAAGGCGAAAATCACCAGGCAAACTAAGGCAATTGTACTGATCAATCCGAATAATCCTACCGGCGCGGTTTACAGTAAGGAATTGTTACAAAAGGTCATAGACCTCGCCCGTGAGCATGGCTTAGCCATATTCAGCGATGAGATTTACGACAAGATCTTGTACGACGATGCTCAGCATCACTGTATCGCCGCCATGGCCGAGGATATATTTTTCGTTACGCTGGGCGGTTTGTCAAAAAACTACCGGGTCGCGGGCTTTCGGGCCGGTTGGTTGCTGGTCAGTGGCAATAAATTAGTGGCGAACAACTATATCGAAGGCTTAAATATTCTATCTTCCATGCGCATGTGCGCCAATGTCCCCAGTCAGCATGCCATCCAGACAGCATTGGGTGGATATCAAAGCATAAATGAACTCATTACAGATGGCGGCAGACTCCGGATACAGCGGGATTTAGCCTACAAAATGCTCAACAGTATTGATGGAATAGAATGTGTCAAACCCAGAGGAGCCATGTACTGCTTTGCTAAAGTGGATCAGAAAAAATTCAATATCAACAATGACGAACAGATGATTTTAGATTTGCTGCGCCGGGAGAAGGTGTTGCTGGTCCATGGTCGCGCATTTAATTTACATGAAGGGTGTTATTTTCGCCTGGTTTTTCTGCCCCATGTGGATGAACTTGAACCGGCGATTAACAAAATTAAAAATTTCTTTAAACACTACCAACAGGCAAACTAAAGTAATATGCGTTTAGATCCCAAAAAGAGTCATTTTTTCGCCCATTTGTCCAGGATGAAGCTGATCAATCGTTGGCCACTTATGCGCAATGTACGGACCGAGAATGTACAAGAACATAGCTTACAGGTCGCCATGGTCGCCCATTCTTTGGCGCTGATCCGTAACAAATATTTTGACGGCCAGCTCGATCCCAACAAAATTGCCACTATTGCCCTATTTCACGATGTATCTGAAGTGATTACCGGAGATTTACCCACTCCGATTAAATATTCCAACCCGGCGATCCAGCAGGAATATAAGAAGATAGAGAAAATAGCCGAGCAAAAGTTGATCGACATGGCGCCGGCCGATTTTAGCAAAGACTATGCAGCTTTGATTGACCATCAATTCCACAGTGTTGACGAAGCCTTCATCGTCAAGGCAGCCGATGTCATTTGTGCCTACCTGAAAACCCTTGAAGAGCTTTCTGCCGGTAATAATGAGTTTGGCCTGGCGAAAAAACGCTTAGATACGATCCTTAAAGATTATCACTCAAAGGAAGTGGACTATTTTATGCGCGCCTATGTACCTAGTTTTAGTCTCTCTCTGGACGAAATCACCCAAGAAGAGCATTAAAAAAGGCCGCAAGTAACATAGCAATTTAATAGACTTTTCTTTATTGGCTCAGCCGCAAAACCCTATGGATAATGTCAAACACCGCGACGATCAGCAAAATCGTCGCCGGTGTCTAGGCGGACACCGCAGTGACGCCAACAAATAAGCCTCGAATATGCATCATCCCTACCTAGTGTCCATCCTGGAGTGGGGTCGTAGCGAGGGCGTTCCAGAGGTACAAGATGGATACTACAATATGTAGGCGTTTAGTCATTCTAAATAACTATATCTTGTGGTGTTCAGATTGTGCTTCTGGGGCGTTCGCAGTAGACATCCATTTCAGGACGGACACTACCTAGACAGCTTGGGATTAGTTTGTCTAAATTACCTATTGCTTAGTGCTTATTATTCTCGTTGTCACTATCGCGCCAGTCATCGCCTATGACCGGATCATCAAGGCCTTCGTCCTGACCTTCCCAAAAATAGCGTTTTTCCGTTGGTTTTGGATCCTTATTGTGCCAAAAGACAGCGGCCACTGTGCCCGCCAGAGCACCAAAAAAGTGGTATTCAAATGAAATGCTTTCTTGCGTGGGGAATATACTCATGGTCATCCCGCCGTACATCAAAAATGCCACCATCATGATTGCCACAGACATTTTATCCCGACGAAAGATGCTGGCCGTAAACAGATAAAAAAATATGCCATGGGCCAGACCGCTCGCGCCAATATGTGGTGCCTCACGGGCGAATAACCACACGCCGAGTCCGGACACTATCCAGACAAAAGCGATCACCCGCCAACGGGATATGGGATAACCGTATAACAGCACTGAGCCTAAGATCAGCAAGGGTAAGGTATTGTTAAATAAATGCTCCAAGGAGCCATGGATAAGAGGAGCAGTGATAATCCCCAGCAGCCCTTGCCAGTGTAATGGCAATACCCCAAAACCATTCAGATCCAGATGGAAGATAATCTCAGCCGATTTTATGCACCACAACAGGCTAATACACAATACGGTGAGAAATATACTGTTTTGTAATCGTTTACTGTCTTTCATTCCTTAAATATTGGGGAGCTTGTTTGTTTTTAAAGAGCCCTAAAGATCTTTTGTTAACCCTGGCTCCGATAATCGTTGCCAGGGTCCGGTGGCAATGCGTTTTTATGTTTATGCCATGCTCAGGTAGTTTATTGAGGCGGATAAACCCAACTATTTGAGTTCCAGGTCGTTGGGGAGCTCAAAGGCTACCTTTTTTTTGCCCAGATCAATCACCAAGGTTGCCGATATTTTGTCCTGAATGGCCTGACGATTAGGATCCCAGTATATTTGTAAAAAACCGGATAGTCCGGTGGCCAAACCTGCCCCATAGCCCCCATAACGGCCAAAACTTTCCCACAGGTTTAAGCCACTGCCATCCAATTTTAATACTTTAATACCCAGTAAGCGCTTTCCGGGCGTTTGCCCCTTCCACCAGGCCGTGAAAATACTGAAATAAAATGCCGCCCAGCCAAAACCCAAGCCCAGATCTTCAACAATGCCTCTTAACCAATCAATCAATCCAGGATTGGGCCTTAACAAATGTTCGCCACTTTGTTCGTCAATTATCTCGTTTATCACTTCCTTCGCTAATGGAGGCTGTGCATCACTATCTTGTTTAATCGCCTCCGTGGAGATGTGAGCTACATCGTTGCTGCGCAGATCTTTAGCGTTTACTGATCCTAGTAAGTACTGCTGATGCAGATGCATTTGTAAGTGCTGGGTTTTCTCAGGGCTGAGGCTCTCCTCACTAGCCTCACTAAACACATTCAGAATGCCCAGGGCATCTTTTTCAGGGATACCCGTTTCTAGCAGGTCTGCGCTCAGCTCATGCCCCAGTCCTTGCCAACATTCATAAACTACGGCACATTGTCCCTGCTCGACTTGCTTGGATAATTGAACTGTTTTAATCAGGTACTTAGCGGTTAAGGCAAGCCCGGCAACGGAATTTACATTGAGTCCATTGACGTCTGTGGTGTTATTTTCGAATGCGCTGAAATCAGTGTTGGCATCATCAGGCTCATCATTAAACGTTTCAAATACACCCACGGCAACAACAAACAGCAGCACAGCCGTTAAAAACCGCAAAAATATACGGCCACCGTTGAAGCGCTTTTTCTGTTTAAGGCGATTTCCCGCCCTAAAAAAAGTGGCCGCAGCGACCCCAGCCAATATAAGACTACTGACCTGAGTCAACATACCGATCAACACAATATCAATCAGCATCGCCCAGGCTCTGCGCTGTGGGCTGGCCAAACCCACGCCAAATAAGTCGGGAGAAACATGAAAAGCATAAGGCGTGACTATTTTACGGGTTTCTTTACGGGATAGATGGGCAGACTCAGGCGGATCAAGCTTTGCTGTTTGCATTATCGTAACCTTATTCCTTTATCGTTTGCTTAGCGCTTTAATACCATCCCCAATACCATCCAGGGTCAATGGGAACATACGTTGCTCCATGACGTGTTGGATAATGTTCACCGAAGCGTAATAATGCCAGTAGGACTCAAGCTGGGGATTTAACCAGATTGCATGTTGGAAATGCTGCAACAGGCGCTGCATCCAAACGGCACCGGGCTCTTCATTCCAATGTTCAACGCTGCCGCCCGGATAGGTAATTTCATAGGGCCCCATGGTTGCGTCACCGACAAATATCAGTTTGTAATCCTTGCCATACTTATGGATCACGTCCCAAACGGGTATCACCTCACGGTCCCGGCGTTTGTTGTCCCGCCATACGCCTTCATACACACAGTTGTGAAAATAGAAGTATTCTAAATGTTTAAATTCTGTGTGCACGGCGGAGAATAATTCCTCACATTCTTTAATGTGGGCATCCATGGAGCCACCGACATCAAAAAACATCAGCACTTTTACCGCATTGTGGCGCTCCTGCACCATATGAATGTCTAACATACCGGCATTTTTAGCCGTGGCACTGATGGTATGGGCCATGTCCAATTCTTCACTCGCGCCGCTGCGGGCAAATTTACGCAGTTTGCGCAGCGCCACTTTGATATTACGTGTGCCAAGCTCCACATCGCCGGCCAGGTTTCGAAACTCCCGTTTATCCCATACTTTGACTGCGGAAAAATTGCGGTTGCCGTCCTGGCCAATCCTGATCCCTTGTGGATTATAACCATTGGCTCCAAAGGGCGAGGTACCGCCAGTGCCAATCCACTTATTGCCACCCTGGTGACGCTTCTCCTGTTCGGCCAAACGTTCTTTGAGGGTCTTCATCAATTCATCCAGGCCCCCCATCGCCTTTATTTGGGCCTTTTCTTCTTCGCTAAAGTGTCGGTCGATTTCTTTGCGTAACCATTCGTCGGGAATATCCTTGCCAAATAAATCAATACTCTGCACCCCTTCAAAATAGTCGGCAAAGGCCCGATCGAATTTATCGAATTGGCTTTCGTCCTTCACCAGAATAGCTCTTGATAACAAATAAAAATCATCGATGTTAGCGAAGATCACCCCCCGCTCCATGGCTTTGAGCAAATCGAGTAGTTCCCGCAAACTAGCCGGCACCTGGTATTCTCTGAGCTTAAAAAAGAAATCTACTAACATTAGCGACGCGCCATAAACACCAGTTTTTCAAACAGATGAATATCCTGTTCGTTTTTCAACAGGGCGCCGTATAAGGGCGGAATGGACTGCTTACCGTCTTTATTTTGCAAGGCTTCAGGTGGAATGTCTTCCGCCACAAGCAACTTAAGCCAATCCAACAGCTCTGAAGTTGAGGGTTTTTTCTTCAGACCGGGTACATCTCGCAAGTCGAAAAAAGATTCAAGGGCCTGATTAAGTAGGGATTTTTTAAGGTCAGGGAAATGCACATCAACAATTTGACGCATTTCCTGGGGATCTGGAAATTTTATATAGTGGAAAAAGCAGCGGCGTAAAAATGCATCGGGCAGTTCTTTTTCATTATTTGAGGTAATAATAACAATAGGACGCTGAGCCGCTTTAATGGTCTGGCGCGTTTCATATACAAAAAACTCCATCTTATCCAGTTCAAGCAGAAGATCATTAGGAAATTCAATATCCGCCTTATCGATTTCATCAATCAGTAAAATGGGCCGCTTACCGGCACTAAATGCCTCCCACAACTTGCCCTTAACAATATAGTTTGCAATGTCATGTACCTTTGCATCCCCCAACTGGGAGTCTCGTAGCCGGGACACGGCATCATATTCATAGAGTCCCTGCTGAGCTTTGGTGGTGGATTTAATATGCCATTGGATCAATTCCGAATCCAAGGCCTTGGCTAATTCTTCAGCCAACATGGTTTTACCGGTGCCCGGCTCACCCTTTATCAATAATGGCCGTTCCAAGGTGATGGCCGCGTTTACGGCCAGCTGTAACTCTCTACTGGCAATATATTTTTCTGTTCCACTAAAAGACATCAAAAACCTCAAATTTTATGTAAATAATCACTATCATATAACGAAAAAGCGCTGGGCTTTTATTAAGTTCACCGTAGTCTTATAATGGTAATGCAGGATCGTGCACGATTGAAAATCAAAAAGAGTGATGGGTATCAATAATATATTATTAAAGCCTTCATTCATCAACCGCACACTCTAAACAATTAGCAAGGAAATATTATGCAAGTTTATGACGACAATTCTTTATCCATCGGTAAAACCCCGTTGGTAAAACTTAACCGGGTCACCGGCGGTAATGTATATGCCAAAATAGAAGCCCGTAACCCAAGTTTCAGCATTAAATGTCGAATTGGTGCCAATATGATTTGGGACGCGGAGAAAAAAGGCATTCTTACCCAGGGAAAAGAGCTTGTCGAAGCCACCAGTGGTAATACCGGCATTGCTCTGGCCTTTGTGGCTGCATCACGTGGTTACAAATTAAATTTAACCATGCCAAGCTCTATGAGCCTGGAGCGCCGTAAACTACTCAAAGCGCTCGGTGCCAACTTAGTGTTGACCGAAGCCGTGAAGGGAATGAAAGGCGCTATCGCCGCAGCCAACGAGCTGGTCGCATCGGATCCAAGTAAGTATGTGCCCCTGCATCAGTTTGACAACCCAGCCAACCCTGAAATTCATGAAAAGACCACCGGCCCGGAGATTTGGGATGATACCGATGGTAAAGTGGATATTTTTGTGGCCGGTGTGGGCACAGGTGGCACCATTACCGGTGTTAGCCGCTATATTAAAAACACTAAAGGTAAGGCAATCATCTCTGTTGCCGTTGAACCGACCGACTCACCGGTTATCACTCAAGCCAAAGCCGGTTTGGAGTTAACGCCCGGGCCCCATAAAATACAGGGGATCGGCGCGGGTTTTATTCCCGGCAACCTGGATTTAGATCTGATAGATGAGGTTGAACAAGTCAGTAATGAACAATGTATGCACATGGCACATCGCCTGATGAAAGAAGAAGGCATACTCGTGGGTATTTCTTCGGGCGCAGCCGTAGTCGCGGCCAAACGCTGGGCTGAAAAGCCTGAAAATGCAGATAAAATAATTGTGGTGATCCTGGCCAGTGCCTCTGAGCGTTATCTCAGTAGCCCCATGTTTGCCGGTGAGTTTTCTGAGACTGAAGAAGTACAATAAAGTCCTCATTAGGACTGATTGACAGCAGCTAAGCGCGCTGCAATTTCAAGGGGAGCAATTGCTCCCCTTTACTTTATGCAAGGAAAATAGCAGACTAAATAGGTGATAAATTTATTCTTTTACTCCCCAGACAGGTTTAAATAAGTACAAATGTTAAAAACTCCCCCCTTATTAATATTACTTTTATTATTAGTGCTTAGTGCTTGTAGTGAAGTCAACGAAAAAAAAACCGCAGGTAAGTTTGGCATGATGGACGAGAATACTCCGGACTATGCTGCCTTACAATTTTTTGATGGCATTTATCGGGGCAAAGATATCAGCGGGGCACTGAAGCTCAGCAGCCCTAAAATGGGACGATTACTCCAATCCTATCGCACCAACCGAAATGTACAACGGCATGTATTTAACATGCCTTACGACACGGTAGAATTTAAACCTCATGCCGTCAGCGCGGGGCGCAAAGAGTTTGCCAAAGAAGCCCAAGTCAGGCTGTTTTTTGAAGGGGAAATTAACGGTAATATTTTGAAAGATTTGCGGGTGGTGAAACTAGTACGGCCGGGGAAAAAATGGCTTGTTGACGAAGTGAGTCTTAATTAATTCACGCCATGAGTCAGAGTAATTTACCGTCACTTACTCACCGCGACTGTCAGCAGGAAATAGCTGACATCTCTTGTATTAACAGTTTTTTCTGACTTTTATTCCATGTTTAATCTCCCCATACCTTATAAACACATTCTAGCGCCCTCTTTACTCTTATTGCTTACGCTCGTGCTTTACCTATTTGAACCATTCAGTAGCCACTACCTGGCATTTGACCGGGAAAAAATCCAATCACTGGAACTATGGCGTCTGCTTAGCGGTAACGTTCTGCACACCAACTTTAATCATTTAGTACTCAACGCCTTGGGTTTGTCATTACTGTGGGCCTTACATGGCCAGTATTTCACCACAAAAAGCTATCTGCTATTTGTTCTCCTCATGAGCCTGACCTGTACCCTCGGTATCTATTTTTTTGCACCGCGCCTGGACTGGTATGTGGGCCTTTCTGGTACGCTGCATGGGCTGTTTGTCGTAGGAGCTTACTTTGACATTCGCGCTGGAATGAAATCCGGTTGGCTGTTGCTGATAGGGGTATGGGCTAAAATAGCCCATGAACAGTGGTATGGTGCCAGTCAAGACGTCGCTCAGTTGATAGGCGCCAATGTCGCGATTGAAGCACATTTATATGGGGCCATTAGCGGCATGTTGCTGGTAGTGTATTTTCTCATCGTTAATTCCCATTTTACCATTCAACCACTTAACCGGTAGATACTAAGCTTAACAATCACCGTTAATATCATTAGACCTAGATATCTGATCACTGGGCAACATATGAAATCGGCTTAATCAACACCTGTATTTGAGGTCAAATAGTTTACGGCGCAAAGTACGGGGATGGAGTAGTTGATGCCTGCTTTTGCGGCACTTGTCCTCGTTGGGGCAGGCGTGCAGTGTTAAAGAGTGGTGTGATAGCGAAGAGGTGATTAGTATTTATGCGTCATCTGCAGGCAGATCGGTGTTGTTGTGAAAACTCTATTGAGAAGGACTTATAGGATCATTCCACAAGCCCTTCTTTATTTTATAAGTTCGTATCAAATAACTTATAAATACGACGATATTCATCAAGCCATGAGCTAGGTTGTACAAAACCGTGGGATTCGACGGGATAAATCGCTGTTTCAAAATTTTGTTTTTCTAGTTCAATGAGTCGCTGTACCAGCCGTACGGTATCCACAAAAAACACATTGCTGTCGACCATAGGTGCGTTAATCAATAGTGACTTTTCCAAACCCTCGGCAAAGTAGATAGGCGAACTGCGTTCGTAGGCAATGGGATCGATATCCGGCGTGTTTAGAATATTGGAGGTATAGCCATGATTGTAGTGGGCCCAGTCACTTACTGGCCTTAACGCCGCACCAGCCTGAAATAAATCCGGTGCATTAAACAAGGCCATAAAGGTCAAAAATCCGCCATAAGAACCGCCATAGGTGCCGATGCGCAGCCTATCCACATTGGCATTTTCGACCATCCAGTCTACGCCGTCACGCAAGTCCTCAAGTTCGACTTTACCCATATGCCGGTATATGGCAGTGCGCCAATCCCGGCCGTAGCCAGCAGATGCACGGTAATCCATATCCATCACCACATAGCCTTGTTGCGCCAACATGTTGTGAAACATAAACTCCCGAAAATAACCGGACCAGCCCAGATGGGAGTTCTGCAAGTACCCTGCCCCGTGGTTAAAAATAACGGCCCGATGCAAGTCACCATTGACGCTGGGTTTGGGTGTGTATACCCGAGACTAGATTGGCGCCTGGGTATTTGACGACTCCACCGCTACGATATCCGGCCTTATCCACGGCAAAGCCAAAAACGCTTCGCTTACCGTATGGCTTAAGCGCCTTGGCTGTGCGTCAGTGTTTATACCTTGCACATATAGCTCTGGTGGCATAGTGAGCTTCGAATGAGTCAGCAACAAGTGACGCTCATCCGGGCTTAATTGGTAGTCGGTCATGCCGTTTAAGTCGCTTAGTGCCTCAATTTCCCCATCGACTGTATTTACCCGATATACATCATATATACCGGGGTGCTTTTTATTGGCCTTAAAATAAATGAACTGGTCGTCACTTGTCAGGGTCAACGCATCAACCTCATACCGACCAGCAGTAAGGGCTTTGGCTTTGGCGTCTATCGGCTTGTGGTAAAGATGGGCATAACCTGACTCTTCAGAGAGATAATAAAGACTTTCACCCTTATTCATCCAGCCGAAGCTGTTCATCTTATAGTTGATCCAGGCATCGTCGTGGAGGCGATGCTGGCTAATTAAGTTATTGTCCTGAAAATCAACCGTTGTTATCCAGCGGTCTTTATTGTCCCAGGCCTCTAACATCACCGCCACCTGTTGACCAGAGCGGTGCCATTGAATAGCACTTTGCGACCAATACCAGTCTTGCATCAACACGATATCTCGGGGCAGTCGATTAGTTTGATAGCGTTGTCCTTTGGCCTCGGCGTTTTCTTTTTTTACCAAGGCAAGTACATCGTCGTTAAACCCCGGCAGCGTTTTATAACTTAACTTATGTTGACTGCCCTTAGCTAAATCCAACAGCCACAGGCTATGATCCTGGGGTTTAGCGTCAGCGACCCGTTGACGGACTTCTTCAGCTTTAATACGGCCATCATCCGCAATATAATTGGGCATGATGTCTCCATCTTCACGGGATGGCTGAGTTTCTTGCTCAACGAGCAATAACCTTTGGCCATCAGGCGCCAAGCTGGCTTGCACAGTTTCGTGCTCTTTGGGCAAGTAGAAGGGCTTTGGCGTTAAGCTGTCATTTAAGGCATGTAGGCTTTGTTGGTGTTCAAAGTGAGCCTTTTTATCCTGACGTTTTTTAGCCACGACACTGAGCAACGCAATTTGCTGCTCTTGTAGATAGTCAGCAGGCTCTTCTGCTGCCACAGGCGCATCGGCAAAAACCCAGGACACTAATTTTTGCCTAAACCCCGTGGCAATATCCAGAGCATAGACACTGTTATGTATCTGAAAGCTTAAACGGCCATCTAACAAAAATTGCAGTTTGCTTGGCTGGTCCTCATCTCTACTAAGTTGCAATATCTTATCTGTCGTCAGATCTTTGAAAAATAGATTACCCTGGAAAACCCAGGCCGCTTGATTACCCGCGCCGTTTAAAACCCGATTTTTATAACTGTGCTGATGCAGGGTGGCTAACGACACTTTTTGACCATTATCACCTTTTGGCCCCCCTGCGATGTCCTTTGCCCATAAGTCGTTCAGGGGACTGCCCTGGCGCTTGCGGGTGTAAAACACACCCTGACTGTTGTCTGCCCAATAAGGAGAGCTTGTTTGTCTGCCGAGCCAGTCAGGGTCGGCCATGATTTGCTCCAGGCTAATAGCGCTTCCAGCTATTTCTTCTTCAACGACGGGTATTGCAGCTCCTTTGATAATGGCAGGAATGACCTGCATGGGAGTGAGCTTTGGTGGCTCGCTGGCTGCGCAGGCAACCATCATGGCGGAGATAAGACTAACAAAGCACTTCTTTTTCACTGACTGCATGGAGTGATTATTCCTATTTTTTTCTATGTGAATTTTTAAGGCGACCAGGACGTATATTTTTTGGGTGTTCGCGCCGAAGATATGATCCTATTAAACCTAATATCCCTTGGTCTGGCAAATAAGTGATCTAAATTGGCCCAGACGGTATAGTAAACGCTATTGAACTTAATCTTAGAGAATCATGAAAAAATTACTGTTATTGGCAAGCCTAATGGCGTTTTGTGTACCGAGCATGGCAAATCAATGTCCTGATCTTCTTAAATTTATGAAGCGAAAACTGAACTCACAAGAAACCGTTAACCTGTGCCAGGAATATAAGGGCAAGACTGTATTGTTCGTCAACACCGCCAGCTATTGTGGCTTCACCCCCCAATTTAAGGGCCTAGAAGCACTGTATAGTAACTACAAAGATCAGGGCCTAGTGGTTCTGGGTTTCCCTTCCCACGATTTTAATCAGGAAGATGAAAATGAGGGGAAAACCGCTGAGCTGTGTGAACTCACCTATGGGGTGAAATTCCCGATGTTTGAGGCGATCCCGGTGCGCGGCAGTGATGCTGACCCTTTGTACCGCATGTTAGCCGAAAAATCCGGCACTACGCCAAAGTGGAATTTTTACAAATACCTGATGGATAAGAACGGTAACGTCGTTGACGCGTTTGCTTCGACCACCAAACCAACAGATAAAGAATTTATTAAAAATATAGAAGATACCCTAAAGATTTAGGCTGTTTTTTGCCAACTCAATCGCCCCGAATTAAGGGGCGTCTTTTACAACTCATACCCACGTGATATCAAGTACGTTTTATTGCCTTTGGTAGGGATGACTGCCTTGCCACTGCCTAGAAAGCTCAATGACGAATCAAGGCGATTTGTTGTTTACTCATCGGCTCTTACAACAATATCTGCCTTACACTTAGGCAAGCACTGCTGCAGTCCCTGTTGAAGGCGATGGTCTTCCAGCGGCTTGGGCTAGCATCTTCTTGCTGATTGCCAGTCAGTTTGCACGAGTGGCAGAGCCATCAGTCTGACTGAAACGTTCGAAAAGCCCGGCCTGTTGTTCAGCCCTAAGACCCAAGCCAGTGTCGGTCACTTCGACTAACACTTTGCTGCGCAAATTGGTCTGTTTTTGCACGCGATAATACACCGCTACCTCACCCTGCTCAGTAAAATTGATAGCGTTACCAACCAAATTATTGAGAATTTGAAGAGTACGCCCAGGGTCAACGTTTTACCACTTACCCTTTACCAGATTGGTGGGACAGATCAACTCCAGTCCTTTCTCGCGAGTGCGAACGGCAATGCTGCTGCCGAAGTCGTTCATCAGCAAGTCCATATCAAATCTAATGGTGTACATCTGTAGCATACCGGCCAATTTTGTGGGGGCAATCACTCGACGACTTCGTCATCCTTTGTATTCAGGTGACTGAGTATCTTTTGGATCTGTGGTGTCAGAGCCGCTGAGCCTTAAATGCTTTTGATGTTCTATCCCCTACTTTAGGTAAAGGCGACGCTCGTCTACCCGCTTGGGCGTCTAAAATATTAAAATCAACCGCTCTGACCCCATTGATATGACCCCATTGATAAAATACGTCTATTCCCAAGATCAAAGTGCTGCGCGTGTTCACACAGGAGGAAATATCAAGGTAAAAAAATCATCGACTATACAGGCATTTAGTAACATGTTAGTAATAGACTAATTTAGAAATACTGAACGATGTCGTGTTTTAACATGGGTCTTTCTACTGGATATATACCCAGGTAACTTAAAGATAAGGAGATGACCTAATGAATGAAGTAGTGTTGCCGGTGAAAACCAGAGAGATCCACAACCATCATTTTGATTCAACAATCTGGAATGATTTTGTATTCCGTGACGACGATATTGTCATTTCGACCTATGCCAAAACCGGGACAACTTGGATGCAGCAAATTGTATCCCAGCTCCTGTTTTCAGGTGAGGCGGGCTTGGAAGTGGCTGAGATGTCGCCCTGGATGGACTTGCGAGTGCCTCCGAAAGAAATCAAGTTGCCTGCGGTCGAGGCGCAGACGTATCGTCGATTCGTAAAAACCCACTTGCCGGTGGATGCACTGGTCTTTTCTCAAAAGGCGAAGTACATCTACATCGGTCGAGACGGCCGTGATATTGTTTGGAGCCTTTACAACCATCATCTTAATGCTAACGCAGCATGGTACGACGCTCTTAACAATACGCCAGGCAGAATTGGCTCAGGAATAGAGCCACCATGTTCGTCGATCTCTGAGTATTTCGATAATTGGCTGGAAAATGACGGCTCTCCATTTTGGTCGCTGTGGGACAATGCCCGTACTTGGTGGGCTATTCGCAATTTGCCGAACGTGCACATGGTGCATTTTGAAAATTTGAAGTCAGACATGTCTGGAGAAATTCGCCGCATTGCAAAATTCATTGGCACACCCATAGAAGAATCGAAATGGGAGAATATATTAAAGCATTGTAGTTTCGACTATATG
>JBLHIW010000068.1:0-14215 GCA_047618055.1 Paraglaciecola sp. | reverse complement strand
ATAAGGTTCGCATTGAATAAGCCCATTCACAAAGTAATGTATTTGTATCGCGGAAGGGCCGGGCCGTCAACCTTCGTTAACGAACAAACATATAATCTTATGGAATAAATATAAAAATATTTATGTATCAGAGTAAATAAATGCTGTTTAGCGAAAGTTTTGCCAGTTGATGGAACTGGATAGGAGTAGTTCCCTTAGGGAAAGAGGACGGGGTGGTGAGCGGCCTTTATGATCCCATGTGTGGCCGCAACAGGCGGCGGTGAGCAGCGTTTTACTGGGTTTTAACAGGCGTTTTTGCACACCATGTACCTTGTCACTTTTGGCTCCAACATGGTTGCCGTTGAAATCGAACCAGCCATGTTTGTTCAGATGCATGCGCTTATCTTCGGCTTCAATTCGGTCAAGGGAATCCAGCTCTATGTGCTCGACACCAAGGGCGCTTACATGCACTGGCAGACACAAACCCAAGCGGGCATATTTCACAAACCAAGCCTGGCTAAGATCCCGATCACACTTTTTGGCCATACACCTAGCCATTTGTTTACTCTGCCAGGTGGCGTTATGCAGGTCTACCTGCAGTGGACCTGGATGGCGTAAAAACTGCTCCGCCGCACGTTTAATATGGTGTCGAAGGCCACCAATTTTACGCTGTAATAAACTGATGTCGTTGATTTTTTGTTGAGCCAGCACCTGAAGTTCACGCTCGTAAAGGGCGTTACACAGCTCGGAAAAACCCTGCTGACGCTGGTCGTCGGAGAAAATATTGCTTTGCCTGGAGTCAAAGAGCAGCATAAACGCTTGGTCGAAAGTATTGGCGATAGGGTATGCTATCGCCAACTAAGTTCTACTGACCCTTTATTTCTTTGCGGCCATTGTAGGCAACTTTGCCTGCCAATTCTTCTTCGATGCGCAACAGTTGGTTGTACTTGGCGACGCGATCAGAGCGGCAAAGTGAGCCGGTTTTGATTTGACCCGCCGCCGTACCGACGGCTAAATCTGCAATGGTGGCATCTTCTGTCTCACCACTGCGATGGGAGATAACCACGGTAAAGCCTGCGTCTTTGGCCATGTTGATGGCGTCCAGTGTCTCGCTTAAGGTGCCGATTTGGTTGAACTTAATCAATATGGAGTTACCCACACCATTGTCGATACCCCGCTTAAGGATTTTGGTGTTGGTGACAAATAAGTCATCGCCCACTAGTTGGACTTTGTCACCCACTTTACGGGTTAAGTAGGCCCAGCCATCCCAGTCGCTTTCATCCAGGCCATCTTCGATTGACAGGATGGGGTACTTGTTGCTCAGGTCGGCTAAATAGTCGCTGAAGCCTTCAGAGCTAAATACCTTGCCTTCGCCCTTTAAGTCGTACTGGCCGTCTACATAAAACTCAGATGCCGCACAATCCAGAGCCAGGGTGAAATCTTTATCCATTTGATAGCCGGCATTTTCGACTGCCTGGGTGATCACGGTTAAGGCTTCTTCATTCGATGCCAGATTAGGCGCAAAGCCGCCTTCATCACCGACGGCGGTGCTTAGGCCTTTATCACTCAGTACTTTTTTAAGATTATGGAATACTTCTGCCCCCATGCGCAGGGCTTCGCGGAAGCTGGTAGCACCTACGGGCTGGATCATAAACTCTTGAATATCAACGTTATTATCAGCGTGCTCACCACCGTTGATGATGTTCATCATCGGTACCGGCATGGAGTACTGACCAGCTGTGCCATTTAATTCAGAAATATGCTGGTACAGGGGGATTTTTTTATCAATCGCGGCGGCTTTTGCAGCGGCCAGAGATACCGCAAGAATGGCATTAGCACCGAATTTTTCTTTGTTTTCAGTCCCATCCAGATCAATCATGATTTGATCCAAAGCTTTTTGCTCATAGGCACTTTTGCCCAGCAAAGCAGTCTGAATGTCGCCATTGATAGCAGCTACGGCTTTTAGTACGCCTTTACCTAAGTAGCGGCTCTTATCCCCGTCCCGCAATTCTAATGCTTCACGTGAGCCTGTTGATGCGCCGGAGGGCGCGCAGGCACGTCCCATGGCACCGGATGCCAAATACACATCTGCTTCTACGGTTGGATTGCCCCGAGAGTCCATCACTTCGCGAGCAATAATTTTACTGATATTCGACATGGTTGCCTCCTAATTGAGAAATTTGTAGCGTATCTGAGCACAGATACGCCCTTTAAATTATATTTAGTTTTTATAACTAATTATTATAGGGCACACATTTGCTTTAATTATTTTCTTTATGGTATTCGCCAGCGGCGTTCACAAACCCGGTAAACAAGGGGTGTCCGTCTCTGGGGGTAGAGTTAAATTCCGGGTGAAATTGACCGGCCACAAACCAAGGATGATCCGCCAGTTCGATGACTTCTACCAAACGCTTGTCGGTTGACAAACCCGTCACCTTTAAGCCTGCGGTTTCTAATTCTGGGCGTAAATTATTATTGACTTCGTAGCGATGGCGATGTCGCTCATAAATTTCACTTGAGCCATATGCCTCATGGACCTTACTGCCGGGGCTGAGATGGCACAATTGGCTGCCCAAACGCATAGTGCCGCCCAGGTCTGAACCTGCATCTCGTTGCTCCTTGCCACCCTCCCCGTCCAACCATTCAGTGATTAAGCCAACCACCGGGTAGGGGCTTTGGGGATCAAATTCTGTACTGTTGGCGTTCTCCAATCCCGCGACATTGCGCGCATATTCGATAATGGCCACTTGCATGCCTAAGCATATTCCAAGGTAGGGAATTTTATTTTCTCGGGCGTATTTTACGGCTGCAATTTTGCCTGCAATACCCCGTTCGCCGAAACCGCCAGGAACGAGTATCGCATCCAGGCCCTGCAAAATTTGCTCGCCCTTGCTCTCAATGTCCTGGGAATCGATGTGCCTGATATTGACTGTCAGGCGATTTTTTAAGCCGGCATGTTTCAGGGCTTCGTTAACGGACTTATACGCATCGGGTAGTTCGACATATTTGCCCACCATACCGATGGTTACTTCACCGCTAGGGTTTGATTCAGCATACAGTACCTGTTCCCATTCGCTCAGATCGGCCTCCGGACAATCTAAACCGAAACGTTCGACGACCAGTTTGTCCAGATTCTGGGCCTTTAACATGGCCGGGATCTTATAAATACTGTCGGCGTCGCGCAGAGAAATAACAGCCTTATCATTAACATTGGTAAACAAGGCTATTTTTTGCCGCTCGTTAGAGGGTAAGGGGACTTCAGAACGACACACCAGGATATCAGGTTGCACGCCGACTGAGCGTAGCTCTTTTACCGAGTGTTGAGTTGGCTTGGTTTTAACTTCTCCAGAGGCCGCTAAATAGGGCACTAAGGTTAGATGCATAAACATGGCTCGTTCACGACCCACTTCCACGCCGAGTTGACGAATGGCTTCAATAAACGGTTGCGATTCTATATCGCCCACGGTGCCACCAATTTCCACTATGGCAATATCGACACCTTCGGCACCGGCAATGATCCGGCGTTTTATCTCGTTGGTAATGTGGGGTATGACCTGAATGGTCGCGCCTAAGTAATCGCCACGACGTTCCCGCTTAATCACTTCTTCATATACCCGACCGGTAGTGAAGTTATTCCGTTTGGTCATACGGGTGCGAATAAAACGCTCATAATGCCCGAGATCCAAATCGGTTTCCGCGCCGTCATCGGTTACGAAAACTTCACCATGTTGGATAGGACTCATGGTTCCCGGATCAACATTGATATAAGGGTCAAGTTTCAACATGGTCACGTTGAGGCCGCGAGTTTCTAATATAGCGGCGAGCGAGGCAGCAGCAATGCCTTTTCCAAGTGATGATACGACACCACCTGTGACGAAAATATAGTTTGTCATGAGAACCCTAAGGCGTTGGAGTTGATAAGATATTGGTCTTAATACGCCTTAAGAAAAAAGCAGTACCGGACGGCGCAATAGTATACCGAAGGTCGCCGCCACAGACAATTTAAAAGCGCCATCTCACGTAAAAAATATTGTGGATTTACTAGAGTAATAAATATACCTATCAACTTAAAAGGCGTCTTTTGCTGGTGTTTGTCACCATCTTACTGGGCTGATAACACTTTTTTTAGCGAAGCGCGCCAATCATTTGCTGGATTACCAGGCAAGCGTATTTTTCTTTTGTAAAGACACAACACTGACCTACGCTGCCAGCCAAACCAACAATAACCTGATATTTACCTGTCTTAGTCTGTTTTGTATTGCTTATTCATTCCTTTAAAACAAGGTTTTTAAGTTGGTACAAATATTCAAGCGCTTGTTTGGGACTGAGTTCATCGGGGTTAATGTGTTTAAGGCTTAAACGTAAATCATCAACAGCGCTAAGTAAATCAAGTTGCTGCTCTTGTTTGGGTGAAACAGCCGTTTTATCGTCAGGCGCCAGGTTCTCCAGTTCATGGAGTTTACGTTTGGCGGCCTGGATCACCTCTCTCGGCACACCGGCCAACTGCGCCACCTGCAAACCATAACTCTTGCTGGCGGCGCCTTCTTGCACCGCATGCATAAAGCGAATACTTTCCTCATGCTCCACCGCATCTAAGTGCACATTTGCCACATCTGAGATCTGCTCGGCCAGTTGAGTGAGCTCAAAGTAGTGGGTGGCAAATAGGGTGAAGGATTGCAGATGCCTGGCTAAGTAGTCGGCGCAGGCCCACGCCAGGGACAGGCCATCATAGGTACTGGTACCCCGGCCAATTTCGTCCATTAATACCAGGCTATTGGCCGTGGCGTTATTTAAGATATTAGCGGTTTCGGTCATCTCCACCATAAAGGTCGAACGGCCGGATGCCAGGTCATCAGAGGCACCAATTCGGGTGAATATGCGATCGATGGGGCCAATATTGGCTTGTTCTGCCGGGATAAAACTGCCGATGTAGGCCATTAACACTATCAGGGCTGTTTGTCGCATATAGGTTGATTTCCCCCCCATATTTGGACCAGTTACCACTAACATTCTGCGATGCGGGTTCATTTCCAGGGGATTGGCGATAAATGGCGTGCTCATCACCTCTTCCACTACCGGATGGCGGCCTTGCTCAAAGTGAATGCCGCTTTGCAAGGCCAGGGTCGGGCAATGGTAGTTCAGGGTTTCTGCCCGCTCGGCCAGATTAGTCAGCACATCAAGCTCGGCCAGAGCATCGGCACTTTGCATCAAGGGATCTAGCTCAGGCAGCAGGATATCAAACAGCTGTTCATATAAACTTTTTTCCAGGGCCAGAGCCCGGCTTTGGCTGGTGAGTACCTTGTCTTCATGCTCTTTTAATTCGGCAATAATAAAACGTTCGTTGTTTTTCAGGGTCTGGCGACGGACATAGTCTGCGGGTACCTGGTCCGCCGCGCTGCGACTGACTTCAATAAAATAACCATGCACACGGTTGTAGCCTACTTTGAGGCTGGATATGCCGGTGCGCTCTTTTTCCCGAAGTTCTAATTCGTCAAGGTAGTCGGTCGCGCCTTTGGACAGGGCACGCAGTTCATCGAGCTCCTCGTTATAGCCTTGTTTGATCACCCCGCCGTCACGGATCAGCACCGGCGGCGTGTCGATAATAGCCCGCTCCAGCAAATCGCTAAAATTGGGGTACTGACTGATCTGCTTGGCCAGTTTTACCAGGCCAGCGTTGGCGTTTTCCGCCGACGCATGGGTGATAAATGCCTGAATTTCAGGTAGTAGCAAAAAGGCCTGGCGCAAACGGTCAAAATCTCGCGGCCGCGCCGAGCGCAGGGCAAGGCGGGCCAGGACCCGTTGCATATCGCCCACCTGTTTTAAGCTTGCCTGCAGTTGGGAATAGTCGCTATTCAATAATGATTTGATGTTTTGTTGACGGGTCGTGAGGGTGGTCACATCGCGCAGGGGACGGTGGATCCAGCGCTGCAACAAACGACTGCCCATGGCCGTAGCGCTTTTGTCCAATACACTGGCCAGGGTGTTTTCCAGGCCGCCACTTAAATTGTGGGTGAGTTCCAAATTACGCCGGGTCGCGGCATCCATCAATACGGTGTCGGCATTGCGCTCCAGCACAATACTGCGAATATGTGGCAGGGCAGCGCGCTGGGTATCTTTGACGTATTGCATGACACACCCAGCTGCACATAGGGCGATGGCACAGTTTTCCACACCGAAACCAGCCAGCTCTTTAGTGGCAAATTGACTATTGAGTTGCACCAAAGACGTTTGATAATCAAATTCCCACTGGGGACGACGACGCAGGCCCTTGCGCTGCTCAATTAGATGGAAATAATCGAAACTCTCCGGATACAGCAGTTCTGCCGGATTGGTACGCTGCAGTTCGGCGGCTAAGGCTTCTTGATCAGCCAGCTCACAAATAGCAAAGCGGCCACTGGTGATATCCAGGGTGGCGTAGCCAAAGCGTTCCTTGTTGTTGAAAACCGCCGCCAGAATATTGTCTTGTCTGTCATCCAATAAGGCTTCATCAGTCACTGTGCCGGGGGTGACGATACGCATGACCTTGCGCTCAACGGGACCTTTGCTGGTCGCCGGATCACCAATCTGCTCAACGATGGCGACGGACTGGCCCATATTAACCAAACGCACTAAGTAGTTCTCAACCGCATGATAGGGTACGCCGGCCATGGGAATGGCATTACCACCGGATTTCCCCCGGGCCGTTAGGGAAATATCCAGCAGCTCGGAAGCCTTTTTCGCATCATCAAAAAATAATTCATAGAAATCCCCCATTCGATAAAACAACAGGATATCTGGGTGCTGAGCCTTTATGCCCAAATATTGCTGCATCATTGGTGTATGGTTGTGGGAGGATAGGGGGACGGGCGCTTGCTCTGAATTTTTATTAGGCGGCATAATGGCGTACTTACTATTCTTGTTATCTGATATTTTAAATAGGGCATATTAGAAAATGACTCATCAGGCTCAGAGCATGTCCAAAAATACACGTTTATTGGCCCAGCAACTGGGCGATATCCTGCGGGCTAAAGGTTGGCAACTGACCTGCGCCGAATCCTGTACAGGAGGAGGTATAGGATACGCCATTACAGAAATTTCTGGAAGCTCCAACTGGTTTGATCGGGGCTTTATCACCTACTCAAACCAAGCCAAGCAGGCTATGTTGGGGGTCAGCGCTGCGACCCTTGAATGTTATGGTGCGGTGTCGGCGCAAACGGTTGAAGCTATGGCCGCCGGTGCAGCCAAAGCAGCGGGGGCACAGTGCGCCATTGCCGTTAGCGGGATCGCTGGTCCGGACGGGGGCAGTGCGGATAAGCCAGTCGGTACCGTGTGGTTTGCTTTTGCTTTGGAACAACAACTTTTCGCAGAAAAACAGATGTTTAGCGGAGCACGGGATCAGGTTCGTCAACAAGCGATTGACTATGCTCTGAGCAGGATGATCCAACTCACTGACACATAAGTAGAAAATAAAATGTATTTTTTCACTTGTAACTGTATAACCATACAGTATACTTTGTGGCAATTACGGTAAGAGAAAGTGTGAGCAGAAATCTGCTAATCACAGCTAATGAACACAAGGGTATTCCAATGGATGACAACAAATCACGGGCGTTAAGCGCCGCGCTAGGGCAAATCGAAAAGCAATTTGGTAAAGGCTCCATCATGAAGCTGGGTGACAACAAAACCATGGATGTAGAAACTATCTCTACAGGTTCACTGGGTTTGGATATTGCCCTAGGTGCCGGAGGCCTGCCCCTGGGTCGGGTGGTAGAAATTTATGGCCCCGAGTCAAGTGGTAAAACGACCTTGACCCTGGAAGTGATCGCCGAAGCCCAGCGTAACGGCAAAGTCTGTGCTTTTATTGATGCAGAACACGCCCTTGACCCCATTTATGCGGAAAAATTGGGTGTGGATGTCAAAGAATTACTGGTATCCCAGCCGGATACCGGCGAACAGGCCCTGGAAATATGTGACATGCTGACCCGTTCCGGGGCGGTAGATGTGATTGTCGTGGATTCTGTGGCGGCACTCACGCCCAAGGCAGAGATCGAAGGGGATATAGGGGATTCACACATGGGCCTGCAGGCCAGAATGATGAGTCAGGCGATGCGTAAGCTAACCGGTAACCTGAAACAATCTAATACCATGTTGATTTTCATCAACCAAATTAGAATGAAAATTGGCGTGATGTTTGGATCACCAGAAACCACCACTGGGGGCAACGCCCTTAAATTTTATGCCTCGGTTCGCCTGGATATTCGCCGTATCGGCGCCGTTAAAAGTGGTGATGAAATTGTCGGTAACGAAACCCGGGTAAAAGTCGTTAAAAATAAAATAGCGCCACCCTTTAAACAAGCTGAATTTCAAATCATGTACGGTGAAGGCATTAACAGCTTAGGTGAAATCATTGATCTTGGGGTGACCCATAAAATGGTGGAAAAAGCCGGAGCCTGGTATAGCTATGGCAGTGAACGCATTGGCCAGGGTAAGGCCAATTCAATCGCTTATCTCAAAGCGCATCCAGAGATGGCAACTGAGCTGGATAAGAGGCTAAGGGACTTGTTACTGGCTAAAAATGTCGCGCCTGAAGTGGCTGAGAAAGCAACAGCCGAATAATCTTAGTGTTTCGCCGAGTTCAAACCCCGCAATCTTAGCGGGGTTTTTTGTATGTGCAGTAAACACAGGGGAGGAGGGGCTTGATCTCAAGCGATGTCTAATTGTATACCCGCCTGCCGCCTTAGCTAGGCATTGTGGCGGCTGCCGCGGCTAGTCTCGTGTAATTGATAAATATCATCTAGCGCATCACGGCTTGCCGTAGTGACCTGAATATCTTTTATCAAACCGTCATGTAAGTCATATACCCAGCCATGTATACTCAGTGCTTGTCCTCTGTCCCAGGCGTGTTGATGTCCCAGGCGTGTTGAAACGCTTTAATACGGGCAAGATTTTGTACCTGAGTGATCACACTCGACACGAGCAATGTAATCGGTTCCTCCGGAGCCCTTGGTAATGGGTTTTTGGCTAAATATGTCCTCGACAACCAAACCGGTTCGATAACCGAAACGGACAAAATCCAAATGACGTAAACGGAGGATACTGGCTTCAAAGCGCGGCCCCGAGTGCAAATACGGTATCGTGGTTCACAATAGATTTAGGTCGCGCTTTTAACATTGATTTTATTGAGTTGTTCAATACTCACAACGCATCCTTTTTCGACAGTGGAACGGGAGATTTCCGTATACTGGCTAGCAACTTGGTCACGGATGTGGGCGATTTTGACGGTACTGCGGTTCAAGTGATCGCTTCGACACTCCAGGCAGCAGCGAACGGCACGTTGCAAGATGATCTAATCAATCAGACGTATTCAGTAGTCAATAACAGTGCATTTAGATACATCCAATTTCACGCTGATAGTAGTTCATCTGCAAATGGCAATCCAAGCTACGAAGATTACGGACTTAATGAAATTCGAGTATTCGAGGTGACGACAACTGTACCGGAGCCATCAATCCTCGCTATCTTCGCATTAGGCATTATGGGTTTAGCATCTCGTCGATTTAAGAAAAAGTCTTGGAGGCTTCGTTTCACTATCTATATTTATTATTGTCGACGGTATGCCTGAATAAACCCATGTAAGCCATTGTTGTCGATAATCATCAATAAGCATCTTCCAATTTGGTTGATGCTTTTTTTTGCTCCACATTTATATAAAAAGGATGCTGAGTTAATCGACGTATGTGGTTTTGTATGGTTCGTGTTGAAACCCTTTAAGCGTAGAACAAATAATACGTTGGCTGTCCCGATAACCGCTCTAAACAAAGTGTAGAACACTTATATCAAAAAGTTAGGATGCGGCTTTAGCATTATTATGGGTGGCTATGTAAGTTTATGGCTATGTAAGTTTATGTAGCTATGTAAGTTTATGTAAGTTCAGATTTTACCAGATGTGTCATGGCAAAAGGCCAAAAATAAAGACAGTCAGTACTATTATGGGGAAGTACTGCATATCCGTCATCACACCCTTTACGTGCCAAGGGATTTTGATATTTCACCTTATTTTAGCATCATAAAACCCACCCTAAATGGGACGTTTGACCCCCATGAATTGGCCTGGAGTGAATATCAAGGTGAAGGGGGTTAGGCCTGATAATAAGCTACCCAGGAACTGACATAAACTTGCTTGGGCCAGCTCATATGGAGCCTAAGTCATGCTCAACTTAATTTATGACTCTTTGGAAGGAGTGGAATGTCATAACGTTCAAAGAGTGTTGAGAGGGTTTTTTTATACAGGGGTTTGATGATGTAGCCTTTTGTTCCCCGCTGAATCGCCTGAGTAACGGTATTCTTATTTTGGTTACTGGAGAGTATAATGATTGGGGTCTGGCTGTTTGGCCCATTGCCGCTTGTCACCTGATCTACAATGTAGATACCATTGGTGTCGGGCAAGGTAATATCCATCAGAACCAGATCGTATTGCTGGCTGGTTAGGGCCGCAAATGCCTGGCGTCCAGTGGTGACCATGTCGACGTTTATGTTGTAGCTCTCCAAGAGCTTTTGGGTCAGCTGAATGCTGATGGAGTCGTCCTCGACGACTAATACGGAGGGTATGTTGTTCTGCTTTTTTAACAATGCATCGGGGTTGACTGGTTGTTGATAGAGTCGATTCAAAACAGCGGTTTCTTGCGGGCTGTTTTGAGTTTTTGAGCTTTCTTGTGCGGGCTCAACGTCGCCAGATACTTGCGGTACACCAGAGTCTACCTCAGACTCATCATCGACATGATTTCCTTGGTCAACAGCCTGTTCGAGTAGATCCATGGCTTTTTGCTGCAGCTGCAGTAATTCCGGCCTGATTGCATCCGAGCGGATAGCGGCTAAGGTCTGTTTTAGTTTTGCAATATTTAAATTCACTGACTGATGCTGTTGAATACGCTCGGCGGCTTTATCCAGGGCCGTATCAATATCAAGCAGGGTTTTTTCAAAGGCTTCTCGCATCACATCCTTGCGTAAAAACTGTCTAGCGATAGAAGATTGTGTATCTTCGGCATAATGGGCGCTTTGCTCAACAAAACTCATCACCCCTTCACTGGAAGATAGGGTGATCCCGAGCTGGATTAATAAATGTTCGCAAATCACTAAAATACGATGGAACTCATACAAGGGCCTGGACACTAAATAATCGTCAATCATACCGCTTCGATAGGCTTTGTAGGCCTCCTTTTGACATTGCCGGGGCAGCAGTGTCACCATCCTGTGCTCGCAAATTTTACTATCATGTACCGCATCAAGACTGCGGTAATAGGCCGCCAGGCATTGTTCCATCGTTTCACCCGTAATCAAAAAAACTTTTGGGGTTTTGTCGACTAGTTGCTCACAAATATGGCTTAACTGATCGACTACGGTGATACGGGAAAAATGCTGCTGTAGAATATTGATCACCAATTGGTCGAGGTCTGGTTCAGTTTTATAGAGCACGATATGAGAAATTTCTTTAGTCATTACTTATCCCTAATTCTGTCTGTAATTCTTGGTATACCTGGCTGATGGTGTTTTCTGTTTGTCGCCAATACACAGCTATTTGCTGTTCAATTGCACTGTTTTTCTGGGACAATAACTGCTCAATTTTTGCGCATTCCTTACTTAAGTTATGAGCGCCAATAATTAATGCGCTACCCTTTAGGCTATGGGCTAGTCTTTGCAGCGTTTTCCAGTGCTGATCGGTCATTGCAGCACGCATTTCCCCGCTATTTATTAACAGATTTTGTGAGTATTTTAACAAAAACTCCCTTCGTTCTTCGTCATCAATCTCTCCCAGACAGTCGATTAACACGCTGAGGTCAGTCAGTTGTTCGCTGGGGCTGGTCAAATGCCGGGACGGTCTGTCTGTGGTGGGCTCAATATATAAAAAATCACTGGAGGTCGTTTCTTCAAGGGATTTAGCAGAAAAAAAGGTGTCGGTGGACGGGGAGGAAATAGCTGCGCTTCCATGTGTTTTGGCTGTCGCATCTAGAAGTTTTGACAAGGCGTCCAGTCTCAACGGTTTAAACATCACCTCATCCGCGTTCGCGGCCATACAATCCTGATGACAATGCTGAGTTTTGTCTGCGGTTAACACCAGCATAACGGCCACCTTGCGCTGTTTGTGTGTTTCAATTTCTCTAAGTGTTCGAATTAATTCGGCACCAGACATCCCCGGCATCTGATAATCACTTATGATAATGTCAAAATTTTCTTGTTCGAAATAAATGATCGCCTCTTCTGGATGTGTTGCGAAGCGTGCTTGAATATCTAGAGCCGCAAATTGTTTGCGCAGCACAAACATGTTATCCCGGTTGTCTTCTATTACCAAAGCGTGAAGTGTGCGACTTAGACCAGAGTTGTGATGGGAGATGCCATTACTGCTTTGCACCTGCTGTTGCGTGTTTGTTACACCGATAAAATCCATCAGCTTGGTCAGTTTTAGCGGTGAACGCTGGATCTGGACAAATTCAGGATACAAGCTTGCGATTTTTGTATCGCACAAAATAGCAGTATGCCCGGGCCAATATGACGGTATTCCCCTGTGTTGGTCACTTTTGTGCGGCAAATAAAAGACATATTCCTGGGCGGACAAGTTGGGCGTAATGGTGTCTATTTGATGGCATTGAAAACCAATAAACTCAGCATAAGGGGCTAAGGTGGCGTAAAAATCAGGATCATTGGTGAGTAATGTAAGCCCAGCCGCCAGACTGAGGTCAAACTGCTGCAGGTCAGTTTCACCGCTTACTGTAACGGGCAGGTCAAAATAAAAATGCGCGCCCCGCGTTAGTTCACTTTCCAAGTGCAATTCACAGCCCATTAAGGTGCAAATCCTTTGACATATACTGAGTCCCAGGCCACTACCACCAAACTCCCGATGTGTACCCGGGGACGCCTGGGTAAAATCGTTAAAAATTATCCGCTGCTGATCTGCTGAGATCCCGATACCATTATCTCGTATGCTAAAGCGCACACAGTTGGGCTGCTCACATTCTGCTACTGACAAGGAGACGATGGGATGAGAAGCACTCGAAAACTTTAAGGCATTACTGAGCAAATTACTTAGGATCTGCCCCAACCTCATGTCATCAAGCTCCAGAATTTGTGGCAGAGTCGGCGATACAAACAAGGACATGCGTGTCTTACTTGACATCGCCTGTGCAGTGAAACTCTCTATCAGTCTTTCACACAGGGCTCTGATCTTAATTGGAACCGGAGCCAACACGACCTTTTCGACTTCAAATTGAGTGAAATCTAACACATCATTTACTAACTGCAGCAGATGTACTGCATTGTGCTGACTGCGCTGTAAAAATTCATTGCTCGCCATACCGGGCTCTTGCATACACAAATCGAGCATACCAATCATCGCGCTCAGAGGGGTTCTTACTTCATGACTCATTGCGGCCATAAAATTGCTCTTTGCCTGACTGAGATTAGTTGAATGTTCGCAAGCCAGGAGCAGTTGCTCGTGTAGTGCCCGAAAGTCACTTTCGTCGATGATTAAGCCAATCCGTTCGCCATTGTGAGTAATGCGATCCCTATATTCCAGATAGCGACCATCGTTATTGGTAAACCTGAGTTGGCATGACTCCTTGCGTTGCATTTTTCTATTTATCCAGCGTAATACGGCTTTTTTCCTGCGGGAAGTAATATGCTCAAGATGCTCCAAAACGTGTCTGGCAAAGGTTAAAATAGGCATCCCTCGATAGCTGACAAGGGGAATATAGGGAAACAGTTGCTGGATTGGCGCATTAACCAGTTCAATCTGGTTGGTTTCATTGCAGATGAGCATGGCCTCGGACAATTGATCAATTGCACCAATGAGGTTTTGGTAACGCTGGGTTAAAGCAGAAGACTGGGCGGGATGGCATTTAATTAACCAAAACTGCTGTGTCATGGGCAGCACCGTCAAGATCAGCGTTACATTTTCTTTTGTCCACAGCACGCGCTCTTGCACATCCACCATTAAGGGCGCTGATATTAGCAATAACTCTGCCACCCACTGACTCAGCACAGGGTGCTGCTCAAAAGCAAGGTTACAGGCAGCTAGTTCACCCTTTTTATTGAGCATGAAGACAGGATCTGTGAACTGTTCAATAAGCTCATTTCTTAGTTTGGTCCCGCTCAAAATAGGCTTGTCTCCTTAGTTGGCAAAGACCAGTATACTATGTTTAGTGCCTATTTATTCATCAATAAAATGGACCGAGTTATATTGAGGATGGGAAACCAAGGTGAATTA
>JBLHIW010000067.1:0-14304 GCA_047618055.1 Paraglaciecola sp. | reverse complement strand
TTGATCGTTAAGGGTTGGCAAACAAATAAAGATTGAGCAGGGCGCTCAATCTTTACGCAGGGTGACATTCGCTGTATTAATCGGCCAAACCTTTAGGCATATCAACACGCAGCTCCTGCCATATTTTGCCACTTTCTATTCCATAATTGCGGATAACCAGGGGGACCTGCTCATAATCTCCGACCTTGGCCAGTTCCAGCAGTTTGTTGTAATAGTCCCGTGTGATGGCGCGAGATTTTGGTTTAGAGAAGTAATAACCTCCGATACGGGAATATAAACCTCTAAAGCCGTTCATCATTAACACGTAGACGGGATTACCGGAGGCAAAGGCCAAGTCATGGTTTAACTGATAATCTCTTTTCGCAAAGACAGCACCGTCATCTGGAATATCAATTTGACCTTCTAATATTTCTACCGTTTTTTCCGCATTTTTGCGAATGGCACCCCGTATAAACACCGCACTTAAGTTGGTGCGGGCTGCAAGCAGGTGATCGACCAGCTCAGGAATACCTTCTTCATCGAGGCGAGCCAGAGTTTCAAGAATATTCAGGCCAGAGGTTTCCCAAAAGTTATTCACCTTAGTGGGCTTGCCATGTTTGATAGTCAACCAGCCATCACGAGCCAAACGCTGTAGTACTTCACGTAAGGTAGTTCGGGTCACTCCGATCAACTCACTTAGCTCGCGCTCTGCTGGAAGGATGGTACCGGGAGGAAAACGGCCACTCCAGATAGACTCAACTATGTATTCTTCAGCAAACCCTGCCGGACTTTGAGCCTTATAAATCATCTATCACTCACTTTTTTATAATTGTTTTGGTAGTCTGGTAACTGATTGTACCAGATGATTTTTAATGGTAACAACGATTCTTTAATAAGTTGCTAATCTAGCATTGCTAATATTCCCATAGACGTTCAAGATATTAGCGCATATTTTTATGCGCATATATAATCTAAGCATGGGATTTCACTTGCATTTTTAGGTTACAATAATTCCATCGTCACGATAATAATTCAAATAATCGTTAAGGATTTCCGTTATGCAAACATCGATTACACAGGCCGTTTATTCTAACTTTTTAGGCAAAGCGCCTGATTGGTACAAAAAGACCATTATGGTCTTTCTACTGATTAATCCTCTGTTATTTTTAGCCGACCCCTATTTAGCTGGCTGGGCGCTGGTACTCGAATTTATTTTCACCCTCGCCATGGCGCTCAAGTGCTACCCCTTGCAACCTGGTGGTTTATTGCTAATGGAGGCCATTTTTATTGGCATGACCACGGCAGACCATATGAAGCACGAAATGGTGGTGAATATAGAAGTCATCCTGTTATTGGTTTTCATGGTGGCCGGCATCTACTTTATGAAAGATTTGCTCCTGTACCTATTTACCAAGTTGGTACTTAAGCTACGCAATAAAATTGCCTTATCAATGGCCTTTGTTGCTGCCTCCGCCTTTTTATCCGCTTTTTTGGACGCGCTGACCGTCGTGGCGGTTATTATTGCGGTGGGGATGGGTTTTTATTCTATTTATCATAAAGTTGCCTCAGGAAAGGACTTTCACGCCGACCACGACCATAGCCATGATGACAACCTTTCCCACCCCAAACGGGAAGATCTTGAAAATTTCAGGGCTTTTTTGCGTAACTTAATGATGCATGCGGGCATAGGTACAGCATTGGGCGGCGTAATGACGATGGTGGGAGAGCCACAAAATATTATCATTGCTGAAAAAGCCGGTTGGGATTTCATCGAATTTTTCTTACGCATGTCACCGATAACGATACCGGTATTTTTTGCCGGCCTTGCCACGACTTTTGTGGTGGAAAAGTTCAAGTTATTTAGTTACGGCGCGCAACTACCCGAGGTCGTCAGAGATATCCTGACTTCGTATAGTGAACACATCGATGCCGAAATGACCGTCGAGCACAAAGCCAAACTATTTGCCCAGGCTTTTATCGCCTTATGGTTAGTCTATGGTTTGGCCGCCCACCTTGCTGCGGTAGGGCTAATTGGTTTATCGATCATTGTCCTTGCAACCTCTTTATGTGGTGTGATTGACGAGCATTCTATTGGCAAAGCGTTTGAAGAAGCCTTACCTTTTACCGCCCTGTTGTGTGTATTTTTTGGTGTGGTTGCGGTAATCATTGACCAGGGTTTATTTACGCCGGTCATAACCTGGGTATTAACCTTTGAAGGCAAAATGCAACTGGTGATGTTCTATCTGGCCAACGGGGTCTTATCGATGGTCAGCGATAACGTGTTCGTCGGCTCGGTGTACATTACTGAAGTAAAAAATGCACTCAATAGTGGCGCGATTACCCGTGACCAATTTGATATGTTAGCCGTTGCCATCAATACCGGCACAAACTTACCCAGTGTCGCCACGCCTAACGGTCAGGCAGCGTTCCTGTTCTTATTGACCTCGGCCATTGCTCCGCTGTTAAGGCTTTCCTACGGTACGATGGTGTATATGGCATTCCCGTACACCGTGGTTCTCACCCTAGCAGGCCTGGCTGCGACCTACTTCGGCTTATTAGACCTGACCGCCTGGTTATATGACATGAACTTAATTGAGCATCATAGTGGCGCAGCGTCCTCGTCAGTGCCGGCACACTAAGCCTTATTTGACCGTAAAAGCACCGCAAATGTGGTGCTTTTTTATATACATAGATCGATTAAATAGATAATTGACTCACCTTAGTAAATGGAACGCTTTATATGCTAATACTGCACAAATTATCACAACTAAGCGCCAGTCGTGCTGCCTGGCTGCTGCTTTTTATGTCGGTCCTGGCCCTTGAGCTAGCAGCCCTATACTTTCAGTATGTGATGCAGCTTCGCCCCTGCATTATGTGTATTTATCAGCGCACTGCGGTGTTTGGCATATTATTTTCTACCCTACCCGTACTGCTATTCAACAATGTACTGACTCGTCTTGTGGCCTATACAGGCTGGGGCGTAAGTGCCATTTGGGGCTTATTGATTGCCGTGGAACACGTGGACATTCAAACTGCGCTTAATCCGTTTTTTGCCACCTGTGAGGTTGTGCCAAACTTTCCATCCTGGTTACCCCTGCACGAATACTTACCCCATATTTTTGCCGCTACTGGCGATTGCGGGGACATTAACTGGTCACTTCTGAGCATGAGTATGCCCCAATGGATGATCCTTATATTTGGAATATATAGCACTATTTGGGCCATAGCCTTACTTAGCCGTCTTTGGGTAAAAAGAGGCCGGATATAATACCAAGGACTCACAATATGAAGAGTAAAAAAATGATAACACCCTTTCATTTAGCCATTCAGGTTAGAGATATTGCTGAGGCAAGAAACTTCTACGGCGTAAAGCTGGGTCTGCCAGAGGGACGAAGCGATGAACACTGGATTGATTTCAATCTCTTTGGTCATCAATTAGTCGTGCATCTAAACCCTCAGTTGGGTAAAACAGGCTCCGTCCAAAACACGGCGAATCCCGTTGACGCCCATAGTGTGCCGGTCCCTCACTTTGGTGTAGTGCTCTCTTTAGAAGCCTGGGAGGAGCTATCTGCCAGAGTAAAAACCTTTATTTCGGACTTTATTGTTCCCCCCCACACCCGATTTAAAGGCCAGGCGGGTGAGCAGGCTACCCTATTTTTCGCCGATCCCAGTGGCAACTGTCTTGAGTTTAAGGGCTTTGCAAACCTGGATAGCTTATTTGAAAAATAGTCGCCTTTGGCAAGAGGGCCCGTCAGGCTTACTGCTGTCTGGCAGATAAATGGCTACCTGCCAACATGCATCGTACCGAGCCTCCCCCCAACTCTATGGCTGACACCTTTAATGGCAGCAGCCTTACACTCTTTTCAAGGATCAGGCGCAGCTCTGGTTGCAAAGTGGCATGCGCCGTCAACGAAAGGGCTTGTATTTTCTCGTTTTTGCTCTGTAATTCGATAGCGTTTCCACAAAGTTGGGCGATTTGCTGATGACTCAAGGCAATCACTTCCCGGCCTGACTCAATAAAGCCTTGGACAATTTCTTCCCAACGCCTTTGATGCAGGAGTTTCAACTTATAGCAATTATTCATGGCTTAAACACACGCAGCGTTAAACTTAAATTTAACAGTGACATGAGTTTATGCCCTGCTACTGCTAGATAAAATGTCAATATATTATAATATATGCACTATTATTTATCATATTGAGACCACTAAGGAGTCAAAATGACAACATCAAGTGCTGGCATCAAGCTAACAAAAGCCCCTTATCTTTATGACGAATTAGATCGGGAGCTGGTCTCCCTATTGCGCAAGGACGGCAGGGCGTCAATTTCAAAATTATCTGACATTTTACACGTTTCCCGGGGCACCATTCAAAACAGGCTGGATCGGCTGCTATCAAGCGGAGCGATTTTGGGTTTTACCATTCGTGCCCATGAAAACGTAGAGGAAGGCGCAGTGCGGGCAATCATGATGATTGAGGTGGTGGGCAAGTCAACTTCACAAGTAATTGATAAATTACGTGGTGTGCCGGAGTTATTTAAACTGCACACCACCAATGGTGCCTGGGATCTTATTGCAGAAATACAAACATCCAGCCTGGGAGAGTTTGATCAAGTGTTGAGGGTGGTAAGAATGATCCCTGGTGTGTTAAATAGCGAAACCAGCATTTTACTTAGCTCAACCTAGTCAAGATCGTCCAATGGCCAAAGAACTATGTAATCTTCAAAATGCTCAAGATCAACATTCTGTTCGAACACTATTTTGCCCCTAACCGACATGCCGGCTTTATGCATGGCTGATTTTTTACCCTTATTTAACAATGGATGCCAGGACGGTAAACCACGGCCTTCATGCAAACGTCGATAACTACAACTATTGGGCATAAAGAAAATTTCATCAAGATTATCCTTAGTCAGCTTGACACAACTGGGCACCAATTTAGTACGCTGTAAATATTGGCTACAGCTACAGGTTTTCGTGTTGAGAAGACCGCAGGCAATATTAGTGTAGTGAATTTGCTCACCCTCTTGTATGTGCGCGGTAGCGCTAGGCTCGACAACTGACTCGTCGTTAATATACTTATTCAAACAACATTTTGCGCAACCATCACAAACAGACTCCCATTCCTGCTCAGTCATTTCAGCAAGAGTCTTATTTTCCCAGAATTTTTCAGTCATCTTTATCTTATACTACCTCTGTGTTGAGCAAAAAATAGCCTGCTAAGCTAAGGCTAAGTTTATCGTTTTTTTTAAGTTCAGCCACCCCCTCTGGTGTGCCGGTTAATACAATATCACCCGGTAACAGGGTGAAGGTCTGAGATATTTCCACTAACAGGCTAATGACATCCCGCATCATGCTCCCACTGCAGCCTTGTTGACGAGGGTGGCCGTTGACCTGCAAAGAGAATTCCAGCTTGCCTGGTGCCGGAACGTCGGCAGCAGGCACGAAGCCCGACATCGGACAACTGCCGTCAAAGGCTTTAGCTCGCTCCCAGGGATGGCCCTTTGATTTCAGCTCATCTTGTAAGTCTCGCAAGGTGAGATCGAGGGCCAAACCATAACCCCAAATGGCCTCTTGAGCTTGTTTGGGGCTGGCCTTAGTCAGTCCTTGTTGGAGCAGTACCCCTATTTCCACCTCATGGTGACAACTGCCGTGATCTTTAGGGATAAAAAGGGGCGCAGATAAAGAACACAGAGCAGTGCTGGGCTTGATAAACAACAGCGCCTGTTCTGGCACGGCATTATTTAGCTCCTGAATATGGGCCATATAGTTTCGGCCAACGCACACTACCTTGCCGACCGGAAGGTTTATCACCTGAGTCTTGAGGTCTTGATGCTGGTAAGTATGACTGCTCACTTACTTACCTTTTTTAATGCGGTCAGACAAATAACTCACCGCAGCACCGAAATAGGTAGAGCGGTTCCAGTGCATTAGGGTATGAAAATTTTGGTATACCAAATATATTCGGCCCTTACTGTCATCGGGCATAATAATAGAGGCCTGAATGCTGTTAAGGGGCAAATCACGGCCATCATAACGGCGCACCCCTAAGGCCTGCCACTGGGCCATGGCCTTCATTTTATCTTTGGCTAGCCCGGCAAGGGCTAAATCAAAATTCTCTGGCAACCTGACCTGTCGTCCCCACGTGATGGTGTCGTCCCAGCCATGTGACTTGAGGTAATTAGCGATTGAGGCAAAGACATCGGCTTTATTTGTCCAAATATCTTTTTTACCATCTTCATCAAAGTCATAGGCATAGGCTAAAAATGAGCTTGGCATAAATTGACTTTGCCCCATGGCGCCGGCCCAGGAGCCGACAAACGCGTCTTTGCTAATATGACCTTGCTGTAAAATATCCAGGGCGGCAAACAATTGTTTCTTAAACATGGTTTCCCGTCGCCCCTCGTAGGCAAGGGTAGTCAGGGACGATATAACGGGCAACTTGCCCATCAACTTACCAAAGTTACTCTCGTTGCCCCAAAGTGCGACAATGAATCTTGCCTGCACCAAAAATTTCCGCTCAACCTGGTCTAATAGTTTCGCATTTTCCTGATAAAACTTAAGGGCCTGCTTCACCTTCCATTCGGGCACTCTACTGGACAGATATTTATCTAGAGTCAGCTTAAACTCCGGCTGGTTTTTATCTGCCTTAACCGCACGCTGATAAAATTTCACATCCTTAAACGCCCTCTCCACAAATGCTGGCGGATAGCCTTTTTCTATCGCTTCTTGTTTAAGCAGGACAACATATTCTTCAAAGCTGGCCTTGGCGAAACTGGCCTGGCTAAGCAATACCATTATTAATAGCAAAATTCTTAACATGCACGCTTACTCATGGATAAGGCCTCAGGCTTAGTATTAAGCTGCTTATTCCAACTAAACATCTGATGGCTCATTTTGCTGTAAATGAGCCTTGAGTAAATTTTGTTCAGGGGGCGGTATTTGCAAATAATAGCCCTTAGTGCTTAATTCCCGACGTAAGGTATCCATATCCATTTGGGCCATTTTCCTATCTTTTTTTAAGGGCATGATCATTAGAAAGTTTGGCACACCAAAGGTTTTCATCAAGGCATCAGGCACTCTGGAAAAGTCATCCCTGCCGGGTACGTACAAATAGGCTTGTTGTTTTTTACTGCTTTTGTAAACGGCACACAACATTAGTTGGCATCCTGTATGTCACACTGTGCTAATTTAAGAGTGGGTATTTTCAGCAACAGAGGGTAAAAGTAGCTTTTTCGCCACCCGTCAATTAAGTCAGGTCTCAAACCCATTTCCCGTGTTTCTTCCTGTTTAAACCAACACCACTTAATTAATTGATTCAACTGCTTCTTAGAGCCGACTAATTCTATCGGCACACCAAATTGTTCAGCCACCGCCATAGAAACCTCTTTTAAGGCCGCTACGGTCTGTTTATATTCGGCGAAGTCGGTGAGTCGCTCAACCCGTGGCGGGTATTGCTCGGCTGTGACACTCTCACTGGCGCTAATGATGTCCAGCATAGCCTGGCCATGAATTCTGACTTCCTGGGGGGTCAGGCCGCTGACATTGTTGAGTTCTTGCATGCTGCTTGGCTGTCTTCTGGCCACTTCAAGCAAATGTTGTTCTCGCACCACAAAGTTAAGGGAAAGATCACGTTTTCTGGCAGTCTCAACTCGCCAAGCAGCCAATTTTTGCAACACATATAAGGCCTTACCACTCAATTGCCAATTATGCTTATAGCCTAAATAACTCATATCCAGCGGGACTTTATTTTTCTTTTTCACAGACAGTGCATGCATCTCCCCATAGACCCAGGACAATTTATCCTGCTCCTCGGTCTGTCGTTTAAGCTCAGGATAAAGCTCAAATAAATACAGTACGTCTTTGGCGGCATAGTCGCATTGCTCTTTGCGCAGGGGTCTTGCCAGCCAGTCGGTACGGGATTCACCTTTATCAACCTGAATATCCAGCATTAATTCCACCAGCTTGGCATAGCCCATAGACACACCCAGTCCAACGGCGCTGGCGGCAAATTGCGTATCAAAAATCGGCTCCGGCATGATCTTAAACGCGTGCCAAAACGTTTCCAGATCTTCAGAGCAAGAATGCAAGACCTTGACGATATCCGGATTGCTGAGTAAGTTCTTTAATGGGGCAAAGTCGCTGATTTCAAGGGGATCAACCAATACCAATTGCTGACCATCATAAATTTGGATCAAGCCAAGTTGTGGATAAAGGGTGCGGGTTCTGACAAATTCAGTATCCACGGCAATGGCAGGAACGTGACTGGCTTGTTGACAGAAATCAGCAAGTTGACTGTCGGTTGTGACAAAAGTATATGGCATTTTTTTCCAAAAAATCAAAAACTAAATATAAAAGCAAAAAACCGGCTAGGGCCGGCTTTCTAATATTCATTACTGGGTCGAAATGACCCGATAACTACTGATCGCGAAGCTCTCGACGGAGTATCTTACCAACATTACTTTTAGGAAGCTCGTCTCTAAACTCAACTTTTTTCGGTATTTTATAACCAGTCAAATGGATACGGCAATGGGCTATGAGTATTTTTTCCGTCAGGCTGTCGTTTTTACGCACCGCAAACAACTTAACAATTTCCCCTGAGACCTCGTGGGGGACCCCCACCGCTGCGACTTCTAAAATATCTTCATGCATGGCAGCGACTTCTTCAATCTCATTGGGAAAAACATTAAAGCCTGAGACCAAGATCATATCTTTCTTACGATCCACGATATAAAAATAGCCATCGTCATCACAGCGGGCAACATCACCGGTCGCTAACCAACCATCGACGATCATTTCTGCCGTTGCCTCTGGGCGGTTTAAATAGCCTTTCATGACTTGCGGGCCTCTCACCAGCATTTCACCCGACTCTCCCTGCGCCACCTCTATACCATCGTCATCGACTAACTTGATCTCGGTAGAGGGCACCGGCATACCGATTGAGCCCTTGTACTTCTTAAGCTGGGGAGGATTAACCGTGACGGTTGGACAACACTCCGTCAAACCATAGCCTTCCAGCAAAACCAGCCCCGTTAATTTCTGCCAGCGCTCAGCGACAGGTCTTTGCACCGCCGCACCGCCCCCCAAAGCGAATTTGAGTTTTGTGAAATCTAATTCACTAAAGCCCGGGGTATTGAGCAGACCATTGAATAAGGTATTCACCCCGGTTATCACTGTAAACGGGTATTTGGCCATTTCAGCAACAAAGCCCTGCATATCCCTTGGATTGGTGATCAACAGATTAGCACAGCCAAATTTCACAAACGTTAGGCAGTTACCCTGCAATGCAAAAATATGGTAAAGCGGCAGCGCGGTAACGACTAACTCCTCCCCAGGGGTAATGGCAGTTTCAAGAATACACGATGTTTGTTCAAGGTTGGCGACCACATTACGATGGGTCAACATGGCACCTTTAGATACACCTGTTGTGCCACCGGTGTATTGTAAAAAAGCCAAATCTTCGCCGCTGATCTCTGGTCGGGTGTACGTTTGCTTGCGTCCCTTATTGATTGCTGCAACAAATGACGTAGCGCCGGGTAAGGCATATTCAGGTATCAGCTTTTTGACCCGCTTAACCATAAAATTGGTGATTAACTTTTTAAGGGGAGAAAGCATGTCTCCAGCCTGGGTTAATAGAACTTGTTCAACCGCCGTATCAGCAATGACTTCACTGAGGGTACAGGCAAAATTTTCAATGATCACAATGCACTTTACATTGGCATCACAAAGCTGGTGCTTTAACTCTCTGGCGGTATACAGGGGATTGACATTGACCACCGTCATACCTGCTCGCAATATCCCAAATAAGGCCACCGGGTATTGGATAAGATTAGGCATCATCAGGGCAATGGCGTCGCCTTTTTGTAAGCCTGAGTGTTGTAAATAAGCAGCAAAGCGCTTAGACAGTTCATCCAACTCGGCAAAGGTAATACTCTTGCCCATGTTGATGTAGCTTATATTATCCGCATATTTTGCAACGGATTGCTCGAGAATATCAACGAGTGATGAGTAACGATCAGGGTTAATTTCTGCAGGAATTCTAGGGTCGTAATGCTTTAGCCAGATTTTTTCCATATTGCCTCCTAGGCATGCTTATTGTCGCTAATCTTGTCTCAAGCTAAGCAGATTAGTATTTATACATATTAACTAATGAAATGACAAAGATAAATCCTATCGGACGGGTTTATGTACCCATGCTTGACATTTGCCCTATATTTCATTA
Organism: Paraglaciecola sp.; assembly: GCA_047618055.1. Classification (GTDB taxonomy): domain Bacteria; phylum Pseudomonadota; class Gammaproteobacteria; order Enterobacterales; family Alteromonadaceae; genus Paraglaciecola. The sequence continues at coordinate 4,105 of JBLHIW010000067.1, read as the reverse complement.
TTCAGCAAAAAAATGTGCTAATACGCAAAATACCTGATCCACACATTTTTGGGTGGATCAGGATTCCTGTGAACTGTTTAAAAACGTAATAATTTCCCTGGCCACGGGTTTTGGCTTATCCATATGCAGGTGATGACCGCCCTCACATTCAGCGCTAATGAGATTAAGTACCCACCCTTGCCGTTCAAGGAGTATTTTTTTTACCATCTCATAGCCCTTGTCGCCATTGATCACTAGGGTGGGACGGGAAATCCCCCGCATAAATGCTTGCGCTTGCAAGGGCGTAAGCCGCAAAGAAGAGATGGTGCGTAAGCGTCGGTCAGTCCGAAAACGAAAACCCTCTTTGACCCGCTGCACATTTCTATTGATCAGCAAGGTGGCAGACTCCAGATCCAGATCACCGGCCTTGGCTCTAGCCTGTATGGTTCTATCAAGACTTGTCGGGTGTTTGCCTTCACTTTTAGCTGCCTTGAGCCTACTCTCGATAGACTCACGCAAGTGCTGAGGACTGGACAGAGGCTCCTTGGATATCGGCCCAAAAGATTCAATAGAGATATAACAGCTGACCTTTTCCGGGAAACAACTGGTGTAAATCGAGCCAATAATGCCGCCCATGGAGTGGCCGAGTAAAATAAAGCTTTCCCAGCCTTGAGATTCAACTAACTCATGGAGGTCGTAGACATAATCCATCAAATTATAGTGGCTATCCGGGCCACGATGATCAGACAAACCATGGCCGGCCAAATCCACAGCAAGCACATAGTAATCAGGTAGATACTCTGCCAGGGGAATAAAACTAGCCGCATTGTCTAGCCAGCCATGCAGAGCCAAAATCATCGGTTTTTGCGGGTCCCCAAAGGCCAGCCCACGCAGGGTAATATTGGCTAACTTAAATTCTTTTTCTTGCATAACTGTTCCCCACTCAAAACCTAAGGTGAAAACTCACACCCACAAAAAAAGCGGCTATAAGTTGCCGCCTTGTGAACCAAAGCTTGCCGCCTTAGGGGGCAGCTTGCCACTCTCCTTCGCTTAGCTCAAGACAAAGGGTGAGCGTATCACTTTTACTTTTTCTGCCTGGCGGGTCGAGCCACCGGCTTCGGTTTGGTCGTAGCCGCCGGGCTAGCATTATCATAGTGATGGGTATTGGAGCCTCGAATAATCGCCCGGTGATGAAAAGGGCGCAAACGCCAGCTGTAGCCATAACCATGATTCCACATATGAATGCCGGTAATATCAACCCGCTGAATATTTTTCCACAAATGGTAAGCGTTGGACTCAATGCTCGGAAAGACATATTTATGCTCCCCTACCAGGCCTTCTTCAAGGCCCTTTAGCTCGCCGGTGAAGGTCATCGAGCGCCCTTGCTGATAGACCATTGGATCCATAAAACCCTTCACATATACCCGAAAACGGCCCGTGCTTTCATCGCCAGATACCGGCTTGCCATAACTTCTAAGGGGGTAATGAAGCAATTCCAACATAGTGGCGTCTGGCTTATTTTCAATTTTTGCAATCACCCCGCCCCATCTCACCATCTGACCTTGCACCTGCTCCCCTTGCGAAGCTGCTTGCGGGTAAGTGACTAAATTTGTTCCCTCTGGCAATTGGATATTTTCGGGAAGTGTTGAGCAGCCCGTCAACCACAGGGCCGCTAACAACATGCTGACTTTGATATACATAAGTTCCTCTATATTATTGCGTGCTATCACTTTTTTTAATGATGAACGGAGTTGACTGAACAGTCACTGAATTTCTTGCTAACAGAGTAACATACTGACTAGATGTAGGTATCGACACCCAACAATAATTGAATTTCGCCCCGGCGCTGTTCTTTGGCGATAGTTTCATAGGCTTCAATTGCGTATTGGCCATGGAAGCTCCCTTTCTCACTGCTGCCTGGCTGTTTTCGAAAACTGTCCGCCTGTACAAAGGCTTCTTTCCCGCCCGAGCGCAGAGCCACGGGTGATTCTGTCGCACTGTTTACCTTGCTTGCATCATCACGGCCATTGGGCTTGCGCAGAATATCGCCCTGTGATGGTTTGATGGTAAACGGGCTTTGCAGTGCGCCGACAGAAGGTTCAAGTTTCAATTACATAATTTCCGGTAAATAAACATAAGCAGCCGTTAATGCCAATACAGCAAACTAGTGATTATGCAAATTTTGTTCCCAAGCGGCAAAATATTGCCAGCTCTATTCCTGTGCTTTTACCTGGCATTTATTCTTTGCCTGGCAACTTCTTCCAGGTCACCTTATCCCGCAAATACACTGGCTTGATTTGTTCCGCGTCACAGGCTTCACCATTGGCAAACGCTTGTTTGGCCAAAGGCAACATAAATAAAGCGTTGGGATAGAGAATATCTTCAGCTACTGCAACGAGAGCCTGTGTATTTAATGGGGGATAGGCTTGCCAACCGGTGCCGACGCCAACCGAGGGTTCAATATACGCCAGCGCCTCTTCGGGGGGCAATACTTGTTCCTGATTAAGCAGTGTTGCCAGCCCTGACTCATTCACATAGCGGGCAAAATACACTTCACTCATACGGGCATCTATGGCACAGGTAATTTGCGCGCCATGCTCTTGTGCCAGGGTATGTTGAGTAATCGCCTGTTGCGCCATCGCCGCTAAGGTCGATATCCCGACCACCGGTAAACCGGTACCAATAGCCAGACCTTGCAAGATCCCAGTGGCAATGCGCACGCCGGTAAAACTGCCAGGGCCACGGCCAAATCCCAGGTAATCAAGTTCGCTCAATGTTACCTGGGCTTCTTTAAGCACGTCATCCAACATGGGTAATATTCGCTGACTGTGCTGCTGAGGGCAGATTTCAAAGCGACTAAAACGCTGGCCCTTTACCTCCAGCGCGATGGAACACGCCTCGGTGGCCGTATCTATTACAAGTAGGTTCATGCTTTTTCCTGTTTAAGCCCCAAATCGATGGGGTCTTTGTGTTGATTTTTTCTATCCGGATCCCCGCTCCCTCTGATGTCTTGCAAAAACCGCAAAGCTTTGTCCAAATCGCGGGTGCGCTGCATATCCGGTAAGCTGCCTAAAAATGTCTTGGCATAATCCTTAGTCACCAGACGATTATCACAGATCACCAGTACACCTTTGTCAGTTTCGTCTCTAATCAAGCGCCCAGCTCCCTGTTTAAGGGCAATGGCGGCCTGGGGAATTTGTAACTGGGCAAAGGGGTTACCACCTTTTTTACGACAATCTTCAATGCGTGCCTGCAAGAGTGGGTCGTCCGGGGAGGCAAAGGGGAGTTTGTCAATTAACACGCAGGTTAAATCATCACCTCGTACATCCACACCTTCCCAAAACGCCCCGGTACCCAGCAGCACAGCGTTCTTGGTACGCACATACTCGTCCAGCAATGCCCGTTTCGTGGTGCTGCCTTGTACCAATATTGGATTGTCTATTTTGCCTTCTAACATGCCGGCAATCGCTCTCAATGTCGCGTGACTGGTAAATAATAAGAAACAGCGTCCACCACTGGCCTTGACCAGCTTGATGGAAATATCCAGCAGGGTATCCCGCATATCCCGGGCATTTGGCTCAGGTAAAAAGCGCGGCACACATAACATCGCCTGTTTTTGATAATCAAAGGGACTGTCCAGGGCCAGGGTACGGGCGCTATCTAATCCCATCTGTCGCTGAAAATGTTCAAAGCCGTTATCTACCATCAAGGTGGCAGAGGTAAACACCCAGGTGCGTTTTGGCTCGGCGATAAAATCGGCGAACTTGGTGGCAATGTTTAGGGGTGTTAAATGCAAAACAATATGCCGCATGGTGGTTTCGTACCACAAGCTGACCTCTGGTTGGCTGGTATCACAAAGACGGCCAAGCTTGCCCCGCACTTCGGCGACCCGGTCGTAAATATTATCCAGGTCTTTATCCCGGCCAATATGCAGCTTGATCACTTCATATAGCCCATCGATGCTAGCGCTGAGCTTACTAATTTGCGTTTGTACTTCATTCTGAATCAGCATTTGTCGCCAGTTGCCCTTTTGGGCCTTTTCCGGAAACATTAAACGTAGATCAGCGGCAATAAACTTGCACTTTTCCGCAAAGCTTTGCAGTTGCTTGGCATCTTTAAGTGTCGT
>JBLHIW010000066.1:0-14344 GCA_047618055.1 Paraglaciecola sp. | reverse complement strand
AAGAGTTTGTTCCCGCTCGTCATGTCCACCGCCCATGCCTGCACCTCGCTGGCGGCCTACGGCATCTATTTCATCGATAAAAATGATACACGGAGCAGATTTCTTCGCTTGTTCAAACATGTCACGCACACGAGACGCGCCAACGCCGACAAACATTTCCACGAAGTCTGAACCTGAAATAGTAAAGAAAGGCACTTTAGCTTCACCCGCTATCGCCTTGGCTAATAGGGTTTTACCTGTTCCGGGAGGCCCAACCATCAACACGCCTGAAGGAATCTTTCCACCGAGTTTTTGGAATTTACTGGGGTCACGCAGGAAATCCACCAGCTCGGATACATCCTCTTTGGCTTCATCACAACCGGCCACATCGGCAAAAGTGGTTTTAATTTGGTCTTCGCCCATTAAGCGGGCCTTGCTTTTGCCAAATGACATGGCACCTTTTCCACCGCCACCACCTTGCATCTGGCGCATGAAAAATATCCACACTCCTATGAGCAGCAACATGGGGAACCAGGAAATAAAGATAGACGTTAATATTGAAGACTCTTCTGGGGGCTCAGCCAGAATTTTCACATCCTGTTTTACCAGGTCCGAAATCAATTGGTCATCAAAGTAAGGAATATAGGTAACAAACGTTTCACCCGTTCTTTTTAAACCTTTAATTTCACGGGTTTCACTATTAATCCTCACTTCACGAACCATGCCTTGATTCGCTTCTTTGAGGAAGGTAGTGTAATCCGTTTGGACCTTTGTCGCCTCGCCGGGGGAAAAGCTCTGGAATACGGACATCAGTACGACGGCGATAACCACCCATAAGATCAAATTTTTTGCCATGTCACTCAAGTTTTCTAACCTCTTTTAATTCAATTCTGTTGTGTCTCGCAAGCTGGAAAGAGACTACTATATTTTAAAACCTGTCGCCACCAGATAAACCTCTCGGGATCGTGCCCTTGAGGAATCAGGTTTACGGGTTCTAACACTATTAAATCGTTGTTTTACCGCGCGAAGATACTCATCGAAACCTTCACCCATAAAGACTTTAACGATAAAACTACCGTTTTCTTTTAACACTTTCTTACACATATCCAGGGCCAATTCCACCAAATACATTGATTTGGCCTGATCAATGGCATCATTACCCGTCATGTTCGGCGCCATATCAGATAGTACAATGTCTACGTTAGTTCCTTCCAGACGGTTCAAAAGTGCATCAAGTACCGCATCTTCACGAAAGTCCCCCTGCAAAAAGTCCACTCCGGCCAGCGCATCCATTGGTAAGATATCACAGGCAATCACTTGCCCTTCTCCCCCCACCAATTTGCCTGCAAACTGCGACCAACCTCCCGGTGCAGCACCTAAGTCGACCACTGTCATGCCCGGTTTTATCAGCTGGTCCTTAAGATGAATTTCTTCAAGCTTAAATACCGCACGTGAGCGTAAACCCAATTTTTGCGCTTTTTGCACATATTTGTCGTGAAAATGCTCTGTCATCCACCGCTGACTGCTTACAGATTGTTTCTTTTTTGTCATTGAACGTGTTTGTCATTTGGAATAGTGGTGAGATGGCGCTAGAATAGCGTTTTTCAACCATCCGTAATTAATATAATTGTAAGAAATATCAGCCAATGACTTTATCAAACAAACAAAAACAATATCTCAAAGGTTTAAGCCACCCGCTGAAACCTATCGTACAGCTGGGCAACAACGGCCTAACCGAAGGCGTGTTGGCCGAAATTGAGAGCGCATTACACCACCATGAATTGCTTAAGGTGAAAATTTCTTCTGACGACAAAGAAGAGAAACAACTGATTATGGATGCTATTTTGCGCGAAACGGGCGCACTCAAGGTCCAGTCTATTGGTCATGTATTAGTATTGTTCCGACAAAGTGACGAGAAAAAGATCGATCTTCCCAGAAAATAATTTGATCCCGGCTTAGCCACGCATAAACTGCATGGCTAAGTTGTTTTCTGCAAACAGATATCCCATTGTATTGCTGCACTAATTTAGGGTGTAAGCTTATCTGCTGCTCGCGATTGTATCAGCTGTCGTATACCCACGTGTCCTCAAGATGCAGAAGTCACTCGGGTAGAAGCCTAAGCTTAGTGGTGGTGACCACCTACACCATGGGCGTGTCCGTGCTCAAGTTCTTCTTTACTTGCCTGGCGAACATCCATCACTTCTAGTTCGAAATTCAGGGTTTTACCGGCCATGGGATGGTTAATATCCGCCGTTACCATAAATTTACCCACCTTTAGGATAGTCACTTCACGCTGACCTTGTTCGGTATTAACTGCGGCGACCATACCGGCCTTCCACTTGCCCTTTTTATTACCCATAAGGTGTTTGACCGGAATACGTTGTTCGTTATCGGTAACCAGCTCACCATAGGTCTCGGCTGCCGGCAGTTCAACACTGAAGGTGTCGCCGGTGACTTTACCTTCCAGCGCTTTTTCCACGCCCGGCATCATATTGTTATGACCCCATAAAAAAGCGATGGGCTCATGGCCGTAGCTGTCTTCCAGCTCTGTACCATCTAATTCTTTAATTCGGTAGTTAAATTGCACCACTGTATCTTTTGAAATTTGCATTATTTCCCCAAGTACTTATCAATTTTGCGCAGCAGTCTAGCAGAAATTAACCGGACAAATCGATTGTAATGACCCAATGCGTGATAAATCACTCATCATCACTGCCACTCACGATATTAGCAATGTTGAGCAAACTCGTCACCGCCATGTAGTTAATTGTGCCCTTTGGGTAACGTCCTCGGCTGTTAAGCTTACCGACCTCTTTATTCATGAGCAGTTCTAAGGCCTGGTCCACCGTTTCTGCCACATAAATATGAAATTTTTGTGCTTTAACGGCGGCAACCACATCTTTATCTAACATCAGATTAATTTGATTCGACTTGGGTATGACTACGCCCTGCTTACCCGTCAGGCCCCGGTGCTCGCATAGCTTAAAGAAGCCTTCAATTTTCTCATTCACCCCGCCCACCGACTGTACCTGACCATATTGGTTAATAGAGCCGGTGATAGCCAATTCTTGTCGGGTTGGAATATTGGTCAGGGCAGAAATAAGGGCGATAAGTTCCGCCAACGAGGCGCTATCGCCGTCGATATGTCCATAAGACTGTTCAATGGCAATGTTGGCGGACAAGGTTAAGGGAAATAACTGGGCATATTTATGTCCCAGGTAGCCCGTTAACAGCATCACCCCCTTGGAATGTATCGGCTGGCCGAGTTCAACCTCACGTTCGATATCCACCACCCCATTTGCCCCGGCGTATACGGTTGAGGTGATGCGAGCAGGTGTACCAAACATGCTGTCACCAATCTCCAGTACGGTTAAGCCATTCACCTTTCCCACGTCAAGCCCTTCGGTAGCAATCAGTATTTGCCCCTGTTTTATGTCGTCTAACACCGCTTCACTGACCCGGCCTGTACGATGAATTTTAGCCGCTAAGGCTTCTTCAATATGACTGACATCCATATCCAGACTAGCGTGACGACGGCAAAAATACAGGCTTTCATGTAGTAACTCTATGACATCTGAAAATCGGGCAGATAAACGTTGTTGATGCTCTGCCAAACGCAAACTGTATTCGACTAAGCGATACATGGCTTTGGCGGAAATTCCCTGTAAGCCCATGGCCAAAATTTGACTACGCACCCGGCCAACAAAATCACACAGAGTTGTTTTATCCAGAGGGATTTCGTGATCAAAATCCACCAGCACCCGAAACAGCTCATAAAACTCATCATCATAATCTTGTAAGGTGTAATACAGGTCTCTGGAGCCCAATAACACTACTTTCACGTCAACCGGAATTTGTTGGGGATTAAGGGTAATGGAATTCACCATGCCGACATCGTTCTGGGGCAAATCCATTTTCAATTGACCGAACTTCAACACCAGCTTGAGGGTTTCCCAGGCAAAGGGTTGTTGGATAAGCTTATCGACATCGAGTAACAAATACCCGCCGTTGGCTTTGTGCATCGCCCCGGGACGGATCATTCGGTAATTGGTGAAGACCGAACCCTGGACATTGGTGTATTCCATTCGTCCAAACAAATTCTGATGGGTGGGATTGGGCTCATAGACCACCGGTGCACCGCTGTTTGCCCCGTGGGAAACCAATATGTTTGGTAGATACTGCTCTTCGAGAATAGATCGCCGGTCATATTCGTCGTGTTTGTCCTCTTTCTTATCATCAGCCAGTATTTCGACTACTGTTTCGACCAGATGGGGCTGTAACTGACGCAGAAATTTTAATATGCCCAAATCTGCGGCGTAATTGTGCTCTAATTCTTTTAATAAGGGCCTGATCCCCTGCTCTGCGGTATCTTTTTTCAGTGCCCTGAGTCGCTCAGATGAAGCACGTTTCCATTTGGGTAATTCAATAAGTGCTTCGCTTAAGCGGTCTTCCAGATCATCTATCAGTTGATAATGGGCCTGGCGCTGTTCATCGCTGAGTTTGGCAAATTCTGCATCGGTGATGGGTTTACCATCCACAATGGGCGAAAAGGTGATGCTGCCTGTTTCCTCATACAATGCCACATTTTTGCGCTGGGCCTCCTGCTCTACCCCGTCAATGGCTTTATCATAACGCTGGTCGAACTCCCGGGTGATCGCGGCTTTTTTACGCTGGTAACCGGGGTTATCGAAGGCCGCCGGGAACGTATCGAGTAGCTCATCTATGAGGTTATTTAATTCCTTAGATAAGCGTTTACTTTCTCCAGGTGGCAAGCGCAGAGCATAGGGCTCACGTTCATCTTCAAAGTTATTGATGTAACACCAATCATCTGGCGTAAGTGTTTTACTGACAAGTTTGGAAATATATTCATGTACCAGGGTAAAACGGCCCGTTGCCTGCTCGCCCATCACATATAAATTGTAGCCCCTGGCGTCAATATCCAAACCGAAGGCCAGGGCCTGCTTTGCCCGATCCTGACCAATAAAAGTAGACGCCAATACCTTGTCGTCTTTCATGGCTTGGTTTATCAGTCGCCGACTGGGTTTAGCGGTCAGCTGGTTTAGGCTCAGGGTGTATTGACTATGCATAATCGAGGTGGTCGTCCATATTCTTATTCATTCATTTGGCATGGGGTAGTGTACTTAAGGTACACAGATACTTTAGTGAAACCCGTATTGGCAAGGCTGTCAAACATATCCTTATGCAATCAAAACGATTGGCGAATTAATAAGCAAAAGCGATAAGGTGCCCATTTGAAGGTGGATTAGACCCAAAGCCATTGGTGTTGAAGCCAGGCGCCAAAAAACAAAAGTTCGCCACAGAGACCACAGCGCAAGACAGATTAGCTGAAAAACGAAAATAGTGACTCAAAACCTTTGCAGTTGTTGATAGAACTGAGTGAGAGCAGCTCACCATGTAGGTTTTCACGGGAGACGGAACTAGCCTGACAACGACCGGTCCCTTAGGGGAGGTCAAATGGCGCAGAACTATTACGTCGAATACGTCGAATGATAAACTCAGTGAGATAATCTGACCGGCTAAACCTTGTTTAGCTTAGTCTGACCCAGGTTTGCCTTATTTAGCCTCGGGGCTCATTCGGGAGAATTGCTCATAAGAGCACTCGATACAAGGCAGGATCCGTTCAACCCCCATGACCTGATGATGGTGACCACAATGGGTACAAACCAGATCGCCAATGGCCACCAATTCACCTGCCTGATAAATACCGTGATGGACTACATCCTCTTGCATTTCAAACCATTCCAGTTTACCGGGATCGGCCATCTTTGCGATAAGTTGCCATAAATTGTGCTTGGTATTCATCCACCATAAGGAATTATCAGCGTCTTGGCCCAGTGCCTGGGCAAAGGTTCTTATATCACGCAACAAATAATTTTCTAGGGTGTGCATTTCTTCCAGGCTTAAATCTTCAGCGGCGCGTAAATATGCCTTCCCCTGCTCGACCAGTTCATACGCCGTTAACACATCTTGCTTTGCCGACTGCAGCAGCCAATCCGATAGTTTGCCCAGCAATGCTGCATATTGAAATTTTAGTTGACCCATTTTTCGCTTCTCCCGGTGCGTATTGACTAAATTATAGTCAGTCTCTGGTAAAAAGGATGTTTCCACGTCCCTTGAGTATTTTATCGTTGGCAAATTCCAAGATGCCTATTGTTCATAAGGGCTGCGCTAAGGTATTCTAACCGGCTATAGTTTACGTCTTCAATAGTAGTGGAAATATTTTTTAATGGCTGAAAAACAATATCAACCTCAACGGATCGAAAAACAGGTTCAAGCACACTGGGAAAACCAGCAAACCTTTAAAGCGGTTGAACAGGCTGATAAAGAAAAATTCTATTGTCTATCCATGTTTCCCTATCCCAGCGGCCGTTTACACATGGGCCATGTGCGTAATTACACCATTGGTGATGTGATCAGTCGTTACCAGCGTATGCAGGGCAAAAACGTACTGCAACCGATGGGTTGGGATGCCTTCGGTTTGCCCGCAGAAAACGCGGCGATCAGCAATAATACCGCTCCTGCCAAATGGACTTACAGTAATATTGAATACATGAAAACCCAGTTAAAGTCTTTAGGCTTTGGTTACGACTGGGATCGAGAAGTAGCAACCTGTAGCAAAGAATACTATCGCTGGGAACAATGGTTCTTTACCCGTCTTTATGACAAAGGCCTGGTATATAAGAAAAATGCCACCGTTAACTGGGATCCCGTTGACCAGACAGTATTGGCTAATGAACAGGTTATTGATGGCCGAGGCTGGCGCTCGGGCGCCCTGGTAGAGCAAAAAGAAATACCTCAATGGTTTCTTAAAATCACCGATTACGCTGAAGAGCTGATTGCAGATTTAGAACAACTGGAAGACTGGCCAGAACAAGTCAAAGCCATGCAGAAGAACTGGATTGGTCGCTCTGAAGGGGTAGAAATCACCTTTAATTTGACCAAAACCGCAGCAGGCATGACGCAATTTGATGTCTACACCACCCGACCAGACACCCTATTCGGTGTGACTTATGTCGCCGTCGCCGCTCAGCATCCGATTGCCCTTGAAGCCGCACAGTCCAATCCTGAACTGGCTGCGTTTATCGAAGAATGTAAGGGCACCAAGGTAGCCGAAGCCGAATTGGCTACCATGGAAAAGAAAGGATGCACCACCGGCTTATATGCCATACACCCCCTTACAGGCGATAAAGTCCCCGTATGGGTCGCCAACTTCGTGTTGATGGGATATGGCTCTGGCGCCGTGATGGCCGTCCCTGGACACGACCAGCGTGACTGGGAGTTTGCCACTAAATATGCCCTGCCAATAAAACAGGTTATTCAAGCGTCTAGTGACAACGAGACAGATTGCGACGTGACAACGGCCGCCTTTACCGAGAAAGGCCGACTCGTTAACTCGAAAGAATTTGACGGATTAAGCTCAGGCGAGGCCTTTGACGCCATTGCCGCCTTATTGGAAAAGGACAAAAAGGGTAAGAAAAAGATCAACTACCGCTTACGTGACTGGGGGGTATCCCGCCAGCGTTATTGGGGTACGCCCATCCCCATTTTGAATTTAGAAAATGGCGAGTCAGTAACGGTTCCTGTCGAACAACTGCCGGTTGAATTGCCTGAAGACGTGCACATGAACGGAGTCATATCCCCCATCAAAGCTGACCCTGAATGGGCAAAAACTGAATATAAGGGACAGCCCGCACTCCGTGAAACTGATACCTTTGATACCTTTATGGAATCGTCATGGTATTACGCTCGTTATTGCAGTGCGCAAAATACCGAAGCTATGCTTGACCCTGAACAGGCGAATTATTGGTTGCCGGTGGATCAATACGTTGGGGGGATCGAGCACGCCATATTACATCTCTTGTATTCTCGATTCTTCCATAAGTTACTCCGTGACGAAGGCCTGGTCGAGTCTGACGAGCCATATAAGCGTTTGCTGTGTCAGGGTATGGTTTTAGCCGATTCATTTTATCGTGAAGATGACAGCGGTAAAAAAGTCTGGTATTCCCCCGCTGATGTGGTCAGTGAAAAAAATGAGAAGGGACGGATTGTAAAATCTGTACTGCTGGCCGATGGCAAAGAAGTCACCCATGGCGGTATGACAAAAATGTCAAAGTCGAAAAACAATGGCATTGATCCTCAGCAGGTAATTGATGTCTATGGGGCTGACACCATCCGGGTATTTACCATGTTTGCCGCGCCTCCGGAACAAACCCTGGAATGGATTGATACGGGTGTTGAAGGCGCGAACCGTTTTGTTAAGCGCCTGTGGAAATTGGTTCAGGAGAACCTGGCACTGGGCACACCTGTTACCTTAAACATCCAAAAGTTGGATAAGCAGCAGAAAGTCTTGCGCCGCTTAGTCCACAAAACGATTGCTAAAGTCAGTGATGATATTGGTCGTCGTCAGACCTTTAATACGGCTGTCGCTGCCATCATGGAATTGTTAAATTACCTGCAAAAAGCGCCACAAAGCTCAGGGCAGGATATCGCCGTGATGCGTGAAGCGGTTAATGCTATCGTGTTGCTGCTCGCGCCGATCGCACCCCACATGTGCCATGTGTTATGGAAGGACCTTGGCCATTCAGGGGATGTAGAAACCGCTCCCTGGCCGGTGGCAGATGAAGCGGCCATGATTGAAGATGAAAAGCTGATTGTGGTGCAAGTCAATGGCAAGGTAAGGGCAAAAATTACGATTGCTGCCGATGCCACCCAGCAGCAAGTTGAAGCCTTAGGTTTGAGTGAGCAAGGCGTAGTGGCATTCACCGAAGGCAAGAGCATACGTAAAGTCATATATGTTCCGGGTAAGCTATTGAATATTGTGGCTAACTAGGTGTTATCTTCGGCTAAGTCATTATTGAGTAATGCTTGGAAATTTGCGCTGGTAACGATGCTGTTACCCGCCCTATTAAGCGGCTGTGGTTTTACTTTACGCAATAATTACACCTTACCCGAGAGTATCGAACAATTAAGGCTGGGGGCAGCAGTGGCTAATTCGCCCTTAAAACGTACCCTTAGCAAGCGACTCAAACGCTTTCACATTCGCCTCCTTGAATCAAACCAGGGCGAGCCCGGTAAGGATGACCTAAGTTTATACTTGCTACCTGATTCCCTGGACAGAAAATTATTATCTTTGTTTCCAACCGGGCAAGTAGCGGAATATGAACTGGTCTACACGGTACGTTACCAGCTGCAATTTGCCGGACAGGAAGCCCAGTTAATGGAATTTGATGTGACTCAGGAATATCAAGACGATCCCGATGCCGTATTGGCCAAATCACGAGAGCTGGATTTGGTGTTAAATGAAATGCGTCAGCTGGCGGCAGATAGGATCATTCGACAAATTGCCACCTCCTACGCAAACTTCGTCAACCAGGCTACCGTGGCGAACTAATGCACGTTTATCCAAACCGCTTTAAGCAAAGTATTGAAGGCTCACTCAAACCTTTTTATTTGATTTTTGGTGACGAGCCCCAGCAGAAACTGGCCGCTATTGAGCAATTGCGGGAGCAGGCAAGCCAACAGGGCTTTGATGAGCGTCAATCCCTGGTAGCAGATAGCCAATTTGATTGGTCATCCCTGCTCGAAGCGACTCAAACCATGTCACTATTTTCCAGCCGTCAATACATCGAGCTCGAACTGCCCACAGGCAAACCTGGAGCCCAGGGTAGCAAAATTCTCCACGCACTTGGCGAGCAGGCCAACCCGGATATACTATTACTTATCCACGGGGCGAAAATTGCTAAAGACGTACAAAGTACCAAGTGGTTTAAATGCCTGGACAAAGTAGGCATATATGTCCCCTGTTATCCCCTCGAAGGTAAGCAATTAGAGCAATGGATGGCTTTGCAAATGCAACATGCCGGACTGAGTCCATCTCCTGAAAACTGCAAATTGTTAATCGAACTCAGCGAAGGAAATCTACTGGCGGCAAAACAGGAAATCCAAAAACTAGCGCTGCTTTATCCTGATGGCAAGCCCACTTATCAGCAAATTGAGCAGGCTGTCGTTGACCAAAGTCGTTTTACGGTTTTACAGTTAGTGGATATGTTAATGGCAGGAGATGGGCAAAAATCGGTTAAAATGTTGTATCGTCTGGAGAGCGAAGGTATTGAGCCCAATATTGTACTGTGGGCCCTGACCCGTGAGTGGCAAACCTTGAGCAGCTTATTATTTAGTCAAGCACAAGGACAGACTATCAATTGGAACCAGCATCGAATTTGGAAGAACCGCCAGGGCCTCTATCATGCAGCGATGCAAAGGCTCAAACCGGAACATATGGCCCAGTTGCAGGAAAAACTCAGTATAATGGATCAGGCATTCAAACAAACACAGGTCGCCCGACCGTTTGTTGAATTGTGTCATCTTTGTTTGCTATTTATGCCCATGCCTTTAAGCAATATCCCCCTGAACTAATGGTAAATTTAGGATGAGATTAAACCCACCTCTAGGTATATTCGGTGGCACCTTTGACCCCATCCATATTGGACATATACAGCCGGTAATGGAAGCCGCAGATCAGCTGAGCATTCAGCAAATAGCGCTGATCCCCTGTCATATCCCCCCCCATAAAAACGCCGCTACCACTTCCAGTGAACATCGTTTGGCCATGGTAAAATTGGTTTGCCAGCAGTACCCCCTATTTTTTCCCGATGGGCGGGAAATAAAACGTGACAAAGCCAGCTACAGCACCGACACACTGAAAGAGTTACGCCGACTCCATCCCATGACCCCCCTGTGTTTTTTTATCGGCATGGACTCACTACTCTCCCTGCCTACCTGGCATAACTGGCAAGAATTATTTGAGCTCTGTCATTTTGTCGTGTGTCAGCGGGGTGGACAAAGACAATGTTTTTCGCCACAAATTTCTCAGCTATTAAAAGAACGACAAGTGACCGCCCCGGATGAGATACGAAACTCACTTGCGGGGCATATAATTATTGCGGACATAAATGCAGTAGACATTTCATCCACCAAACTGCGAGCACGCCTTGCTAAGCACCAGTGTGTCGATGGACTTATCCCCAAGCCCGTACTGAATTACATACAACAGCACGGTTTATATGCTCAAAACACCTGAAAATGCGTGTTTCAGGTGGTTTGGGTATATCGGCAACAAGCTATTCTCTGGTAAACTAAGGGTTCAAAAATGTCTCTATAAGGAAGACCATTGGATCACCAACAATTAAAAGCGTTTGTAATTGACAAAATTGAAGACCTAAAGGGTCGTGATATTGTCGATTTAGATGTCGCAGAAAAGTCCACCGTGACTGAAACCATGTTAATTTGCTCCGGCAATTCAAAACGCCATGTTGTATCCATTGCCGAAAATGTCATTGTGCAAGCTAAACAAGCTGGCTTGACTCCCCTTGGTATTGAAGGCAAAGAACTAGGCGACTGGGTCCTGGTTGATTTGGGTGACGTAATTGTGCACGTCATGCAAGATGAGGCACGGGATTTTTATCAGTTAGAAAAACTCTGGGCTTAGCAGGGCTTATTCTTTAATCGCTGCGAACGAAATACTGAGCGTTTTTCAAGGTAAGCTTTATGCGCATTCAAATGATCGCCGTAGGCAGTAAAATGCCGTCCTGGGTTGAACAAGGGTATCAAGAATATGCCCGACGCTTCCCTGTCGATATGCCGCTGCACCTGACTGAAATTCCGGCGGGTAAACGAGGGAAAAATGCCGACATTAAGCGCATTTTACAAAAAGAGGGGGAACTAACCTTAGCGGCCGTTCCCAAGGGTAACAGACTCGTCACTCTTGAAGTCTTTGGTAAACCATGGGATACACCCACACTCGCAAAGAACATGGAAAAATGGCAAATGGACGGCCGTGATGTGAGTTTATTAATTGGTGGGCCCGAAGGTCTTGCCCCCGAGTGCATCGAAGCGTCACAACAAAGATGGTCTCTATCGGCACTCACCCTACCCCATCCTTTAGTCCGTATTGTGGTGGCAGAGAGTCTATATAGGGCATGGTCGGTTAATCATAATCATCCCTATCATCGAGAGTAGCATTGGCCTTTAAACGCATCATTATTAAAGATCATACTGCCGAAGCAAATCTATTTGCACGACGCTCGGTGATTGCCCTACTGATCACGTTAGTGATGTTGGTCATGGTGCTCAGTAACCTCCACTATCTGCAAGTCACCCGTTTTGAAAACTATCAAACCCGCTCCAATGGAAATCGGATTAAAGTACTGCCAGTTGCGCCTAATCGCGGACTTATTTACGATCGAAACGGTGTATTGCTAGCCGAAAACAAACCTATTTACAGCCTGGAAATAGTACCTGAAAAGGTACCGGATCTTGAACAAACCTTGGCCAGGTTAAGCACGCTGTTAAATATTGACCCGGAAGATGTGAGCGACTTTCAAAAAGAAATGCAACGCAATCGGCGCTTTAAACCAGTGGCCTTGCTAAATTACTTAAGCGTGGAAGAGGTGGCCATATTTTCGGCTACCCAGCATAAATTTCCCGGCGTTTCCGTTGAAGCACGTTTAACCCGCTATTATCCCTACGCAAGCGCGCTCACCCACGTGTTGGGCTATGTTGCCAAGATCAATAAAAGAGATGTACAAAAGCTTGATGAAGCCGGGTTAACAGCCAATTACGCTGCTACCTATGATATGGGCAAGCTTGGGGTTGAAAAATATCACGAACACATCTTGCATGGGCAGGTAGGCTATCAGGAGGTTGAAGTAAATAATCAGGGGCGAGTGATCCGCACCCTTAACTTCAGCCCGCCGGTTCCCGGTCAGGATATCGTATTGAACATCGATATTAACTTACAATTGGTCGCCCAAAAGGCCCTAAATGGCGAAAAAGGCTCAGTCGTGGTGATAGATCCAAGAGACGGCGGTGTCCTGGTACTATTTAGTAGTCCTAGTTATGATCCAAACCTGTTTGTAAATGGCATCAGTAGCAAAAATTACAACAAACTGCTGTCTTCAAAAGACCGCCCCTTGATTAATCGCGCTACCCAGGGACAGTATCCACCCGCCTCTACCGTCAAACCACTTTTAGCCCTACTAGGTTTGGAAGAAAATATTATTAATACCGAAAGCAAAATATTTGATAACGGCGAATACAAAATTAAAAATGTTAACCATGTATGGCGTGACTGGAATCGATGGGGACACGGCTGGGTTGACGTGACACGTTCAATACAAGAATCATGTGACATATTTTTTTATGATCTGGCCTATAAGCTGGGTATTAATAAAATTAGCGACAGCATGTTTGAATTTGGTTTTGGTGATTACACCGGTGTCGATTTACATGAAGAATCTGATGGCAACATGCCCACCATTGGCTGGAAAAGAGCCCAGCACAACCAACCCTGGTATGATGGTGACACAATTATTGTCGGCATTGGTCAAGGTTATTGGACCGCCACTCCTATTCAATTAACCCAGTCCATAACGACTTTAGTCAATCGGGGTAAGCGCTATATCCCGCAAATACTAAAGAGCAGATTAGACAACGATACCATCCTGGTTGAAGAGATTAAGGAGCGACGCCCCTTACCGGTAAAACAGGAAGAAAACTGGTCAATTGTGATGGATGCAATGTATGGTACGGTTAACAGAAAGCAAGGCAGCGCCCGTAAGGCCTTTGTCGATGCCAACTATATTTCTGCAGGTAAGACGGGCACTGCCCAATTAGTCAGTATTGCCCAGGATGCACAATACGACGCCGATAGTTTGTCAGCAAAAAACCGGGATAATGCCATGTATGTAGGATACGCACCATACGATCAACCCCAAATGGCAATCAGTGTGGTGCTTGAAAACGCAGGTGGAGGGGGCTCTCAAGCCGCGCCTATCGCCCGCCAGGTGATGGATGTTTTTTTCGCCGGTCTAGTCAGGCCGATTGATAAAAAGCGTTTAGCCGAATAAGCATCCCGTGCTAGGTAGAACCAAAAAATGATGATTAGTTAAGATTATGCTCAGAACCACACTCGAACCTAACAAACGTGGCATTCTCACCAGAATGCACTGTGATGGTCCACTGTTGCTTGGCCTACTGCTGTTAATGACTGTGGGTTTGATCACCATTTATTCTGCCGGAGGAGAAGACTTAGACTTAATACAACGCCAGCTAACCCGTCTTGGCCTGGCTTTGCTCGTGATGTTTTTATTGGCACAGGTACCGGTATTAATTTACCAAAATTTAGCGGTATTTTTCTATATTGCTGGAATTTCGACCCTGATTGCCGTGCTGTTAGTCGGGGTACAGAGCAAAGGGGCCCAGCGCTGGTTGGAATTAGGAGCATTCAGGTTTCAACCTTCCGAAATCATGAAACTAGGGGTGCCTATGATGATCGCCTGGTATGTGA
>JBLHIW010000065.1:0-14582 GCA_047618055.1 Paraglaciecola sp. | reverse complement strand
AAACACGCCGTGCCCCCTAAAACACAGCTCTCCGACCATGCTTCGCCTGTGCCGCAGCAAAACGCACAAGGGGCTGAGCATGTTTGAGTTTGTCTGGTGGTGGGCCTTTTTCGCTCTGCCCTTGCCCCTATTGTTTTATTTTTTACCCCCACGGGCAGTAGGTCAATCGGCTGCACTTAAAGTGCCAACCCTTACCCCTGGTATAGAAACCAGTCGCCCCCGACAGGGCAGCAGCAGAATATTGCTGTTTATGGCTATTTTGACTTGGATAGCCCTTGTTGCTGCGGCGTCCCGGCCACAGTGGCTCGGCGAGCCGGTTAGCATTCCCGCAGAGGGCCGGGACTTAATGCTGGCGGTAGATTTATCCGGCAGTATGAAAATAGATGATATGCAAGTCAATGGTCGACAGGTTGACCGCCTGGTCATGATCAAGAGTGTGCTCGGTGATTTTATTCAGCGCCGAGTGGGCGACCGCTTGGGGCTTATCCTGTTTGCTGACACCGCTTATTTACAGGCGCCACTGACCTATGATCGGGATACGGTAAGTCAACTCTTAGGTGAGTCCTTAATTGGTCTGGTGGGTGAGCAGACGGCTATTGGAGATGCCATTGGTTTGGCCATCAAACGCTTTGATAGCAAAAAGGAATCCAACAAAGTGCTGATTTTGTTAACTGACGGGCAAAACACCGCCGGCAATATTACCCCGGAACAAGCTAACGAATTGGCCATTAATAATGGGGTGACGGTTTACACCATAGGCGTCGGAGCCGATAAAATGTTGGTGCAAAGCTTTTTTGGCAGCCGTCAGGTTAATCCTTCACAGGAGCTCGACGAAGATATGTTAAGTGCGATCGCCACCTCAACCGGCGGACAATATTTTCGCGCCCGGAATGCCCAGGCCTTAAAGCAGATATACCGCAAACTGGATGAATTAGAGCCTATCGCCAGAGAAAGCCGACAAATGCGCCCCCTGCAGGCTCTGTATTATTATCCCTTAGCCTTGGCCCTGCTGCTGAGTATCCTGATGGCACTTAAACCCGTCACGAGCTGGCTGTTACATCAAAGAAGGAGAGTTTAATGGAATGGTTAACGACATTGCACGATTTTCACTTTCTGCGTCCCCAATGGTTATGGGCGATCATTCCACTTATGGTGTTGGTATGGCTGGTACGTCACTTACATCAACAACAGTCGGGCTGGCAGTCCGTGCTCGCCGGGCATTTGTATCAGCATCTGATGACCAGTCAGGGCAGCAGAAAATCCAAACCTCCTTTAGGCCTGCTCGTTCTGGCCTGGATAATATGCACCCTGGCGCTGGCCGGTCCCACGTGGGAACGTTTACCGCAACCGGTGTATCAACTCAATACCGGTAAAGTCGTGTTAATTGACATGTCGCTATCCATGCGCGCCACGGACATTAGCCCGGATCGCCTAACGCGAGCCAAGTATAAGGCAATTGATTTGGTCAACGCCATTAACGAAGGCGAAACAGGTTTGGTCGCCTATGCCGGTGATGCCTTTACCATTAGCCCCCTTAGCAGCGACGCGCAAAACCTAAGCGCACTGATCCCCAGTTTAAGCCCGGAAATCATGCCGGTTAAAGGCAGTGAGCCGCTGCTAGGTTTGCAAGCCGCCATGGATTTGTTAACGGGCGCGGGGTATCAACAGGGCGAAATATTCTGGATCAGCGACGGCGTAGAAAATAGCCAACTTGCTGAAATCCGTGAGCTGCTCAGTCAATCTCCCTTTCGCCTTTCGGTGCTGGGCGTGGGTACAGAGGAAGGCGCTCCAATTCAATTGGCCACTGGGGAACTAATGAAAGATCCCCGGGGGGCAATCGTGATCCCAAAATTAAACAGCCACAGGCTGGGCGCCTTAGCCAAAAAAGGTCGGGGCCGTTATACCTCTATGCAAACTGATGACAGTGACATTAACTACTTGTTATCCCAGACACTGCTCGATCGGGATATAACACAAGATAATGAACAAGCAGAAGCAGAGCAAGCTGATAACTTCGGTGATAAGTGGAAAGAGATGGGCCCCTACCTGGTGCTATTACTCCTGCCTCTGGCTGCCTATAGCTTCAGGCGGGGTATCATCACGGTGATCTTTATTGGTTTAATCCTGCCAGGCTACGCCCCCTTAGCGCAGGCAGACTGGTGGGATAATGTCTGGCAAACCCGGGATCAACAAGGTAAAAAAGCCCTTGAACAAAGGGATTATGCCCGCGCCGCGGGTAAATTTGATGATCCCTTATGGCAGGGCGCGGCCCGATATAAAAATCAGGACTACGCAGAGGCCCTCGAAGCCTTTAGCCAGGTTAACTCTCCCGAGGCACTGTATAACCAGGGTAATACCCTGGCCCAATTAGGTAAATTTGAAGAGGCCATCGCCGCTTATGACAAAGTCTTAGCGCAACAACCCAAACATGCAGACGCCATAGCTAACAAAACCGTGCTTGAGCAGTTAAAAGAACAACAGGATCAGCAGCAAAAAAGTGAGGAAGGCGAGGACGGCGAGGAAGGTGAGCCATCCCAAGATTCCGAAGACGGTGAGCAACAACAAAACGAAGACTCATCTCAAGGCAGCCAAAATGATGAGCAAGAGCCCTCGGAACAAGCAGACTCCCAGCCAGGCGAATCTGAGCAAGAGCAAGATCAACAATCTGTACAAGAAAAAAGTGAAGAGCAAAAACAGCAAGATGCTGAAAAAGAAGAGCAGGCACAGGCCCAAACATCTGAAGACGAAAATCCTGAGGAAGAAGCACAACAGGAGGCCCAAGAGGCGAAAATGGGCGAGCCTGATGAGCCCACGGATGAAGAAAAAGAACAGATGCAGCGCATGCAAGCCTTACTCAATCGTATTGAGGATGATCCGTCTTTCCTGCTTAAACGGAAAATGCAAATTGAACATCAACAGCGCAAACGTCAGCGTGTGCCCACACAATTACAGAGGAATTGGTAACAGTGAAACAGTGTCAGACTAATTTATGCACCCGGCTTTTATTCGGCCTTTTATTGAGTTGGTCTTGTTTTGGCCATGGGGCAATCACAGAGGTCACCGCCAGTGTTGATAAAAATCCGGTGATGATGGACGAATCCTTTGATCTTACGGTGGTTGCCAACGGCGATGCAGATAGAAATGCCTTTGATCCCAGTTCCCTGCTAGGGGACTTTGTGGTGGGGCGAACCTCGGTCAGTAGTCAAACACAGATGCTAAACTTCAATACCACCCGCACGACCACCTGGAATACCATTTTGATCCCCCGCAAACAGGGGCAATTTACCATCCCCTCCTTTGATGTTGCCGGGCAAAAGACTCAGCCAATTTCGATGATGATCATTCCTGTTTCAGCCAGCAAGGCGACCCAGGGCCGGGATCTATTTATTACGACCGAAATAGACTCGGCAGAAGCCTACGTACAACAACAAATTCACTACACTGTGAAGTTACATCTAGGACTAGATCTGCAAAGAGGCAGCCTCGCCTCCCCTTCCCTTGTTAATGCAGATATTCGACAAATAGGCAAAGACGCCGAATATAATGAGATCATTGAGGGCCGTCGCTTTCGTATTATTGAACGTAACTTTGCCGTTATTCCCCAGCAAAGTGGCACATTTACGATTGATGGGCCCTTATTTGAAGGGGAAGTCGTTGACAACACCAGGCAAAGTTTTGGCTTTTTTAATCGCAGTAAAGCCATCAATCGTATCGGCCCTGCCCAACAAATAACCGTGTTGCCTGTCCCCACTAATTACACCGAGCATTGGCTACCCAGTGACTATGTTGAGTTACAGGAAGAATGGCAGGTCACCGGTGATAAATTTATTGCCGGTGAACCCCTTACCCGCACTATTACCTTAACCGCCGTCGGTATGGTGGAGGAACAACTGCCGAAGATAGACAGTGAATATCCTGACAAGCTGAAAATTTACCCGGATCAAGCCAACACCGCAACGGTGGAAAAGGATCAAACTCTGATCGCCCAGCGCAGCCAAAGTATCGCAATCATTCCCGGTCAGGAGGGTGAATACTTTATCCCGCCAGTATCCGTTGCCTGGTTTAATATCATCACCAAAAAAACTGAATATGCCCGCTTGCCAGGCAGAACAATCACCGTATTGCCTGCGGCCAGCTCGCCACAGGGCAATCGGCCACGCGCCCCCGCGCCACCATTAACACCAGCACTTTCCCTGACCGCCCCCTCCGGATCGTCCAACATTACTTCGATTCAAAAAAGCAGCACCCTTTGGTCGCCAAGTAGCTGGCTATTACTTGCCCTGTGGTTAAGCACCTTGGGCTTATGGGCCTGGCAATTGACCAGGCAAAAACGGGTCGAAAAAAGTAAGATGCCAAACCCGTCTGAGCAACAATATTGGCAAGTATTGCAAAAATCCTTGTCCAGCAATGATCCTCAACAAATATATGCCCCCTTAAGCCAATGGCTGGGAGAGCTATGTGGCAATGCCCAACTGGCTTTGCCAATCAGCCAGCGCAAGCTGAATGATCCAGCCCTCGATGCACAGCTGAGCCTTATGTTGGGGATGCGCTATGCAAAAACCTCTGTCCAGTGGACGAGCGAGGCTTTAGTTAATATATTAAAGGAACTGAGAAAAAACCATTTAGACAACAAAAAATCAAAACCGGCCTTAAAGAACATGTATCCACAATTCAATTAGTTTAGTTAAATTGCTGAAGGGGGAAATGCCTTGGCTCAGTCCCCCTTATTAATATAAGCCTGCCCTGAGACTAAAATCAGTTAATATACTGCTAAGCGAAAAGTGGACTACGTGGGTATTTCTTCACAATAGCCCAGCTCACAACCTGAGCTGATCTCCAAAGCGGATAAAAATTATGTTTTTGCGAAAGCAATCCAAACCTACCTCGGTCTCTGATGACATGGTAAATAAACAACGACGATACGAAACCCTGGTACATGCGCTGCATAGCGATATATATCGCTATGCCTATTGGTTGGTTAAAGACAAACATGTAGCAGAAGACATTGTGCAAGAGACCTTTCTTCGGGCCTGGAAATCATTAGACTCATTAAATGACGATAAGGCGGCCAAGTCCTGGTTAATTACTATCTTGCGCCGGGAAAATGCCCGGCGCTTTGAACGCAAACGATTTGACTTAGTGGATATCGAGGATGTCTCGGTGGCAGACGAACATCTGAGCAACGAAATCGAATTAGAGCATAGAGAATTACGGGCTATTATGGGCTCCCTGAGTGAAGAATATAGAGAGCCTTTGATGCTACAAATTGTATTTGGCTATAGCGGCGCAGAAATTGCCTTGCAACTCGATCTTAATAAAAATACGGTAATGACCCGACTGTTTCGTGCAAGAAATCAGATAAAGGAGGCATTAGAAAAAGAAAATGACAATAAAGGCCGCAAAAATGGATGAGCTAGAGTTTCGCCGCAAATTATATGCTGATCCTAATTGTTATGATGAAGACCTTACCCAAGCCGCTAAGGATGATCCCGCAAAACTGGATTTTTGGAATGAGTTAAAGAAACTCGACAGTAAAATACAGCAGGCCAGTCAGGTTAAGGTTCCTCAGGATTTGGCTCACAAGCTGATTTTACGTCAATCGATGGACAGTCACCGCAAAAGTAAACAACGCAAGCGCATGCAACTCGCGTTGGCCGCATCCATTGCTTTTATGATTGGCATCAGTTTTACAATGTGGCAGCAGCAAAGCCAGATTAATTTAGGTGAACATGCCCTGGCCCATGTATATCATGAGGGAGCTTACGCCTTAGAGGCTCAGGAAGATATTTCCCTGCAACAGCTTAATGCTAAACTGGCCCGTTTCGGCGGAAAACTCAGCCAAAATATGGGTCAAATATTTTATGCTAATTTCTGCGACTTCCAGAATATCCAAAGCCTACACTTGGTGATGCAAGGTGACCAAGGCCGGGTGTCGATATTTGTGGTTCCTTATAGTGATAAATATCATTCGAAAGGCAGCTTTAATGACGGTAAACTTAAGGGTGATTCTGTTGATTTTAACCGGGCAAGCCTGATGATCGTTGGCGAACAAGACCAGGATCTAGAACAACTTAAAGGCCAGTTTAAACAGAAACTACAATTTTCAGCTTAGTCCTTTGCTTATGCCAAAGGATATGTGGGAAAGGCTGTCTTATATACCCCAGTGTTGCCCTCTCCCCTGGGCTGCGAGGATAAGCTTAGTTTTGAATGGTCCATATCCTCGCTGTTTCTATACCCGTCCTCCATTACGGGCTTAACTGACCGCTCTGCTGGGAAGGCCTTGGCACAAAAAACTCACTCAACTTTGTAGTATTACCATTTCACCATAAAATCTACTCACTCCGCGATGGATAAAAATAGCATTATCGCGGCGTGTTTTACCCGTCTAAGGAATAATGGGTAAGTGACTTTGGTATCACCCTTAGCGAAGGGCTGGCAAACTCCCTAGTTGCATCGCAATGTCTAGACCCAAGTGATTTCAATATGCCTGTTCAAAGCTTAAGCAAGAATTCAGGACAAGACACCTAGCAAGGAGGAATGGTATTAGTCCTAGGCGCTAAGACCGGCATAGACGGCTAATTATTTTTCTCGTTTAGCGCAGCCCAAATTAAAACGTGTCAGACGTATTGAGCCTGACAGTACAAATATACATATACCTAAGTGACCCCAATAATAAAAACGTCTTGACTCAACTTTGCAATTTATTCAAGAGTGCCTTACTTTAACGGGCCTAAGGTGAGACTTTCGGTATATATAGTTGATGTGACTAGAGTATTTTTCATTCCCTTGTTAGCATGGCTCTATAAATGAAGATCTGTGTCCATTTGATACAAAACGACAAGATATAACAATAATAACCAAGGATTATAAGATGGAATCAAGCACTTTTATCTCTCTTGCCCTCTACTTTATTGCCATGCTCGGCATCGGTTTATATTCTTACAAGCAAGCTAGCACGAATGTTGAAGGCTATATGTTAGGGGGACGTAACCTCGGCCCGGGCGTTACTGCCTTATCGGCCGGCGCATCTGATATGAGCGGCTGGATGTTGATGGGTTTACCGGGTGCCATGTATGTGTCTGGCCTATCGAGTGCCTGGATAGCGGTAGGACTAATGATAGGCGCTTATCTTAATTATATTTTAGTCGCGCCCCGATTGCGGGTTTATACGGAAGTGGCAAATAATGCCATTACTATTCCCGACTATTTTGAAAATCGTTTTAATGACACCAGCCACACTCTACGCCTGATTTCATCCATCGTTATTGTACTGTTTTTTACCCTTTACACCTCGTCAGGCGTCGTTGCGGGCGGCAAGTTATTTGAATCATCCTTTGGCCTTAGCTATGAATGGGGACTCTATATCACGGCCGGCGTCGTAGTGGCCTATACGCTTTTTGGCGGCTTTCTGGCCGTGAGTATCACGGACTTTGTGCAGGGCTGCATAATGTTTATTTCTTTGATTATGGTACCCCTTGTGGTGCTGTTTGAATTGGGGGGCTTTGGCGCCGCTGCCGAGCAGCTTAATCAACATAGCGGGAATTTTCTGGATATGATGACCAACGCCAGTAATGGTCAGGCAATGACCTGGCTGGGTATTATCTCCTTGTTATCATGGGGCCTGGGATATTTTGGTCAGCCACATATCATTGTGCGATTTATGGCCATTCGTTCAGTAAAGGACATAAAAAAAGCCCGACGTATTGGCATCTCCTGGATGGTCGTCAGCGTTATCGGCGCACTCGCGACCGGACTACTGGGACTAGCCTACGTTACCAGTACGGGTAATAAGCTTGAAGATCCTGAAACTGTTTTTATCTTTTTATCACAAATACTATTTCACCCGCTTATTGGTGGATTCTTATTAGCCGCTATTCTGGCCGCTGTTATGAGCACCATATCTTCCCAATTATTGGTAACCTCCAGCTCCTTAACCGGTGATTTTTATCAGGCCTATTTTCGCCGAGATGCCAGCCAACAGGAATTAGTTGTGGTCGGCAGAATATCCGTAGCCTTAGTGGCAATGCTATCTATTTATCTGGCTTATGACCGCGACAGCACCATATTGTCACTGGTCAGCAATGCCTGGGCAGGTTTTGGCGCTGCATTTGGCCCGGTTATACTGATTAGTTTATTATGGAAAGGTATGACTCGCCTGTCCGCTATCACCGGTATGCTCGCGGGCGCGATAACGGTATTGATATGGATATACGCTCCCATCACCATTGATGGGATTAAATTAAGTGATTGGATGTATGAAATAATTCCAGGGTTTTTAGCCTGTAGTGCCAGCATCGTGATCGTCAGTTTGTTGTCACCGAAAGTTGACGAATCCATCATTACTACTTTTAATAAAGTACAAGATGAACTGAATGCAAGTTATAAATAATATGCCAACGTGGTATGAATTAATTCAGTCCATATTGTATAAATAGGAAAATAATTTGAGCTTCTTTGCTGCCCGGCAACCCATATTACATGTCGACAAGTCATTGTTCGCCTTCGAATTATTATTCAGAGATGGCATGAAGAATGCCTTTCCCGATATTGACGACGAGCAGGCGACATCTAAAATGATCGCCGGGCTGCAATTTAACCTGGGTATCGACTCCTTAACTGAGGGAAAGCGGGCGTTTATCAACTTCACCCACGATTCCCTGTTAAACGGCTACCCCATGATGTTGCCCTGTGAACAAATCGTGGTGGAGATCCTGGAGACCGTCAAACCCAATAAAAAAATGCTCAAAGCTTGTATTCAGTTAAAAGAAAAAGGCTATATGCTGGCACTGGATGATTATGAACACCAGCCCCTATGGCTGCATTTTTTCCCCTATATTGATATCATCAAGATTGATTACCAGTTAACGTCACCTGAGCAGTTCGCCCAGATCGTCGCAGCAATTGCCCCCTTCCCTCATATCAAGTTACTTGCAGAAAAAATCGAAACCCACGAAGAGTATCAGCATGCTTTAGCTCTGGGCTGTGTGTATTTTCAAGGTTACTTTTTCAGTCGGCCGGAAGTGATGCAATCAGCATCCTTTAGTCCCTCGCAGTTTTCTTTGATGAACTTGATGGCCGAAATGTCTCTGCCGGAACCCGATATTCAGGTCATTACCCGTGCATTTGAAAGCGATGTAAACTTAACGTTTAAGTTACTACGCTATGCTCAATCTCCAATATTTAAGCGGCGAACCACAATAGCGTCGATTAAACAGGCATTGGTAATGCTGGGAAAAACTGAGTTAGAGCGCTTTATGTCTCTGTTATTTACCGCGCAGTTTTCGAAAAGCAAGCCTAGCGCACTCATAAATATGTCTCTGGCACGTGCCCGGTTTTGTGAAGTGCTGGCCAAGATATCCACTGAAAAGCCATCACCATCTGCTGCGTTTTTAGTGGGTTTATTGTCCTTATTAGATGCCATGGTAGATAGTAAAATGGAATCACTGATGACTAACCTGCCCATCTCCGAGGATATTAAAGAAGCGTTGTTGCAGCGCAACGGTAACTACGCCAATCTTCTGACCTTATGTGAATATTTTGAGCAGGCCCAGTGGGACAATGCGGCGGCACTGTGCAATAAATTACACATGGACCCAGATGCGGCGGTTGAAACCTATCAACAATCCCTGATTTGGGCCAGCGAGCGAACGCAGACCCTCGAATAAACACACGTCTAATGACCATAACACGAGCCCTTTAAGCAACTTATATTAGACACAAAAAGTTTAATTTGCTTAGCAGATTGTGTTATTCTTCTATGCATATAATTTATTAGTATATCAATCAGTGTGAGAACCTTTATGTCTGTTGCTATTCCTACCGTCTCCCATCTAAAACAACTTGAAGCAGAGAGTATTCATATTTTCCGTGAGGTCGCTGCCGAATTCGATAACCCTGTCATGCTTTACTCCGTAGGTAAAGATTCGTCGGTACTATTACACCTTGCCCGCAAAGCCTTCGCGCCGGGGAAAATTCCCTTTCCTTTATTACATGTAGACACGACCTGGAAGTTCCACGAAATGATCGAATTTCGCGACAAGATTGCGAAGAAACACGATCTGGATTTACTGGTGCATATTAATCAAGATGGTATCGCAATGGGAATGGGTCCCTTCACCCATGGTAGTGCCAAGCATACTGACGTGATGAAGACTGCCAGCCTGAAACAAGCCTTAAATAAATATAAATTTGATGCGGCTTTTGGTGGCGCCCGCCGGGATGAGGAAAAGTCCCGCGCCAAAGAGCGTGTATACTCATTTAGAGATGAAAATCATCGCTGGGATCCAAAAAACCAGCGTCCTGAATTGTGGAATATCTATAACGCACAAATCAATAAGGGTGAGAGTATTCGGGTATTTCCCATGTCGAATTGGACCGAGTTAGACATCTGGCAATATATCTATATGGAAAATATCGAAATCCCCTCTCTTTATCTGTCCAAACCTCGTCCGGTCGTAGAGCGTGATGGCACCCTGATCATGGTAGATGACGACCGTATGCCCATGAAGGATGGCGAAGTTCCTGAAATGCGCTCAGTGCGCTTTAGAACACTTGGCTGTTATCCTCTGACTGGTGCAGTGGAGTCCACCGCGACCACGTTACCTGAAGTGATCCAGGAAATGTTACTCACCAAAACGTCCGAGCGTCAGGGTCGGGTCATCGATCATGACTCTGCGGGCTCAATGGAGAAGAAAAAGATGGAAGGGTATTTCTAATGGCTGTCAATATTGTATGGCATCAACATGATGTGGACAAAGCGCGACGAGCCGCGGCTAATAAGCAAAAGCCAATGGTTATTTGGTTAACCGGCCTAAGCGGCTCAGGCAAATCTACCATCGCTAACTTATTAGAAAAAAAACTGGCTGAATATCAAAAGCACACCTATTTACTCGATGGAGACAATGTCCGTCATGGTTTGTGCGGTGATCTGGGCTTCAGTGATAAAGACCGAGTGGAAAATATTCGACGTATCAGCGAAGTAGCCAAATTGTTTGTGGATGCGGGACAAATAGTATTAACCGCCTTTATCTCTCCTTTTAAAGATGAACGGGACTACTGCCGCAATTTGCTGGAGCCAGGAGAATTTGTCGAAGTCTTTGTCAATACTCCTTTAAACGTATGTGAGCAACGGGATCCTAAAGGCCTGTATCAAAAGGCCCGCCAGGGAGATATTAAGAATTTCACCGGCATTGACTCGGATTACGAAGCACCACAAAATCCGGAGATCATTCTTGAATATACTGGCCAAAGTGCAGAGCACTCTGCTGAACAACTATTTGATTTGCTAAAACAACAAGGAAGGTTGGACTAATGCTGGCTCCAAAGCTTATTCAAGACGTGACCGATATCGCCCATCGCGCCGGCGATGCCATTATGCAAATCTATCAACGGGATTTTGCGATATATGAAAAGGCGGATGAAAGCCCCCTGACCGAAGCAGATTTGGCCGCCCACAATTGTATTGTTGCGGGTTTAGAGCAGGTTTCTTCTCTCCCCATACTGTCTGAGGAGTCAGCCACTATTCCCTGGTCTGAGCGTCAAACCTGGGACAAATACTGGCTGGTCGACCCCCTGGATGGCACCAAGGAATTTATTAAGAAAAACGGCGAATTCACGGTTAATATCGCCCTGATTGACCAGGGCGTGCCAGTTTTTGGTGTGGTCTACGCTCCGGTTCCTGAACATACTTATGTAGGCCAATTAGGTCACGGTGCCTATAAAATTGAAGGGGGTGAGCGCAAAGCCATCCGTCCCAAACAAAAAGTACCCGGCGAAAGCTGGAGGATTGTCGGCAGTCGTTCCCACCAAAGCCCGGAAATACAAAAGTTACTGGATACCCTGGAAGGTGAAACCGAGCTGGTTGCCATGGGCAGCTCCTTAAAGTTGTGTTTGGTGGCAGAGGGCGCTGCTCACCTATATCCCCGTTTAGGGCCAACAAGTGAATGGGATACGGGTGCTGCTCATGCAGTCGTCGTAGCGGCAGGTGGGAAAGTGACGATCATTGACGATGCGTCACAGGTCTTAAATAAAGATACAAAGCCCTTACGTTACAACCAAAAAGATTCTGTTTTAAACCCTTATTTTCTTGTGAGCTGCTAAATTATGAATAGCGAAAACACCTTATTAAAAGCCGACATTCTGGGCTATCTGGATCAACACGAAAAGAAAGACATGCTGCGATTTTTGACCTGCGGCAGCGTGGATGATGGCAAAAGCACCCTCATTGGCCGCTTGTTACATGACTCAAAAATGATCTTTGAAGACCAGCTTGCCGCCATCACCAAAGACAGTAAAAAAATGGGTACCACCGGGGAAAAAGTTGACCTGGCCTTACTCGTTGACGGCCTGCAGTCCGAGCGTGAACAGGGTATTACCATCGATGTGGCCTATCGCTATTTCTCTACCGATAAGCGTAAATTTATTATTGCTGACACCCCCGGGCATGAACAGTATACCCGCAATATGGTGACGGGTGCATCCAACTGTGACCTAGCGATAATCTTAGTAGATGCCCGTGGTGGGGTGAAAACCCAGACCCGCCGCCATTCGTTTTTAGTCTCCTTGCTGGGTCTAAAACATGTGGTGGTCGCCGTCAATAAAATGGATTTGATGGAATACAGCGAAGAAGTCTACGAAAACATCAAACAAGATTATCTGACCTTTGCCCAAAAGCTGGATATTCCAGATATTCAATTTATCCCCTTATCGGCTTTAGAGGGGGATAACGTGGTGAATCGAAGTGAGAATACGCCCTGGTATAAGGGTGAAACGCTGATGGTTATGCTAGAAAAAATTGAAGTGAGTAACGATTATAACCTGGAAGATTTCCGCTTTCCGGTACAATACGTCAACCGACCGAACCTTAACTTCAGAGGCTTCGCTGGTACCGTTGTGTCCGGGCAAATTAAAAAGGGTGACAAAATAACCGCCCTGCCCTCAGGCAAACAGTCGACTATACGGGCTATTGTGAATTTTGAAGGTGAGCAAGATATGACTCACACTCCCCTCACCACAACACTTACCCTGGAAGAGGAGATAGACATTTCCCGGGGTGATATGATTGTCAAGTCTGACAATCTGCCCCTGCACAGCGCTACGTATCGGACCAATCTGGTGTGGATGGACGAGGAGCCAATGATGCCAAACAAGCAGTATGGTTTTAAGTTTGCCACGAAATTCGTAGCGGGCAGCGTGACCGATATTGAGTATCAAATTGACGTAAACTCCATGGAACACAAAGACGCCGTCCGTTTAAGTCTGAATGAAATTGCCGTAGGTAAAATCAAGCTAACCCAAGCTGTTGCCTGTGATCCCTATAGTAAAAATAGAGCAACCGGTGCGTTTGTGATCATCGACCGCCTAAGTAATGGCACCGTCGGCGCCGGCATGATCATTGATGTAGCGGATGATCCTGCCAGCCATAATGCGTTTTCTGAGTTCGAGCTGGAGTTTAATACCCTCATTAGAAAGCACTTCCCCCACTGGAATGCCGCTGATATCAGCAAATTGTAACTGGCCTATCCGCAATAATGGATATTAACCAATTACTGGTGATAGGCATTTTTGCCGGTACCATATTGGCGCTTGTTTTTAGCGACAAGCGCCCGTCTTTTATTTTTTCCGCATCGTTATTAGCGCTGATCGCCGGGCAACAGCTCAATATTTCCCAGGTCATTGTTAATTTCACTAATCAGGGTCTCATCACCCTGATTTTGCTGCTATTGGTCAGCAGTGCAGTGGATAAAACCTCATTTATTAAGCGTCTGGGACGGACCCTGATCACTGCCAGTTTTAATCACAGTTATTGGCGTTTGTTTGCCCTGACATTTGCCTCTTCGGCCATGCTAAACAACACCGCCATCGTGGCCAGCTTTATTGGTCCGGTTAAGCAAAACCAGTATCACCATGCCTCACGCTTGCTGATTCCCTTGTCTTATTCCGCTATATTGGGCGGCACGGTTACCTTAATTGGCACCTCAACCAACCTGATAGTAGACAGCTTTTTAATTGAGCATGGCCATCCTGGTTTCAACTTTTGGGACTTTACCCTGTATGGTTTAGTTGCAGGCCTTAGCTGTGGCCTGTTGATGTTTGTTATGACGCCCCTGCTGCCAGAAATTAAAAACAAGAACCGTCAGTACAATGCCTATTTTATTGAGGCTAAGGTAGCGAATGACTCGGAGTTGGTGGGTAAAAGTGTCGAAGAAAACCATCTGCGCAACCTCCCTGATTTGTTTTTGGTTGAGATAGTCCGCTCAGGAAAATTGATTAGTCCGGTCAGCCCTGATCTGGTGATACAGCCTGATGACAAATTAATTTTCTCCGGTGACGTCAACAAAGTAGAAGCCTTTAACCATATCAAAGGCTTAAACTTATTTGCCGAATCAAACGGTTTGTTTCATGACAACTTAACTGAAGTCATTATCTCTAACCGGGCACAAATTATCGGACAAACTCTTAAAGCACTAGGTTTTAGAGCTTTATTTGATGCTGCTGTGGTCGCCATAAGACGAGATGGTGAAGTCCTGTCTGGCAAACTAGGGGAAATAAAACTCCAGTCCGGTGATTTTTTATTGCTAGCC
>JBLHIW010000064.1:0-14699 GCA_047618055.1 Paraglaciecola sp. | reverse complement strand
GATTTGCTCGTGGCAAGGGGGGGCAATAAACGTATCTACTATGGGATTGATTTCTTTAGAGGACAGCTTTGATTGGGTCATTTAATTTATGTAAGCCCTAGGATGGTTTCTGGATAAATAGGAATTTTGATTTATTCAATGGTCACCACAGTATTGATATAGTAATACATTATAAATGTCGGCAATACTGGCGGCATCACTTGAGTTTTCAGGGTGAATCATTATATGCTGTTTGTCAGTTAATTTCAGCCAACTAAGCTTAAGGAAAAATACTGTATTGCATCCATTCATTATTTATCGTGACGGTATAATCTCTTTTGAAAACGACTCCCTATTCCAACTCAGGCCTAAGTCCTGTATAACGGCGCGATGAAAATTCCAAAACAATTACAACCGCTTGTTGATGACGGTTTAATAGACGAAGTCCTCTACCAACTCATGAGTGGTAAAGAGGCGACGGTCTATGTGGTGCGTTGTGGCACCGAAGTACGTTGCGCGAAAGTGTACAAAGAGGCAATGAAGCGCAGTTTTAAAAAAGCGGCAGAATATCAGGAGGGACGCAAAGTACGCAATACGCGGCGGGCTCGGGCCATGGAGAAGGGCTCTAAGTTCGGTCGTAAGCAACAAGAAGACGCCTGGCAGAATACCGAAGTGGATGCCTTATACACCCTGGCTAAAGCCGGGGTGCGTGTGCCCGAGCCTTATGGCTGTTACGGCGGGGTGTTATTAATGGAGTTAATTACCGACGATGAGGGGGATGTTGCCCCTCGTTTAAATGATGTGTCTATGTCCCCTGAGCAAGCTATCGAAGATCATGCTCTGGTGATGATTTATGTGATGCGCATGCTTTGTGCCGGTTTAGTTCATGGTGATTTGTCTGAATTTAATGTGCTGGTGGATGAATACGGTCCGGTGATCATTGATTTACCCCAGGTGGTCGATGCGGCGGCAAACAATAATGCCTTTAAGATGTTGCAGCGTGACGTAAGAAATATGAGTGAGTATTACGGGCAATATGCGCAGGAGCTGCAAAGCACCCTGTACGCCGAAGAAATGTGGGCCTTATTTGAAGCCGGTGAACTGACGCCGGAAACCGAACTAACAGGTCACTTCGAACTCAGTACCCAAGCGGCTGACGTGGATACGGTATTGGAAGAAATTAAAGCAGCCTTTGAAGAAGAGCAGGAGCGTAAAGAACGGATTAAAGACGCCGATGAAGTAGAGTAAGGGCTGCTAGGGGGCCAGGCTATTTTAGCTTAAAAGTAGCTGCGCCTCTATTTGTTTAAGTATAAAAGCGCCTTACGCTGGTCAATGCGAAAATCAAACTCCCGCAAGAAGTTCATCCCCAATAAGCCATCGGCATTCCCTAAGCCCCCCATCGGCAGGATCACCACCGCAATGTTTTCTACTTTTCGATGGCCTATTTGCAGCTCACGAAACTGATACATGGGTGCCATCAGGCTACCATTGGCGGTGTTGACCTTAAACCTACCCAGATAATTAATTTTAAACCGCTTGTTTAGCTGACGATAGTGATCACGGTCGATGGCCGTAATGGTTGCGCCGGTATCAATCAGTAAGTCCACGTTATTACCGCCTAGCTGAGCCCCTACCACATATTGATCACCGTACTGGTTTAGGGGGATGGCTCGCTCTGTTGACGTCAGGCTTGGGTCTTCATTGTTGTCTGGCTTGTTAGTGTTTTGCACCGTTTCAACAATTTGTATAATGTCTCGAATAGCCAAAGCATCAGGATCGTCAAATGGCAAGGATGCCAGGGTGTTTTCCATCAAATTGGCCTGCTGCTGTTCGGCGTAGGCCTGGGCCAGGGCAACAATAAATAGCTTATTGTTGGGATCGATCTGTAATAATGGCTCGACAAATATCGCTAATATATCCCATGAGTAGGCTTTTTCTAATTGACTGATAGTATTGGTAGAAAGGGAGGTTATGGTGTCTTGAATGTGTTGATATTGTTCTCCCATCATGGGCAGCTTGAGTAAGCTGTAGTAGTGAATAATGGCCTCACTAAGTAAACTGGTTTGGGCGACTAAGTCGGCTTCCAATAGTAGAAAATCTATATCCT
Source organism: Paraglaciecola sp. (assembly GCA_047618055.1). GTDB lineage: Bacteria > Pseudomonadota > Gammaproteobacteria > Enterobacterales > Alteromonadaceae > Paraglaciecola. The sequence goes on along the minus strand of JBLHIW010000064.1, from coordinate 12,613 downwards.
GGGGATGGCTTTTTAAATAATCCTGCAAAAAACGACTTAGCCTGGCGTACTTTTCCTGTTGCAGCCAGGTATTGGCCTGTCGCAGCCAGGTTTCTCTGGACTGTGCTGCTTCACTATTAGCTTGATAGCGAGTAGTTGCATAGGGGGCATTGCTGTTGCTAAGCGGGGTCCCATTACTGGCGTCATCAGAACCTTGGATTGCTGGTGCAGTCGAGTAGTGTGTCTCAAAACTGTTTGCATCTTGGTTTTGTAATGCAGCGGGTCCCAGCTTGCTTGTTGTCAGTTGTCCATATAAATACAGGTTGCCTGCCACAGACACCAGCAATAATAGGCAGAGCAGGACAAGGAAATTTTTCATCATCCGAGGCTAATTTTTGCCTGACCGTAGACGGTGGCAAAAATATCAGGCATCCGTTTAGGCTTGCCAGAGGATAGGGCAATACAAACAAATTCCGTTCTCGCTTTAAGCATAGTCAGGCCATCTGACTGGCGAATAAATTGAAATTTTCGGGCTAATTTCAATTTATTATCGCACTGCACGATCCATGTTGCACACAGCAGGGAATCGCCCAATACGGCAGCGGCCAGGTAATCAATCTCATGGCGGGTGATGGCCATTCCCCGGTCTAAGTCCTGATACTGTTCAATGCGTAAATTCAGAGCGTTAGAGTGAGCCCAGGCGGTTTTTTCCAGTTGGCTTACATAGGCGACGTTATTTACATGGCGATAGTGATCAATATGCTCTTGCGCTATTTGCCACTGGATTATGAATGGGCTGGGGTGCAGCCATTGGAGGTTTGTCGCCGCTAGCATTTTACTTAAATCCCCTGGGGTAATGGGTTGGGCGCTGATTTATCAAACAGCTGGGTGAGCAGTGTTTGCTCATAGTTAGCCACGGGATTGATGAAATCTTCCACCTCGCCGAGACTTTTAAAGGCTTTGAATCCGTGCTCGAGAAATTCATGTAAAGAGATTACACCGGCTAATTTAGCCGGCTTGCGTGACAACATTAACAGGGTGGAGATCCCCTTCATGCGCACTACATCCGCTAAATCACCACCGAGGGTTTTGATATAGCTAATTTGCTGTTGTCGTTGTGCTTGATTGTTACAGTCACGATAGGCCCGGGCATAACTATCCCGGTTGATGCTAAGGCCATGCAATTTTCTGGCTATAGCAAAATCCAATTCAAATGATAGGGCATTTAAATGTAAGGCCGAAGCTAGAGAGATTAGGGCTTTTTCTGGCAATAGTTTGGCCATTTTGGGCACAACTCGGGCGATATCGTGATCTCGCTGGCTAAAGTCTCTTGGTCCATATAACTCGTTAACAAAAAACTCTACAGCAGGTTTAAAGCGCTTCTGCTGGTACATCTCTTGGTGGCTAAGCAACAGACGCTGGCATTGCCAGTTTTGCACCGCCCTGATGGTCTCAAGTATGTTGGCTTGCTCGGCCATTTCTCGCATAGTGCTGACGGCATGCAAATGCTGAATAATGCTTGTGATCGAATCGCTCATATCAGCGAACCAGGGTGAGTTGGCCAAAAACATCGGCATCTATCCAGCCACGATTTTTATCACCATTGACCGGGCTAATATCGTGAGAGCCAATAAAATGCTCCCGCTGTTCGCTGCCGTCATTGTCACAGTAGGCCAGCATAAAGCCGATGACGTCCCTGGCACTAAGTTTGAGAGGGGGGCGTGTTTTTGCATCGGAATAATTGTTGGGGTACATTTTGACTGCGACCTCCCAAATAAGCGTGTGGGGTGTATCGACTTGTCGCTGCCAGCGGCTGACAAGGTGTTCATTGTATAAATGGGCTTGTTGATCATCGCCTATATCTGCGACCTGATTATCCAGACTAATGTGATAGGCAAAGGCGCTATGGTTGTATTGATGAATGCCACCAGAGGCATCTGAGTCGATAAATACTTCCAGGCAATCATCGTCCCAATAAGCGACGAGTGGGTCAGCGCTGCGATCTAGCAGCAGATCATCGGTGATTTCAGCCTGCAGGTAGAGATAATTTTCATCCCACAACAGGCGGTAACGGCCGCTGAAGTCAGTTTTTGATGGCAGGCTACCGGCCATCAGATAGGCCATTGGCTGCCACGGAACGTTGTGCCAGGCCTGATCAACGTGCCCGTCTATGATAATGGCCTCTTCAGTATGTTTAACGTCCAGCGCCAAGACGTTAAAAGCGCCCAATAATGTCATGATGAGGGGGGTTTTAAGCAACATAATCGTGATCATTTAGTAGTTTTGAATAGCTTGGCCCAAAGCGCCGCTGAAAACAATAGCTGGAAGGTCAACCCTATAGAGATTACCATGCGGCCGATATGAATTTGACTACTCCCCCCCTCAAACCACAGAATATGAATGACAGGCATCGTTATCAGGATCTGTGCCGCTTATTTGATCAATGTTTTGCCCAAAGTGAAAACACCCGTTTGATAAAAGGGCAGGGCGAGCCGGTATATTTGCCCGCGGGCAATAAACAGGATCACCACCAGATAGTCTTTGCTCATGGTTATTTTGCCAGTGCTTTGCATGAGATTGCCCACTGGTGTATTGCCGGAGAACAACGTCGGCTTTTAGAAGACTATGGATATTGGTATTGCCCCGACGGCAGAAGCAGCCAACAACAGGGGGAATTTGAGCAAGTAGAAATCAAGCCTCAGGCGATTGAATGGGCGTTTTGTGTTGCGGCAAAAAAGCGCTTTTGCGTGAGTACCGATAATTTGCATGGGGCACAGCCTGATACACTTACCTTTCAGGCTAAGGTTCAGCAACAAGCCTTACACTATTTACAGCAGGGCTTTCCTATTCGGGCACAGCAATTTATCCGGGTTTTACAGTGTTTTTACCTCACTGCAGGCCTTTGCCCAAAAGATTTCCCCGGTCCAGATTTAATTCTTAGCAGAGAAACACATGGCAAAATTTAAACTTGGTTTGATCATTAACCCTTTTGCGGGGATCGGCGGCGCGCTGGCACTTAAAGGCAGTGATGGGAGCGAAATCCGTGAACAAGCCCTCAATATGGGGGCGGAGCAACAAGCAGGGGAAAAAACCAGATTGGCCCTGCAACAATTATCTGAGCTAAAAGAGCAGGTACACATTTTCACTGCATCAGGCGACATGGGGGAAGCCGTTGCCCTTGATTTGGGTTTTACGACTCAGGTAGTTTATCGCCCCACAGAACTGCAGACCGAAGGTAGGGATTCGGAAAATGCCGCCCAGGCCTTACTTGACCAAGGGGTGGACTTAATTTTGTTTGCCGGCGGAGATGGCACGGCACGGAATATTTGCACGGTCGTTGCGCAGAAAGTGCCGGTTTTGGGCATACCTGCCGGTTGTAAAATCCATTCCGGAGTCTATGCTATCACCCCACAAGCCGCAGGTCGTGTGGTCGCCATGCTGGTTAGAGGAGAAATTGTCAGCCTCAGTGATGGCCTAGTGATGGATATTGACGAAGCGCTGTTTCGCAGTGGTCGGGTGAATGCCCGTCAGTATGGCGAGATGCGTGTGCCCAGCGAACTGCGTTATATACAGGCGGTAAAAATGGGCGGTATAGAGTCGGATGAATTAGTACTGGCAGATATTGCAGCCCATGTGATCGAACAAATGGAGCAAAGTCCTGATACCTTATTTGTTATGGGCTCGGGTTCCACCGTGGATGGGGTGATGCAGGAGTTAGGCATTGCCAATACCCTGCTGGGCGTGGATGTTGTGCAAAACAAACAACTTATCGAAACGGATCTTAGTGCTGGGGACTTAATCAAACACCTGCAAAACGCGCCGGTGAAATTAGTGATTACCTTAATTGGCGGTCAGGGGCATATATTTGGCCGGGGCAACCAGCAACTTAGTCCGGCCGTTATCAGGTTAATCGGCAGGGAAAACATCCTGACGATTGCCAGCAAAAATAAGTTACAGGCCTTAGGTAATAAACCCTTGATTGCCGATACGGGTGATCTGGCTTTAGACGCCGAATTGGCAGGTGTGATCCCCGTGATCACCGGGTATCATGATCAGGTACTTTACCCTGTAGGAGGGATGGATTAATGTCACAAACCCTATCGCTACGGGCGAATAGCAAAGACGAATTTGAGTGTTTTGTAACACAAACAGAACGTTATTTGGATGAGGTGGTGATTGAGGGTAGTGATCAAGAGCTATTTATCGCCAGCTACTTAAGCGGACATTTTTCCCTGGTAGTGAGTTGGGCAGAGCTACAAGAGGACTGGGCTCTGGAGCACTTAAGTAAAAGTATGCTGACGAATTTGAACACGGCGTTTTTACAAAAGGAATTACCCGAGGAAGAGCAAAAACAAGTGCTTTTTTTATGGGGAAATTTAACTAACAGTATTACCTGAAACATTGCGCAGAGGCTTGTTGCCAGGTGGCAATGGGAAACAGTTAATGTAGTACTACCTGCAATGCATTATTACGTTATGGAAGAACAATAATGATGAAACTGCAAAAATTGCTTAAGCAGCATGGACATAAAGTCTTCAAACTTGATGGGGAAGATAAGTTTGGCGCCTTTATGCTGCTGGATAAATATTCGGTATATTTAACCAAGGATGACGCCATCCTTGCACAAGACTTAAGCCTTGATGAATTTTATCCTTTGATCCGTAAACTTCGCCATATAGGCGTTTAGTTTATATCCGTCGCACCTGAAGTTGCTGTGCGTGCAGGGCCAATGACGTTGGGTCCAGAGTCGGTAAACCAAAAGAAAATTCACCACAGAGGCACAGAGCTTACAGAGTAAAAATAGCTTAAATCGTTCTGTTTTAAGCATCATTCCCCTAAGTACCCTCAATAACACTCGGTTCTTTAGACCCGGCGAATAAGGTCACGGATTAGAAAACGATTGGGACTCAATGCGTTTAACAGGTTTTCTGAGAGAGGCAGGGCCTGACCGGCAATCTGACTGGCCAATGTCTCGGCCAATAAGGGGGCCGTGGTTAAGCCTCTGGATCCCAGTCCGCACAGCATAAACAGCTGGGGAATAGCCTCGGCGACCGGATAATGGTTGTTGGGTAGGGCTTTATATAAATCCCAGTACTGCTGTTTTTGCGCGGTAATATTGGGCACTGCACCCATTAAAGGTAGGTGATCAGGGCTGCTGCAGCGTATTGCGGCTCGGCCTTTATTTGCCCCTACAATTTGCTGGGCCCAGTCGCAGTGACCTAATGCCTTTTGATTCATTAGCAAGTTTGCCTCTTGTTCCTCCAGGCGATATTGAGCACTACGCTGGTCCTTTACGTAGGTCGAGCCTAGTGCATGCTGACCTTCAAACTCAGGGCATAAATAGCCTTTGTGGCACAATACCGTCGCAAGTGCACTGAGCGTCCCCTGGCTTGGAATGGCCTCGACCTGGCCCCGAACTAAGCGAAAGGGAAGATCACTAAGATAAGGCATATCGACACTTTCACTGCCCGTAGCAAATACCACAATATCAGCGAAACTGCTTGAATCATCTTGCCAAAATAAATGCCAACCCGCTTTTACCCGGACGAGTTTTTTTAACTCTCTGTTTGTTTGGATATGGCAGTCACTGATGTTCGCGGCCCGGCTTAACAGGGCCTTGACTAATTGTGGCGGGTTTATCCAGCCACCCTGGGGCATAAACAAGCCAGGATAGGGCATGGGGACTTGAGCATGTTGCTCTGCGGATGGGGCGCTAAGCCAGTGGATCAACTCCTCAGGCCACAGCCGATTATCCAGCAGTTTTTGCTGGCGCTGCTGGACTTTGTCATTAAATGCCAGCTGTAATACCCCGCACCACTGATGAGAAAAGACCTCACCGTCGGCAAGGAGCTTTCGATAAAGCTTGGCGGCATAGCTGAAAGCCAAAGCCTGTATTTGGCTACTGGTATTGGCCTCGGCATTGAGTTGAGGATAAAAACCACCTTGTGGATTACCAGATGCCCCCTGAGCCAGGGTCGGTTCTTTGCAGTAAACGTGCACCTTAAAGTTTCGCTTGGCTAGCGCATAGGCGCAGTTCGCCCCCGCTAAGCCAGCACCGATGACGGCTACAGATTGAACCTTAGGGCCTTTTGATGCCCAAGAACGAAAATAATAGGGCTTGGGTAGGCTGTTTGCAGGCGCTAAACTAGCGGCTTTGGCGTCTAAGTACCCCGCTAACATATCCCGCTTACGACCGTGGCCGGGCTGTTTATCTACAATAAAGCCCGCCGCCCGCAGACCCCGCTTGACCTTGCCTGCAGCGGTAAAGGTCGCAAAAGTGCCATTAACCCGGGCTAAGCGGGCCATTTGCCCAAAAAGTTCATCGCTCCACATATCTGGGTTTTTACTAGGGGCGAAGCCATCCAGGTACCACGCGTCGATGAGTCCACTTTGCGGGCACACTAGCTGGGGTAGTATCTGATGCACATCCCCTAACCATAAATCGAGGGTGACCCGGCCCCGCAAAAAGCTTAGCCGATGACAGCCTTCGATGGCCATTGGATAGTGTGAAATCAGTGTATCACTATAGGGCGTCAGCTTGGGGAAATGTGCCAGTGCGGTTTGCAGGTCAGTTTTTTGTAAGGGAAATTTTTCCGTGGAAATAAAATGTAGATTAAGTTCAGTGTTGTTTTCTTGCTCACAAAAAAGGGCAAATTCTGCCAGGGTAGCCAAAAAATTTAAACCCGTACCAAAACCTGTTTCGCCTATTACGAATGTTTGTTGCGGCCAGTCTGTCCATCGTTGAGGTAAGGCGTTATGGCGTAAAAAAACGTGCTGGGTTTCAGCCAGGCCCTGGGCATCAGAGAAGTACAGATCGCCAAAGTCGTCGGCATAGGGTGTGCCTTGCTCGTTAAAATGGATATTGGCAGCTTTAATCGTCAAACTATCTATTTCCGCAACTAGTCTTCAAAAGCCTGATAGTTTAAGGTAGCCACCTAAACATACCAACCAAAGTCGTCATTAAATTTTAAGGGATACATTTAATTAGCTAATACTTGAACAATCGAGTCGGTTTTGCTTAAAGAGCAGACCACTTAGCTAGATTATATCGCTAAAATAAGCGGCAATTTTTTGCTTCAAGGGTTCATTATGAGAAGAGCGGTAATTACTGGCTTAGGCATTGTTTCAAGTATTGGTAACGATAAAAATGAGGTGACCCAGTCCCTGCGAGAAGGGAAATCTGGGATCACGTACTCTGAGCAGTTTGCCGAATCCGGCATGCGTAGTCATGTGTGGGGTAAGGTTGATTTGGATTTAAAGGCGCTTATCGATCGCAAAGTTAAGCGTTTTATGGGCGATGCCTCGGCTTATGCTTACCTTGCCATGCAGCAGGCAATTGAAGACTCTGGTTTGCCAGATGAGATGGTATCTAACATCCGTACCGGCATTATTGCCGGCTCCGGTGGTGCCTCATCGCAACACCAGGTAGAAGCGGTGGATATATTGCGTGAGAAAGGCCTAAGAAAAGTGGGACCCTACATGGTGACCCGCTGTATGGGCAGTACCGTGTCTGCCTGCCTGGCCACTCCCTTTAAAATTAAGGGCGTAAATTACTCGATAAGCTCTGCCTGCTCTACCAGCGCCCACTGTATTGGTAATGCCCTCGAGCAGATCCAATTGGGTAAACAAGACATTGTTTTTGCTGGTGGTGGTGAAGAATTACATTGGACCTTGTCCATGGAATTTGACGCAATGGGAGCCTTATCAACCAAGTATAACGATGATCCCACTAAAGCGTCACGTACTTATGACGCCAACCGAGATGGTTTTGTTGGCGCCGGTGGTGGCGGTATGGTAGTGGTTGAAGAACTCGAACATGCGCTAGCCCGTGGGGCGAAAATCTATGGTGAAATTGTGGGTTATGGGGCAACGTCCGATGGCGCCGATATGGTGGCACCCAGCGGCGAAGGGGCCGTACGTTGTATGCAACAAGCTATGCAGGACTTGGATGGCCCCATCGATTATATCAATACCCATGGCACCTCAACCCCAGTGGGTGATGTAAAAGAACTATGGGCTATTCGTGAGGTATTTGGTGATACAACCCCACCATTGAGTGCGACTAAAGCGATGACAGGACATGCCTTAGGGGCGGCGGGTGTTAATGAAGCAATTTATAGCTTGTTGATGATGGAAAATGACTTTATTGCCCCTTCTATCAATATCGAAACCTTGGACGACGAAGCCAAAGGCATGGATGTGGTGACCGAAACCCGTGAAGCCGTGTTAAATACGGTCATGTCTAACAGTTTTGGTTTTGGTGGTACGAATGCCACTTTGGTGTTTAAACGCTATACAGCCTAGTGCAGCGGTAAAATAAAGATAAAGTAAAGCCCGCAAAATGCGGGCTTTGTTGTTTTTGTCATGTGCCAGGAGCGCACAGCAGACATGGTTGATTGTTGCTGTGGTACTGCGAGCAATGCAGTCTATACCTGTTTCCCTGGAAGCTGCGGTGTTGTTTGCCGCCCTGACTCACGCCAATCACATATTACGTCTAAGTTCATGGTGCTGAATGCTTTGCCGGCTAGCGGAAACGCCAATGGCTTTGGGTTTATATTTGGCTTAAGTCGACCAATTTTTCAATATTAAGGATTTTGATCTTCCCATAGTGGATTGTAATGACCTCTGCATATTGTATCTCTTGCAGCAGTTTGTTGACTGTTTGTCTGGATGTATTTAGCAACAGAGCGAGTGATTCTTGAGACAGGGACAAAATCAAGGGCTTATCAGGGCGGTTTTGTTGCTCAAGTCCTTCTCCAAGCAAGAGCAGGCGCTTACATAGTTGCCCCTTCAAGCTTAGCGCCGCGGTTTCGTCAATGAGTGAAAACGTTGCTATTACTCTTTGACACAGCAGGCGCATAAAATAGGGGTAGAGCTCGGGTTGCCTGGCTAATAAGATGCTAAACGCCGAGGCCGGAATTTTTAGTAGCTGTGTTGCCTCCTCTGCATGAGCGTCGTGGGTTCTTGGCAAACCATCAAATAATGATATCTCGCCAAACCAATTGCCGGGTTGGATCCAGGTTAAAATTAACTCCTTGCCTTGCAGTGTGTAATTACTTATTCGAATACGACCGGATAACACGCAATACAGACCGTCGGCAGGATCATTCTTTCGATGCAGTAACGCTGAGGCATGTAATCTTTTGGGTTTACACAGGACGACAAGTTGATCAACTATGTTGTTGGGTAAGCCGCTGAACCAACTACTTCTCAGCAGGATAGGACGAATATTTTCAAGGGACATAAAATTATTACGGTTAATTGTCAAAAGCGTGACAGTGTGAAGGACATGACCTAGATTATGTTGTGTCTATAAGATAAACAATAGGGAAATGCGTCATGAAAAAATCAGTCAAACAACAGGTCAGTGAGCAGGAATGGCAAGTGCGAGTCGATCTGGCCGCCTGTTATCGTATGGTGGCCCAATATGGCTGGGATGATTTGATCTTTACCCATATATCCGCCCGTGTGCCCGGCCCTGAGCATCATTTTTTAATTAACCCCTATGGAATGTTGTTTGAAGAAATCACGGCATCTAGCTTGGTTAAAGTCGATCTCAGTGGTCAAAAGGTAGGGCCATCGGATTTCGATATTAATCCAGCAGGCTTTGTGATCCACAGCGCAGTGCATGAGGCTCGCGATGATGCCCAGTGTGTTATGCACTTACATACAGCAGCGGGTATTGCGGTATCAGCCTGTCAGGAGGGTTTGTTACCTTTGAGTCAACAGTCGCTTTTTGCCTTATCTTCTTTGTCCTACCACGGCTATGAGGGGGTGGCCTTGAATATGGACGAGAAGCAGCGTCTGGTGGCTGACTTAGGTGAAACCCGTTTTATGATCCTGCGTAATCACGGCTTGCTTACCTGTGCTGAAACCATCGCGGATGCGTTTTTGTATATGTACTTATTGCAGAGCGCCTGTGACATCCAGTTGAAGGCCCAGGCCAGTGGACAAACACTTATTTCTATCCCCAGCCAAATTTTGGCAGGTATTCAGGCGCAGGCTGAACAAGTGACACGTTCTGCAGGGGGAAGCTTGGCATGGCCGGGTATATTGCGTAAATTGGACAGAAATAACCCAGGTTATGCCCAATAGTCATGTAGAGTATACTGGATGAAAATTAGTTTCGAAGAATACCAGCAAAGCGCCTCATATACCCAGTTATGCGGGCATCGTATCGCCCATTGGCAATCGGGTGCTAGGGATGAGTCGAAAGAGTCCATTTTAATGATACATGGCTTTCCCAGTGCGGCTTGGGATTGGCATTATCAGTGGATAAACCTCGCGAAAGCCGATCAAGTCATTACCCTTGATATGCTGGGCTTCGGATTATCGGACAAACCCAAAACTCACTGTTATAGCCTGATAGAGCAGGCCGATATTATTACGGCTTTGCTTGAGAATAAAGGAATAAAGAGCTGCCATATTCTAGCCCATGATTATGGTAACTCTGTGGCTCAGGAGCTGTTATCCAGGCATGAAGCCAATAAACTAAGTTTTCGGATCTCCAGCCTATGTTATTTAAATGGTGGCTTATTTGCCGATTATCATCGTCCTTTACGTAGCCAAAAATTACTAAAAAGTCCATTCGGCTGGGTACTTAGCCGCTTAATGGGCAAGGCCAGTTTAAAAAAGAGTTTTACACAGATATTTGGCCCTAACACGCCACCTTTAGAGGAAGATCTGGATATATTGTGGCGCTTGCTCTCCCTTAACGATGGGCAGCGGGTGTTGCCTGGGCTTTTGCAATATATTGATGAGCGTCATGTGCACGGTGAGGGATGGATTAGGAGTATGCAAAGTACTCAGGTGCCACTGTACTTTATTAATGGTGTGCATGATCCGATATCCGGGCAACATATGCTGGATAGGTACCGGGAAATTATTCCTAATCCACATACCACCGCCCTCGATGTCGGACATTATCCCCAACTGGAAGCGCCGGAGCAGGTTTTGAGTTTGTATCAGGCGTTTGTGAAGCTACATAAAAGTAAGGCAGGGCTGCTTAAGGAATAAGGATAATGTCATGGCTAAATGATCTCCTGATATTATCTTGTGGCATAATCCCCAGCCTTTAATACTACGCCTGATAATACCTGCATCTCAATATGAAAATTTACTACGAAGATAGTCTGCCCTACGCTCACGAGTTTTTTGCCGGGTTCGGTGAATGTAAAGTGTTTTCTCACCGCACGGTCAATGCCCGGCAAATTGCCGATGCCGATATTTTGTTGGTACGCTCCACCACTAAAGTGAATGAGGCCTTGCTGCATTTGAATCAGCAGGTTCAGTATGTGGCGACCGCAACCGCGGGCACCAATCATATGGACTTCGAATACCTAAATAGTCGAGGTATTGCCCATGGTTCAGCCGGGGGCTGCAATGCCGTGGCCGTAGCGGAATATGTGTTAAGTGCCTTATTTGTGATGGCTGAGAAACTGCAGTGGCAGTTAAGTGGAAAAGTGGTGGGGATTGTGGGTGCGGGGCATGTAGGTAGCGCCCTACAGGGTAAACTTGAGGCTTTAGGGATCCCCTATAAATTGTGTGATCCGCCCTTAGCCGCCACAAATGATGCTCGCCGGTTTGTTGATCTTGATGAGATCATGGACTGCGATGTGCTTACCTTACATGTGCCCTACATTAAAGACGGTGAGTATAAAACTCAGCATATGTTTGATGCCAAACGACTGGCCCAGTTGACACAGAAGCAAGTATTGATCAATGCTTGTCGGGGTGAAGTCGTGGATAACCAAGCCGCCCTTGCCTTATTTCAACAGGGCAAAAAACTCAATATGGTGTTAGATGTGTGGGAAAACGAGCCCGGGATTAATCAGGCGCTCGTGCCTTATGTGAAACTGGCGACAGCCCATATTGCCGGGCATACCATTGAGGGTAAGGCTCGGGGTACAGAGATGTTATATCAACAGCTTTGTAAGCGACTTGGCTTGCCCGTCGTCAAGCAACTATCAGACTACTTACCCAGCCCAGAGCCGGCATTGCTGACATTGCCCCTGGTAAGCTCCAAAGAGAATATTATTCGCGAGCTCGTGCTGAGGGTTTATGATATTGCTCAGGACGATCTGCAGTTTAAAGCCAGCTTGGGCGAGGCTGAACAGTTCAGATATATCCGAAAACACTATCCTATTCGAAGAGAATTTGCCGCACTTAAGGTTAATGCTGGAAATTATGTCGAATCGAAGGCAATCTACGCCCTTGGATTTTTACCGCCATAAACTCAGTTTTTAAACCACCTAATAACCCCCTTAAATAGGAGTACGCAGTAATGACTCGGGCCTTTGATGTCGCAGTGTTGGGCGCTACCGGATTGGTAGGACAGCATCTGATCGAAATTCTTGAACAAAGAGATTTTCCGGTCAATAAACTTTATCCTTTGGCGAGCGCTCGCTCTGCTGGTGGCAAGGTGACCTTTAAAGGTAAGGAAATTACCGTACTCAATGCGGAAGAATTTGACTGGAGTCAGGTTCAGTTAGGTTTCTTTTCTGCCGGAGGATCTGTTTCGGCTAAATTTGCGCCGATGGCAGCAGAGGCTGGCTGTGTGGTGATTGATAACACCTCTCACTATCGCTATGAACATGATATTCCGCTGGTTGTGCCAGAAGTGAACGCTCACGCC
>JBLHIW010000063.1:0-14783 GCA_047618055.1 Paraglaciecola sp. | reverse complement strand
CACACTTTATTGAATTATGTGCCCAGCGCAAGATCCCCCTGGTGTTTTTGCAAAACATCACCGGCTTTATGGTGGGTAAACAATACGAAACCGGCGGCATCGCCAAACACGGGGCGAAAATGGTCACGGCAGTTGCCTGTGCAAAAGTGCCTAAGTTCACCGTGCTGATCGGCGGCAGTTTTGGCGCTGGCAACTACGGCATGTGTGGCCGCGCGTATGATCCGCGCTTTATGTTTATGTGGCCCAATTCCCGTATATCGGTTATGGGTGGCGAACAAGCTGCCGGTGTTTTGGCCCAGGTAAAACGGGAGCAAAAAGAGCGTGGCGGTGAAAACTGGAGTAGCGATGAAGAACAAAGCTTCAAGCAACCGATCATTGACACCTACGAACAGCAGGGCCATCCCTATTTTGCCTCGGCGCGGCTATGGGACGACGGGGTAATTGACCCAGCCGATACCCGCTTCGTTTTAGGCCTGTCTATTTCAGCCAGTCTGAACAAACCCATCGAGGACACCCGTTTTGGGGTGTTTAGAATGTAAGGAAACATGGCAATGACAAATAATGAATCTGTCGCTAATACCCTCGCAAATATTGACGTGCCGGTAAGCGAAAATAATGCAGTACTTTATCAAGTAGATACGCGCGGTGTGGCAACCGTGACCCTGAATCGTCCGGACATTCATAACGCCTTTGATGATCAACTTATTGCTGAACTAACCACTATATTTCAGCACGTGGGCCAGGATGACGCTGTGCGGGTGATGATCCTCGCATCAAAAGGCAAGAGCTTTTGTGCCGGAGCCGATTTAAATTGGATGAAGCGCATGGCCGATTACAGCTACGCGCAAAATCTGGCCGATGCCAATGCCCTGGCGCAAATGTTATTAACCCTAAATGAGTTGCCCAAGCCGACCATTGCCCGGGTACAAGGCGCAGCTTTTGGCGGTGCCGTGGGACTTATCGCCTGCTGTGATATGGCCATCGGCAGTAAACTCAGTAAATTTTGTTTAAGTGAAGTCAAACTCGGGCTAATCCCCGCGACAATCAGCCCCTATGTGATTGACGCCATAGGCGCACGCGCCGCGCGGCGCTACTTCACCACCGCCGAAGTTTTTTCATCTATGCGGGCCAGACGCCTGGGCTTACTAAGCGAAGCGGTAACCGAAGAAGAATTGGATCAGACCATCGAACAACTGGTCGAGCACTTATTGAAAAACGCCCCAAAGGCAGTGGCAAGCGCCAAGCAATTGGTGTTTGACGTAAGAGATACCCCCGCAGGAAAAGGGCTGCTGGACTTAACCAGTGAGCGTATTGCTGCGGCCAGAGTGTCGGCGGAAGGTCAGGAAGGGCTCAGTGCCTTTTTACAGAAACGCAAAGCCAATTGGCGTGGAGACGAATAAATGTTTCAAAAACTACTCATTGCCAATCGCGGTGAAATAAGCTGCCGTATCATCAAAACGGCCAGACGCATGGGCGTGGCCACCGTGGCCCTGTATTCTGATGCAGACGCCAAAGCCCTGCATGTGCAGTTGGCAGATGAAGCCCTGCATATTGGTCCGGCGCCATCCAAGCAAAGTTACCTCCAGGGTGAGAAAATTATTCGTCTGGCTAAACAAGTAGGCGCTGATGCCATCCATCCCGGTTATGGATTTCTGTCGGAAAACGCAGAATTTGCCCGTTTATGTGAACAGAATAATATTGTCTTCGTCGGCCCACCTGTCGCCGCCATTGAAGCCATGGGCTCCAAGTCGGCCGCCAAGCAAATCATGGAGAAGGCCAACGTGCCCCTTGTGCCCGGTTATCACGGTGAAGAGCAAAGTGCCGATGTGATAAAAGGCCATGCGGACGCCATGGGCTATCCGGTGCTGCTTAAAGCCGCCGCCGGTGGTGGCGGTAAAGGCATGCGCCAGGTCTGGAAGGCCGAAGAATTTGAGGAGGCCTTTGCCGCTGCCAAACGTGAATCCATGTCGAGCTTTAATGATGACATCATGCTGGTTGAGAAGTATCTGACCCAGCCCCGACACGTAGAATTTCAGGTGTTTTGTGACAACCACGGTAATGGCGTGTACTTATTTGAGCGGGATTGCTCGGTGCAGCGTCGCCATCAAAAGGTCATCGAAGAGGCCCCGGCCTTTGGCATGAGCGAGACCCTGCGCTCAGAAATGGGTGAAGCCGCCCTTAAAGCGGCTAAGGCGATTAACTACAGCGGCGCAGGTACCGTTGAGTTTTTGCTGGATGTGGATGGCCAATTCTATTTTATGGAAATGAACACCCGCCTGCAGGTAGAGCATCCGGTCACCGAGATGATCACCGGTCAGGATCTGGTCGAATGGCAATTGCGGGTCGCCTGTGGTGAAACCCTGCCCTTGTCTCAGGATCAGTTACGGGTCAATGGTCACGCCTTTGAAGCGCGGATCTATGCTGAAGATCCGAACAACGACTTCTTACCGGCTACCGGCAGGCTAAATTTATTGCAACCTCCCATTGAGTCAGAATTTGTCCGGGTCGATACCGGCGTGGTCCAAGGTGACGAGGTCTCGGTTTATTATGATCCGATGATCGCCAAACTCATTGTTTGGGACGAAAACCGTGACAAAGCCCTGGCCCGCTTAAGTAAAGCCTTGTCTGAATATCATGTGGACGGGGTCACGACCAATATCGACTTCTTGTATAACCTGGCCAATTGCCAGGCCTTCAAAGCGATGGACATTGATACGGGTTTTATTGAAAAAAATCACAGTGAAATTTTCCTCGAAGATAAGCGTGCGCTAGAGCCTTTACTGCCCATGGCGGCCCTTTACCTGATGCTGGCACAGACCCCCCTTGGCAGCAAAAACGATGGAGATCGCCATTCACCCTGGGCAGCTAACAATAATTGGCGGGCCAATGAAGTGCACAGCCAAAACCTGCTGTTATTAGTGCAGGGGCAGCCACACCCGGTGCAAATCCAACAGCGTACCCTGGCGGGTGAACGTAGCTTTACTATCCATATAGGGGATCAAAGTTATCACTGTAGCGGTGAACTAAAAGACGATCACTTGCTGGCTAATATCAATGGTCACCGCAGCCGTGCCAGTATTGTTGCCCACGATGCGGGCTACTCCCTGTTTACCCAGGGTAAAGCCTTAAAATTCAGCCAGGAACTGCCGGATATGGGCATCTCGGACAACGCCGAACAAGGCTCTGGTTTTATCGCCCCGATGAACGGCACGGTTGTTACCCTATTGGTCGAAGCGGGTCAGTTGGTAGAAAAAGGTCAGGCCCTGATGATCATGGAAGCCATGAAAATGGAGCATGCCCTAAAAGCCCCCGCTGCCGGTAAAGTTGAAGAATTTTACTTCCAAGCCGGTGAGCTGGTTGCTGGCGGCACAGAGCTGCTTAGTTTTACCCCAGTCGAGGAATAAAGATGCCCCAGACCGTGAGTTTACGCACTGATACCTTACCCAAATCGGTAAAAATCGTTGAAGTTGGCCCCAGAGATGGCTTGCAAAATGAGACATCCCTCATTAGCCTGCAGGCCAAGCTCAGCTTAATTGATGGTTTGGCCAAGGCCGGGCTTAAGGTCATCGAAGCGGGCAGTTTTGTCTCACCCAAGTGGGTACCGCAAATGGCTGACAGCCCCCAAGTGTTTGCCGGTATAACAAGACAAGCCGGTGTCACCTACACCGCTCTTACGCCCAATATGCAGGGTTTTACAGCAGCACTTGCGGCAGGCGCAGACGAGGTCGCTATTTTTGGTGCTGCCTCAGAAAGCTTCTCGCAAAAAAACATCAACTGCTCCATCGCCGAGAGTTTAGCGCGCTTTAAACCGGTCATTGCCGCGGCTAAAGCTAAGCAGCTTAGAGTGCGGGGTTATGTCAGCTGTGTACTGGGCTGTCCCTATGAGGGAGATATCGCTCCACAAAAAGTCGCAGAGGTTGCAAAAACCTTGTTGGATATGGGCTGCTACGAAATATCCCTGGGCGATACCATCGGTGTAGGCACGCCTCTTAAGACCCAGCAGATGCTGGAAGCCGTGCTTAAATATGTGCCAGCCAATAAACTCGCCGTGCATTTTCACGATACCTATGGCCAGTCACTGGCCAATATCCTGATTGCCCTGCAACTGGGTATTAATGTAGTGGACAGCGCAGTAGCCGGTCTCGGCGGCTGCCCCTACGCCAAAGGCGCATCGGGCAATGTGGCCACCGAAGATGTGGTGTACATGCTTAACGGTATGGGCATAACAACTGGCGTAGACATTGACTTGCTGGCCCAGGCTGGACAAAGGATCATGGCGGAACTTGGCCGCAGTCCTTCGTCGAAGGTTGCCCAGGTGCTGGCTTTAAAAAATTGATGTTGAGCCACATGGGTGGCTTTGTTTTAACTCATCCAAAATACTTGTAAGACTGCTTTTAAGATCATGGGCAGTAGCCTCAGGCCATGATCCTGGTAAAATCCCATGGCCAGTACATCAAGGCTAAGTCACTTACATTTGATGCTCACTTACCTTAATATCAGGCTAAGCATAAAGACACCAAAGAGCGTTAAATGAAGCAAGGCACAAATGGTAGTTTTTGGGGCTTAAGCCCCATTTTGATATTTGTATTAATGGTTTGGTTGTCAGGGGTGATTGGCCAGGATTTTAAACTCATGCCCATTCTTGTTGCCTTTATGCTGGCAGCTGCTTATGCATTGGCCATCAATCCCGGCAAGACACGCTTAAGTTTGCATGAAAAAGTCGATGTTTTTTGCGACAGTGCCGGCGACAAAACCATCGTCCTGTTGGTGTTCATTTTTCTTATGGCGGGCGCTTTGTACGCATTAACCATCGATATTGGTGCGCGAGATGCGACAGTGAATTGGGCCTTAAACATTATCCCAACACAATTTTTATTACCTGGCTTATTTGTGGTTTGCTGCGGAATTTCTTTTGCCATGGGCACCTCAATGGGCACGATTACCGCCCTTGCCCCAATTGGTATCGGCCTGGCGGAAAGCCTTGGCGTACCGATACCTTTAGCCTTAGGCGTGGTGATTGGCGGCGGCATGTTTGGAGATAATTTATCTTTTATCTCTGATACCACTATTGCTGCTACCCGCACTCAGGGCGTTAGGTTAAAGGATAAATTTAAAGCCAATCTAATGATTGCCCTACCCGCTGCCCTTGTCACCCTGGCGGCTTTATTTTTTATTGACGTAAATGTTGAAACAGCCGTGACCGGGCAAGACTATAATGCCTGGTTGATGTTGCCCTACTTGGTGATCATTATTACGGCTCTGCTGGGGATAAATGTCATTGTGGTCTTGGGTTTAGGGATTTTGACTGCGGCAATCATTGGTTTAGGCAACGGCACGTTTACCGGCTGGGAAATGTTGCAAAGTATTCAAAAAGGCATTGGATGGATGCAAAATTTAGCCCTTATCGCCCTTACCATAGGCGGCATTGTCGGATTAATGAAAGCCTATGGTGGCTTGACGTGGTTAATGAATATGATTTGCGCCAGGATCAAAAGTAAGAAAGGTGCAGAGTTTGGCATTGCTTCATTGGCTTGTTTGTTAGACTTATCCATCGCTAATAATACCATTAGCATTGTCACGGCCGGTCCAATTGCCAAAGACTTAAGCAAAACCTATGAAATTGACCCCAGACGCACCGCCAGCCTGTTAGATATATTTTCTTGTGGCTGTCAGGGCCTGGTACCCTACGGCGGACAAATGCTCACAGTTTCTGCCCTGGCTGGTATTTCACCCTTGGCCATTACACCGTATACTTGGTACCCCATGTTGTTGCTTATTTTTGCCTCACTTGCCATTATTTTTGGTCTGCCTCATTTTAAACAACAGGCCCAAGACGACTTTGCTCCCTAGGCTACCACTCGAACCGAATATGTTGCTCGATAACACACTCGATTCCGGCCTTGGTCAGTCCCCCTGCCAGGAATTTCCACAGGTTCATTTCCAGCATCACGCCAAAATGTGGGACGGGTACAGCGTGTCTGCCCAGGGGATTGGTCGATATTTAGCACCAGCTTGCAGGGTAGCTTTTACACAGGTGGCATACCGTTGCTGTCCAAAAATTAAAGTCCACCCACTAGGCATCCCCGTGTCCTTCCTTGCAAGCCAGGAGGCCACCCTAGAGCCCTTTTGCATCGCGGAGGTAAAGGATATCTATGCCCCATATCGTTGACATCTGTGCTGACTCGCTAAAAGGAAGACAGACTTTGCGGATCGAGAACCGGCGCAACACCTACCCACTGTTCGTCCCAATTACCGTAAGGCGTCATTGCTCCATCCCTTGTGCTGACATAGTTGCGGTGCTGGTTATTGTACTTTTTCTCTCCGGCTTGGTTTTTGTAGGTAGTGGAGGTCACACCGGCCATTGTTTTACCCTCTTTTCCGTGGCCGTGTAACATCCAGTATTGCTCGACGTGTCCATCTTTCATCTTAACTTTCGTGACAATGCCCATATGCTTGATCCCTTTGCGCGCTTGAAACATCAACTCGGTGCGCAGTTGACTTGGCATGTATCTGGTATCACTTTGCCCAAAAAACATCACAGCGCCTACCCGAATCAGACTATCCTGCATCAAAGGCTGGTCTATCCAATGCATCTGATTTTTCGCCACATACCATCTTGCCAGCGCACGAGTGTGCCGTTTAACTGCCGGTGGATATAACGGGCCGGGACAGCGTGTGCGAAACTCATCGATTACGCGGTGAAAAATCCCGGAACAGTCTTGGCGGTCGGCCTTCTTCCTACTGTACACCAGCCGTTGGTTTGTCACTGAATTGGCAATGGCATCCAACGTGACCTCCAATGTACCCAAAGAGCACGCGGCATCACCCAGGCCAGACATGACCCAGCTGATGTGTTCAATTTCAGGCGGTTTAGTATTACCGGACTGAGGGGCTGGTTTTTGAGTGCCGGCACAGCCAGCCAACAAGATACAAATAACTACGTATAGAGTCTGCTTGGTCGAAAAGATTCCCATGGGCTTATTCCTTGATTGGGGAGTATAAGTATAGATAGCCACCTGAACTTCGGCCACCTCTTTGGGCCTATTGTGTTAAAGCCACTGTCTGTTGTGCCTTATTTGTAGTGCCGGACTGCGCAGTGATATTTTGTTTGCCACAATGGCCGGGTAGATTACCTAAACACAGGAGGTGAACAAGGAGAGGCCTGCGATCACCGACGTTATTTTTTGTCGACCAGATATATTCGTATTGAAACTAAGTAAACTGATCCCAAAAAGCAACAGAGTATGGGTAGAATAAACGTGACCTTTAATACAATGAGAATGCATGCTGCCACATATTTTGCATATCGATATCCCTTTTATATTAATAATGTCCCACCTGTCGGCAATGCTTGTTTAGCCTTATTTTGTAAGGCCGGTGTTATTGTCACGCGTGCCGACTGTTTGGTGCAAACACACCGTGAAACCGAGTGAGGTTTACGCGGGGTTTGGTACCAAGGCTGCTAAACGGGCTGCGAAGCCATCGGCAAAGATGTCGAAAAAGAAGTCGCCAACAGTTTTGTGCCACGCTGGCCCTGGGCTTTGTTCCGCTTTATTGCACGCACCGCCCCCTTAGTCTGCTTGCGAATATGAGCTGATGCCCTGCTAGACTTTTCCGTAGTGTAATTTGAGCCCTATTTATGCAGAAAATTCTAGGGCGAGTATTTAATAAACATGCCACTGAATTTAGCTCAAGCCGATTTCACAGGGCATGAGTAATTGCTCAATTTAACAATCGATTAGTGTAGCAACAGCCCTTATCTGCCACTTTACATGACTCTATTCATCGCTCATTCTTACTGATAAATACCTGAGCCAACTCAATCTCAATGTCGCAGGGATAGCCCCATAGTGGTATATCCCTAACCTGTCGACGGGCATACCCTTCGAGAGGCCGATACCCATTTACCTTTTCTATATAAAGTTGTAAGAGACCCTATATTTCGAAAAGGTTATGTGAGTATTGGCATCTATTTTACTCACAGGAGCGCAGAAGAGGCGTATTCGCAATGTTATGCAGCCCGGACTATTTGGTTATCTCGCCCTCAGACGACACAATCTTCCCTTCTTTCAAGCAGACGGGGTAGCTGGCTTCGCTTTACTACAAGCAAAAAAAACCACCGCATAGTGGTGGTTTTTAATGTTCCAGGTTTGTTCATTTATGCAGCATGGTTGAATCACCTTGCTCTGCTGTATTCACATGCCTGTTTTTGAGATGTAATTCAGA
This sequence comes from Paraglaciecola sp., assembly GCA_047618055.1. Lineage (GTDB taxonomy): Bacteria > Pseudomonadota > Gammaproteobacteria > Enterobacterales > Alteromonadaceae > Paraglaciecola. The sequence goes on along the minus strand of JBLHIW010000063.1, from coordinate 6,557 downwards.
GTGTTACAGCCCTGTTAATGGCTTAACCACCACACTTGACACCTGCTCCTCATCCACAACATCTACTTCCTGTATAGCTTCTACTTCCTGTATAGCTTCTACCTGCTGTATAGCTTCTACCTGCTGTATAGCTTCCACCTGCTGTGTAGCTTCTACCTGCTGTATAGCTTCTACCTGCTGTATAGCTTCTACCTGCTGTATAGCTTCTACTTGCTGCATGGTGCCAACTAATTCTGTGGTCACAGCACCTGTTAACGGATTTACCGTCACTCTTAACACCTGCTCTTGTAGCGTTGCTTGTCCATCCTGAGTGTTTTGACCTGAAGTTTCGCTTCCACTTCCATTTGCAGATGACCCCGTTCCCTGATACGCAATTACGGTCATGTTAAAGGAGAAACGTTCAAATGCAGCACTTGAAATTTTGATTTCGCGAGTTTCGGTTACTTCACCTTTTTCAAAAAGCGCGTCGCCTCCAATTTTGTCTGTGTAACTAAAGGTTGCAGCGTCATTACCTTGGCCACTTCCACTATTGTCAGCATTTAGTACTGCGACGCTTCCGCTCTCAGATTCAAAATTAGAAAACTGCAGTTCTACAGAAGGTAAATAGTTGTTATCCGATTTATTGCTTATAGCGTAATCAACAGTCCATACACCCTCTGCAAACGTAGCATTACTCTGGATCATGTCGATATATGAAGTAATATCTAGCGCTTGACGGCGAGAAACGTTCACATCAACCTGGTTACTGGGTGCTGAAATATAATGGCCGATTTTACCGATAAACCAGGCTCTTACACGATACGAGTGAGTACCATCTTCTAGGTCGCTAAAGCTATAACTTAGAATGTCAGCGGACACCAATGTGACGGATGTGAAATTGACGCCATCAGTTGATTGTTCAATTTCAAATTTTTCTGCCTCCTCAATTGCATTCCATTGCAGTGTAACGTTGCCATCAAAATCAAGCTCTTGTCCTGCGTTGTCGGTAAAGTCTGCTTCAGGTTGCTCCAATGTCGGTGCCATTCCACCCAGTGACTGAGTACTTTTTAGTTCATAGCCAATCGGTGCATTAACCCAACCTGATACCCGATACGTATAAGTACCAGGGCGAGTCACCGCCACTTCGATATGCTCTGCGGTACCGCTATTAGTTGAACTGCCAATCTCCACACCATCGGGATCAAGCAAAAATAAATCAATATCATCAACACTGTTACTTTCATAGCTTAAATCACCCACCAACTGAAACGCGGTGGCGTCAACTTCAATGGGATGATCCTGGTAAGTAACACCTTCAAGCACTGCGGAATTGCTGTCACCAACCAAAATAGTACCGGTAAGTGTTTCCGTTTGATTAGTCCCAGCGGTAGCGGCCTCACTCATGCTTGCATTAAGATAAAATGGCATACGTAAGGTTTCGCCACCATTTGTAGGCTCAGCAATCACGTACCACATCATTTGTAGCTGGCTTGCCCCAGCGAAGTCCCGTACTTTATCCCCGTCGATTACTGCAGAGACCATAAATTCAACCGCATTATCCGCATTTACCTCAACACTTGACGTAGACAGGACAACATCAATTCCATCAACGTTCAATTCCCGGTTATTCGCCACACTTAAGTTGTACGTAGTCTCGCTGGCATTTAGGCCCTGCAAGGTTACCGTCACATCTTCGTTATGTATAACACGTGTATTGACCATGGGGAAAGTGCGAAAGGAATAACTGGCCAGAAATTCTGGTTCAATAATGCCATCACCCGTGACACCCATAATTGCCCTTGTCTGCGCTGCCGCATAAACGTCCATTAAGCCCGCACCTTGGGCTAAAATACTGTCGTTGCTAAGATTGTCAGCTTTTGCAGTGCCGTCACCAAAACGTGGATTAGTGGCCGTATTCATTAACGCAGCGCGCACTGTCGCGACTGACCAGGATGGATTAGCCTGAATAACCAGAGCTGCTGCCCCAGCCACATGGGGGCTTGCCATACTGGTTCCACTGGCTTCGGCGTAGCCACTGGCATCCGCCATAGAAACGGCCGGTGTCCCCGTTTTAGTCGTGGCCGCTAATATGGCCACGCCGGGCGCGGCGAGATCCGCTTTGATTTGGCCTGAGCCTGTAATCGGGCCCCGTGAGCTGAATCCGGTGATACCCGGTACAAACATGTTTGGATCCAAGGGGTTTAATTGAATCGCGCGAAGTGAAATGCCGTCTGTGTCGTAACCTAAATCTTGTAGAATTAGGCCCGAAACGCCAGAAATGGTTACAACGGGGTCTACGCCTGGGGCAAGAACCGGGCCGATTTCACCGGGCTCAGAATTGTAAATAAGGGTCGCAATAGCGCCTTTAGCCTGGCAATTAGCGGCCTTGCTACCTAAAAGACCCGTGCCATTATCTCCGGCTTCTGCGGTACTTCCGCGCACCGTTAAACAGATATTGCCAAGTACACTAGCCGGCACTTGATCTGGCGTATCAGCAAAGCCGGCGAAGACATAATGGGCGATGATGGGATCAGTAATTGGGCCATTCAAGTTGGAATCAGGTGATAGTGCAGCACTCATAGTGGAGATTTCATCATCCACACTATTACCATCTGCGGTTAATACTTCAACACTATTTGGAACAACACCTGGATCATTAGAGGCGGCCACGGCAATAACATGCCTTCCCGCAGCTGGAGAGCCAATCGTACTCTCACCAGGACCAGAGTTACCTGCAGCAGCGACGACCACCGCACCCGCTAATGCGGCATTGCTTGCGGCCACAGCACTGGGACTATCTGGTCCACCTGCTCCACCCAAACTCAAGTTGATAACATCTGCAACCGGTTTAGCGAAACCGGTTAATGAACGGGGTGAAACCGCATCTTCAATGGCTAATATTATTGAGTCTGAATCACAGCCGCCGACGACGGAGACGGGGGCAGCGCCTAAAAGACTCAGTATCCCACTACACACCTGGTAAGCCATTAATTTAGCTTGGGGGGCCATGCCGTGTAACGCTACATCATCATCATTATTGGGTATCCCATCGGCTCCAGATGTCCAACCTGAATATCCGGCAGCCGTGGCGGCAACGTGTGTGCCGTGACCGTAAGTGTCTATGACTTCGGCGTAAAGAGGCAGGTAGTAAGCAACTTTATTATTATTTACGCCAGCAACGGGGGCCGCCGCGCCGTGACGGGGTGGCGTCGCATCATCCCCAAACATAGGATTGGCCCAGTCAATTCCGGTATCAATCACTGCAACATAGACACCTTGTCCCTCAAATCCTTCGTTAAAATTGTCGCTGGCGCTTAATTCATGACGCTCACCGTATAATTGTGGTGCCCGGGTATATTTTACACTGGCATCCAGTAGTGGCTTTAATGTATTAATTTCGTGCACTTTTTTAACGTTTGCCAGTGACGACAAAGCGTTAATAGAGGCATCAGCCACATCCAAGGTCATGCCATTAAATACCAGGGTATAACGATATTTAATATTGCTTGAGCTATTATCAGGCAATGGAATGTTGACCGATTTAAGGGAGGCATTTATGCCTAGCGCTTGCAATGCTTGCAAAAATTTATCCTGTTTACGTGTCAAATCACTACGCAATACTTGAATTTGCTCGGCACTTAAGGGCGTACCCGCTTTACGGGCTTTATATATGTTATGTGCTGCAGGTGCATCGTTAAGTTCAACAATGACCGATCTGGCGATGGTGCTGGTTGATGTTATCCCGAGCGCCATGGCAACCATCAGATTAACACTGGTTTTATTAAAGGATTGTGACATGTTTTTGTCCTCGTTATGTTGATGTGAAAGTAAACATCAAAACCAATGTTTTTAGGGCTTCGGTAATTGAATTAGATAGAACAGCTGATCCAACTAACTTTTAGTCTGCCGTCCAATAGCAGCTAACAAAAACACATAAAGTTAAGACATTCGGTATGTATTAGGCGTACTTTCACACAACACACTAAGCCAAAAAATGGGGGTAAGCCCCTAGATAGTTCAATTACAAACGACATAACAGGACATGTTAATTTCAACGTGACCTGAACACGCCAATTTAACGGGTAACTGACATGATTCTTTTCCCGTGTGCGACGCACATGCTTTAGGTAAAAAAGCCGTTGTTGCAACATGGATGTAGTACCAAACCAGCCCCAAATGGGCCGTAAGTCCCGAAGAATAAATTTTCCCTCGCGCCGATTCAAATAATTAGCGGGTGACAATAGCAACTTTCATCCCCTTGCGACCTGATAAATCGCTAGGCTTATTGTCTTATTTTGCTTAGTCATTCGAATTATTCACCATGCCTGATGGACCGTGCGTAACTGCGTCACCAACGTATCAATGCCCCCTTGATATCTAAGAGTCGCAACAGGGGGCTAAGCACGTTGACGACCCATCTCAACACGCACTAATAAATGCACCGGACGTCCCATTTAGCCAATTAACATTTTTAAAATCACCATCACCCCCGATTAGAGGGGTAAACCTGTGGGTGATGTAAGCCTGGATAAAACAATTTAATGGACTTATTTTACGATAGCGTAACGGATGAGGGTAAGCTCCGTAACAGGTGCAACGAATTAACCTGTTTGTGTTCCCGCAGCGCAGCTAGAGCAGTGTGGGAATTTGAATTGGGAAAGGCCTTGAGTAACAAGCGCGACCAAGCGTTGGCGGATGCGCTCGCTGATACGACAGCAGGTAAGGTAAGTAAGGGGGAGATAAGGTACAGCAGGAAAAAAGCATTTGGTATGCCTGCAATCACAAACGCCCAATCTGCATTGCCGAGTATAGGTAAAATAAAACGTCATTTTTTATAAATTGAAATTACACCTTGCTCATATTTTGCTTATCGACATCTCTTTTATCTCAATAATGTCCCGCTTGTCGGCAAACTGTTGTCTATTACTCAAACAGACTTATCTGAGGCGGCGCTTTACTTTGTGGAGGCATTAATTTGACGGCTTTGTAATTTTTTGTATTCAGGTCGCTGAGTCTCTTTTGGATCACCAATGGATGTGCATTAGACACATCCCTGTGCCTAACTCTACGGGCAGCCTTCGCTGTGCAAATCGACTTTCCTGCCGATTTGTCGATGCTCCCTATAACCTTAACCACAGCACCGCATTGCTCACAGATTTCTATTTCTATCCAACTTACCCGATTAAGTCTTTTTGCCTAGGTCATCGACTGGTGCTTTTGTGCAAATACACCATGATAAATTCATCGGGAATGAATTTATTCATTCCCTCCATGTAATTCACCTTAGGGCCCAGCAGAGCTGTTGCTGTTTATTCCAGATAAACAGGCTAAACAAGCAAAGGTTGCCCGTAGGATGGGAAACAGAGATGATCTAATTAATCTTTTTGCAATGGTATGACAATTTATTAGATGCCAACAGCTTATTATAAGCTTGTGTGTAATATGCAAGGCAACTCCGCCCGTTTTATATTTGACCCAATAGTCGCTCTTCAAATTCAATCATCAACCAGGTCATCGCTGCTCACCGGTTTCGTATCGGCATTATCTATTTTTTCAATATTTCCCTGACCGCCAGATAAATTACTTTCTACGCTGAATCATCTCTACTTTATTGTCAAAGTGCATTGCCTTATATATTGACTACTATTTTTGTTATTCATGAGTAAAAAAACTACCCAAGCCTGATTTTATAGCCGAATAAACTAAAAATTACAGACTAAATGGTCCAATTTGCTGGAGTAATTACCTGGGCTGTGTGAATATCAGTCAGCAAAAATAGTTGTATCCTGCCTTTTGACCGTAATACAGGTGTCACAGATGCATAATAAAATTGCTTTTAAATAAGATTATAACAAGCCAGTTCACTGGCACTTACCTCGGGTTTCAGGAGAAAATATGAAAATTAAATACCCCGCACTGCTAGCACTTTTGAGCGCGCCATTAGCTCAAGCTGGCGAGCTTGTTATTACAGGTCTGTTTGATGGCCCCTTGCCAGGCGGGTTACCCAAAGGAGTCGAGTTATTTGTCACCCAGGATATTGCAGACCTGGCTACATGCGGTGTGGGTTCAGCGAATAATGGTGGTGGCACAGATGGGCAGGAATTTACTTTTCCCCCGGGACCAATAACGGCGGGCAGCTATCTGTATGTTGCATCAGAGAGCACAGAATTTGACAACTTTTTTGGCTTTACACCTACTCACACTACTGGCGCCGTTACGATTAATGGTGATGATGCTATTGAGCTATTTTGTGGTGGGGTAGTCACGGACACATTTGGTGATATTGATACCGATGGTAATGGTGAACCCTGGGAGTACCTGGATGGTTGGGCATATCGTAAAGTGGGTAGCGCACCAGATGCTACTTTTACCATAGGAAACTGGCGTTTTAGTGGTCCCAATGCATTAGATGGTGAAACGGACAATGCTTCTGCTAGTGATCCCTTTCCAGTAAAAGCCTTTGCCGATGAAGTGACCGGTGGGCCTGACGGTGATCCTGATACGGAAGAGCCAGCAGGCCCTTGTTTTAATTGCCCTGAGCTTGCACCCATCGCCGATGCCGCTACCTTCGATCCTGA
>JBLHIW010000062.1:0-14867 GCA_047618055.1 Paraglaciecola sp. | reverse complement strand
ACTTGACCCGGCTATTCAAAAAGAAGTGGTGGAGCGTGATCTTTACGCCACCGCGGTACTCTCAGGTAATCGCAATTTCGACGGGCGTATCCATCCTTACGCCAAAGAGGCCTTTTTAGCCTCGCCGCCCTTAGTGGTGGCTTATGCCATTGCCGGCACCATTCGTTTTGATATTGAACAGGACTCACTGGGCAAGGATCAAGCTGGAAACGACATTACCATTAAGGATATCTGGCCAAGCGACGAAGAAATCGACGCAGTGGTGGCCAGTTGCGTCAAGCCTGAGCAGTTTAAAAAAGTTTACGAGCCCATGTTTGATCTCACCGTAGACTATGGTGAGGACAATGATCCCTTGTATGAATGGCGCCCGCAAAGTACCTATATCCGCCGTCCTCCCTATTGGGAAGGGGCACTGGCTGGGGAAAGAACGATGAAAGGCATGCGCCCCTTGGCGGTATTGGGTGACAATATCACCACCGATCACCTTTCCCCTTCCAATGCCATCATGTTAAACAGTGCTGCCGGTGCGTATTTGCATAGCATGGGCTTGCCCGAAGAAGACTTTAACTCCTATGCCACCCATCGGGGCGATCACCTGACTGCCCAGCGTGCGACCTTTGCCAATCCTAAATTATTAAATGAAATGGTCAGGGAAAATGGCGAGATAAAACAAGGCTCCCTGGCCCGTATTGAGCCGGAAGGTAAAGTCAGCCGCATGTGGGAAGCCATTGAAACTTATATGCAGCGCAAGCAGCCTTTGATCATTGTGGCCGGCGCCGACTATGGACAAGGCTCATCCCGTGATTGGGCAGCCAAGGGACCGCGCCTGGCTGGGGTGGAAGTGATCTTGGCCGAAGGCTTTGAGCGCATCCACCGGACTAACCTGGTTGGCATGGGTGTGCTGCCCCTTGAATTCATTGAGGGCGAAAATCGTCATAGCTATAACATTGATGGCAGCGAAACCTTTGATGTAGTGGGTGAGCCAAAACCTGGATCTGCAATGGAGATCATCATCAATCGTGTAAACGGTGAGCATCTTACTGTTCCAGTAAAATGCCGATTGGATACCGCAGAAGAGCTGTCAATTTACGAAGCCGGCGGCGTATTGCAACGCTTTGCCCAGGACTTTCTTGAGTCCTCAGGGGCGGTATAAATGTTAAGACTAATTGCCAGGATGGCTCTTAGTCTGTTTGTTTTTTGCTAGAAAATATCATTAAGATTAAGGTAAAAGCCTATGACCTACGCCCCACAAGTTAAAATTCCTGCCACGTATATGCGTGGGGGCACCAGTAAGGGGGTTTTTTTCAAGTTGCAGGATTTACCTGAGCGTGCACAAACGGCGGGGCCTGTAAGGGATAACCTACTGTTACGCGTAACTGGAAGCCCTGATCCCTACGCCAAACAAACCGATGGCATGGGCGGTGCAACGTCCAGTACCAGTAAAACCGTCATTTTATCCAAGAGTCAGCAGGGCGATCACGATGTGGACTACCTGTTTGGTCAGGTGTCCATCGATAAACCCTTTGTTGACTGGAGTGGAAACTGCGGAAATTTGTCGGCTGCTGTTGGCTCATTTGCCATCAGCGCCGGTTTAGTTGCTCAGGAGCGTATCCCGCAAAATGGCATCGCTGTCGTGCGTATTTGGCAGGCTAATATTGCTAAAACCATTATCGCCCATGTGCCGATCACAAATGGCGAGGTGCAGGAAACCGGCGATTTCGAACTTGACGGCGTAACCTTTCCTGCAGCAGAAGTGCAGCTGGAGTTTTTAGATCCCGCCGATGGCGAAGGGGCCATGTTCCCCACGGGTCAGCTAATCGACGCATTAGAGGTGCCGGGAGTAGGCACACTAAAGGCCACGATGATCAATGCCGGCATTCCTACAATATTCATTAATGCTCAGGATATTGCCTACACCGGCACAGAGCTGCAGGACGATATCAATGGTGATGAAAAAGTCCTGGCTATGTTTGAGACTATTCGTGCCCATGGAGCAGTAAAGATGGGGCTGATTAAGCATGTTGATGAAGCGGCCCAGCGGCAACATACCCCTAAAGTCGCCTTTTTATCGCCACCGGCCGACTATATATCGTCTAGTGGCAAAGCAATACCGGCAGCGGATATTGACCTCAACGTCCGTGCCTTATCCATGGGCAAACTACACCACGCCATGATGGGCACCGCCGCAGTGGCGATTGGCACAGCAGCGGCGATCCCGGGCACCCTGGTGAATCTGGCCGCCGGTGGCGGGGAACGTCAGTCGGTCACCTTTGGCCATCCATCTGGCACCCTAAAAGTGGGGGCCCAGGCGACACAAAATAACGGCGAATGGGCTGTATCTAAGGCCATTATGAGCCGCAGCGCCAGAGTGTTAATGGAAGGATGGGTGAGGGTGCCGGGTGATGCTTTTTAGGGACTACAGATCAAACTCGAGGGTCTGAGTTGCAAATTATGCGGCCAGTGTCGTCGTTTTACAGGTGATTTTATCGGGGTGGTATAGGTGCATAATGAAGCATTAGTCTCAGCACTGGCTGAAATTTTACCTCGCCATCCCCAGGGAATTGGCGAGTTCGACTTGCTCACAATTTTACAACAAGCCCCCTATGCGCTATTTGATAAAGATGCACTGACTGACCCTTTGCTGATGTTTCAAAGCCACTTTGTATTGTTTAATGCCTTGTATTTACTGCGGGACCGTTGGTTACGTGAGCAGCGTGTGTGCCTGGAGATGGTATTGACCCATATCCGCATTCTACCCTATCACAGCGCTGAAGCTGGATTAGTCAAGGCCAACCCCTTACGGGCATATTACCTTGATTGGCGTAATTTCAGTGACACCGATAAAGAGGATGTACAAGGTTTGATAGATTCGTTTTGGCAGCAGATCCAGGGCGTATTGGTAAAAAAAGCGATCAAACCGGCCGAGCTTACGAAGGCTTATGCAACGTTGTTGTTACCCCGGGATGCTGACTTTCCACAAATCAAACGCCAGTATTTTAAATTATTACACCTGGCCCATCCCGATAAGGGCGGTGATACTGGGCGAACACAGGAAATTGAACATGCCTATCGGCTACTTAAGTCTCTAAGTAGCTAAACACCCACAACTATTGGCTCTATGTCCGTAATATTAACTAAAAACACGCTAGTTTAAATTAAAAATAAGCGATATTAATTGATTGCATAAGGCATTTTTAATTCCCTACATTTAAAAAACAAACCGCCGCGTAAAGGCAAAAGGCAAGACCTGCCCCCATTGTTCGCATGCGCTACGGAATTCACTTGGTGCTTTTTAGAATGTGCGGTAAAAATGACCAACATCGTGTATGCTGGTTGTCTTATAACTATTACACTTATAAGTGTGTCTTGGATAACGGTGCCCCACTTGGAAAACTTACGCAGTGGGATAGTTGTTATACCTTGTGTAAGCGAGAAACAATGCTGTTAAAGCGATTTGTTTTATTTTTTATTTTTTATTTTTTATTTTTTTATCAAATAGAAGAAAATTATGAATATAATTAAAAATCCTAAAAATATATTATTACCCTTACTGATCGGTGGTTTATTCGCAGCCAATGTTATGGCTGAGCAGGAACCCGTAGATCTCGGATTTGCCGGTGAGTTTACCATACTGACTAAAACTGGCATTACTGATGTTTATCCTTCCAAGATTAAGGGGAGTGTGGGAACAAGTCCAATCACCGGGGCCGCATTATTGCTTGAATGTGGTGAAGTAATAGGTAAGGTATACACCGTTGACGCTGCAGGTCCAGCCTGTAAAATTACAAATCCAAGCATGTTAACCGATGCTATTGGTGCTATGGAAACAGCATACAGAGACGCAGCCGGACGCACTACTGATACTGCTACTGATACAGTTGAATTTGGCGCCGGTGAGATTGGCGGTTCAAAACTTGCTCCCGGGCTTCACAAATGGAGCAGTCGTGTGAGCATTACAACTGATTTGCACCTTGATGCTCAAGGTGACTCAGATGCTGTGTGGATTTTCCAGATTGCAGGGGATTTACTTCAGGCCTCAGCAGTTAGTGTCACATTAGCCGGCGACGCTAAAGCCGAGAATATCTTCTGGCAGGTTGCGGGTGGCGTAACACTGGGCACCACTAGCCATTTTGAAGGCGTTATATTAAGTAAAACCTTGATTGCGCTTAATACCGGTGCAGCGGTCAACGGACGTTTATTGGCCCAAACCGCCGTGACCTTGCAGATGAGCACTGTTACTGAACCTGGATTTGTAGAGCCAAGGAATTAATAATAGCAATTAAAAAGACCGGCAAGGTAACAAGTTGATCCAATCAATGCCATCAATAATGATTTAACAATCGGGCTGCATCAGCAGCCTGATAATTATTACTTGTACTCCCCTTCAATTTATACACTTGATATTGACCATCCATATAGAGTGATAACTCCTATGCCGGCAATATATCAAGGCGACTCAAACTATCGGCAGATTCAAAATAATATGAACGGGGTCGGATCTACGTAAGTGATAGAAAAATCAATTTAATTTGCAAAATCGACCTTTAAACCAGCTTAAAGGCGCAATTTTTGGTCCCAAAACTATTCTTTAAGCAAGAAGAAAAATGCCACGAGCCAATCGTTACGCTATGCCTGGCCATATTTGGTACACAACACACCGCTGCCATAAAAAAGAATGTTTACTTAAGGTTAAATATAACCACGAGCGCGGGTTACATTGACTATTTGCAGCAAAAAAACGCCTTAATGTAACGAGCTTAGATTACATCCTTACGTCTAATTACATTCATCTCCTTGTCCAGGACGGTGTTCAAAAAAAAGTGTCAAAGTCGACATAAATTAACTAAATACCCAGGATAACGCGCAGCCAAAAAAAACAGTTTTCCAATTTATTATGATGCGTGACTGGTTAGTTTAGGGCTGCATGTAATAAGGCGTAATAGCAAAAATTAAGGGCCTACACTAAGATGAACTAATATTCATGCAAATGTTTTCAAAAACGTTCGGGGTTTGGGCTTATTTTAAAAGCCCTTAGCATGGGTGTCTTGTTAATTTCTGTTAATTATCTTGATAAGGAGAGGTACTAGTATGTACACAATCACTAACCGAAAAATCAACAAAGAAAGTGGCGATCTCAATATTTTTTCAAAGGAACCAAATGAGAAAGGCCCTAATGAATTACGCTTGGTTAAGATAACGAAATTAGGTACGAAATTTAAAGCAGAGGTGATTAATGAAACAAGTATTCCTGCGAACAAAAAAAAATCGATAGCAAAGTTTTATAATATTGACCCATCCGATCCAATACTGGATGCTCCAAGCCTGTATGCCGCGCACGATGTGTTTTCAGATTCAGCGCATAACAATCGACACGTGCTTTTGTACGTACATGGTTATAACAACGACATGGACGATGTCATCAAAACAGCATTCAAACTGGAGGCACTTTACAACGTCACAGTGATCCCATTTTCGTGGCCTGCAAATGGTGGCGGGCCTCTCTCTGGTGCAGCAAGCTATAAAAGTGACAAGCGAGATGCCCGCGCATCTACTGGAGCATTCGATCGTTTTCTCGAGAAAGTTCAGGGTTATCACAAGCTATTTGTTACCGCACAAAAAGGTAAGTTAATGGCATTGGTGAAAGTGGCTCATCCAGATAACCATGAGCAAGCCCGTGCTGAATATACCCGGTTACAGGCAAAAGAATGCAAGATCACACTCAACTTACTATGTCATTCAATGGGTAACTATCTGTTGAAGTACACCACCATTCCGTCTAGCTCCATGATGCGAAAATTAGTTTTCGACAATATCTGTATGGTTTCGGCTGATACCAACAATAAAAACCATAAAGACTGGGTTGGTGGCATGGAGGCGCGTTCGGGAATTTACATCGTCATCAATCAGGAGGACTCGGCACTGGGTTGGTCACGCAGAAAACCAGGCGACGAGCAATTGGCGCGACTAGGTCATTACCTCAAGGATCTGGATTCAACAAACGCAGATTATCTAAATGTGACTTCAAAACATGTTGGTGACGATCATAGTTATTTTAAGGATGATCCAGTCAAAAATGATGACAAACTTAAAGCAATGTTCGCCGCTTTATTTGAAGGGCGTAAACCAGAGTCGAAAATGAAACCTCAATCCGAGATAATACGGGCTTACAAATTACGTTAATTATTTTCCTGCTTAGTCATAAGAGATAAGGCAAAGATAATGGGGCAGGTTGCTTGCCTCATAATATTTCATTCAGTTCTTGATGGTATTGGCTAACTATAAAAACAGTGCGGATTCGCAAGTATCATTTCAACTAACGGGGGCGGACCAAGGTATGTGATTGAAAAACATTAATATAGTTTGCAAAATTGCCCTTTAAACCAGCTTAAAGGCGCAATTTTTAGCCCAAAAACTATTCTTTAAGAAAGAAAAAAATGCCACGAGCCAATCGTTACGCTATGCCCCGGCATATTTGGCACACAACACACCGCTGGCATAAAAAAGAATGCTTACTTAAGGTTAAATGTGAGCGTGAGCGGGGGTTATATTGGCTATTTGCAGCAAAAAAACGCTTTAATGCAACGATCTTAGATTACATCCTTACGTCTGATCACATTCATCTTCTTGTCCAGGACGGTGTTCAATAAAAAGTCTCAAAGTTGATAAAAATTAACAAAACGCTCATGATCACACGCGACCATAAAAACAGTTTTCCAATTTATTACGATGGTGTTTTGTTGGTTTAGGGCTGCGTGTAATAACAATAATATGTCGACTTTTCGATTTTAGGTATACGGCAAAAAAATCAAATCAGTCAATTGCGTAAATCGAACACGGGCAAAAATATGTGGACCTATTTCGTGGGGGGCTGTTGGGTTCAAGTGGTAAGCTACGGTGTTGCTGCTCCTGGTATGGTTAACTTGTTAGCGCCAGTGATGGATGCCGTTATGGATGATGCCGGTGTGACGAAAGGTAAAGTGACACTCGAAATCACCACTAACGTACCGGGTACTGACGTAACCGTATTTGCTGCTGCTAAAATCACCACGTCTGATACAGACCGTTTAGCGATTGGAAATACAGTTAACAAGCTTGTTGACAGGACTTAGGGTGGGTGTCTTTATAATTTAGTCCTCGATCAATTAACAGATAATTTTAGGGATATCACTCCATCGAGTGGTGTATTGCGGTGACAAAAACGCTCGACGCATAGCAAACTTATGTTCAAAGCCTTTCGCAGCAAATTGCACTGTTGAACGGCCAAATCTAGCATTTATGCTATCAATACAAGACATCAATTCGGGGTCATCATTGGATGCGTTGAACAGATCGAATTGGAAAAGTTGTTCACGATGTAAATCAAGCAGCCCAACGCCGCATCGGTAGTATGAAATTCCTGCTTGAAACAACTGAGGTAAGGCGTCTTCAGTGGCCCTGATAATATTGCGGGTATCGTTAGTTGGCACGGTAAAACGATGAAAATAGGACTTACGAAAATAGCCAGCTTGGTCATGGGGAGAACTGCTTGCAAATAATGTCATGCAGCTCGCGAGACTCTTCTGCCTGCGCAGCTTTACCGCCACTGTTTCTGCGTGGCTAACAAAGGCACACCGCAATTGTGCCCGGTCAGTAATGCGTTCACCAAAGCTACGAGTACTGTATATCTCTTTTTTGGAAGGCCGCACATCATCCCAGCTATTGCGCACTTCACCATTAAGCTCCCGAACAGTGTTTTCTACCAATATAGAAAAGTCTTTTCTGATTTGTGTTGGGTTTTTATTGGCCAAGTCCAGGGCTGTTTTTACCCCTAAAAAGTTTAAGCGCTTACCCAACCGGCTACCTATACCCCATACATCTGTTACCGCCATCTGAGACAGGATGTACCGTCTCTTCACATCATTATCAATAACCGCAACACCGCTAAAGCGTTTGATTTTTTTAGCCGCATGATTAGCGGCTTTAGCCAGTGTGGGGCTTGCTCCAACACCGACACAAATGGGTAATCTAACTTCTCTCCATACGGTTTTTCTGATGCTTGTTGCTAAATTCTCCCACCCTTCATTGGGGGCTGATTTATCTTTACCGTAGTACAGGAAGCATTCATCAATCGAGTAAACCTTAATTTCTGGTGCAAATTGGCCACAGGTATCCATCATTCGCTGACTTAAGTCGGCATAAAGCTCGTAGTTACTTGAACGAATAACCGCCCCGGCTGCCTCAAGCTCATTTTTGACTTGAAAATAGGGCACAAACTTTTTTCCAATGCCCATTTTTTTAGCAATGCCACAGGCCGCACAGATACAGCCGTCATTATTGGTTAATACCACAACCGGTCTTTTACGAATGCTCGGATCAAAAACCTTTTCACAACTGGCGTACATGCTATTAACGTCACATAGAGCGTACATTAGAGCGTCTTTTTAAAGGGGCGATGTAGGCGAATCGAGCGGGTAACAACGCCTTCGATTTGAAACTCGTCCCCTTCATTTAAAAAGTAAGGGGGAAAGCCTTTAGCTGATGACAACAAGCAGCCCAGCCCCTTGTCTATTTTCTTGCACACAAAAACACCGTTAAGGTTTGCCACCACAACGTCTTGGTCTTTTATGTCTTGAGCACGGTCTACTATCAGCAAATCACCAGAGAAAATACCATCCCCTGTCATCGACTCTCCTTCAGCTATACCTATATAAGTTGCAGAGGGGTGGTCGATGAGGAGTTGATCTAAATCCAGTTTGTGCTGAGTGTATTCTGCTGCCGGTGACTCAAAGCCGACCAATCCAGCGTGAGCTTTGATGGGAATAAATTTTAGCATTACTGTAATTATATACAGTTAATGTGTGTAAGGATATGAGAATTAAGGCTTGCTTCTAATCAACGACATCATGGGGGCTTTGGTTGATGTTAATTAAATTCGTCGGGGAGCCCTCAGGCTCGGAACCACGATTGTTAAACGGCCGCTAATGACGGGGTTTAAATCAGGTTTACCGGATCGAGTATTTCTCGCAATTGGCTTTCATTAAGCTCGGTCATCTCTAAGGCCACCTCCAAAATAGGGCGACCTTGCTGGTAGGCACACTTGGCGATCTCGGCCGCTTTGTTGTAACCAATCAGACCGTTGAGGGCGGTCACTAAAATGGGATTGCGCGCCAGATTGGCGCTGAGGTTTTCACTGTTGACCACAAAGTCGGCGATGGCATGCTGCGTGAGTGAGTGGCAGCTGTTGGCCAGCAGCTCGATGCTTTGTAGGAGGTTATAGGCGATCACCGGCAACATCACGTTGAGTTGAAAGTTGCCGGACTGTCCGGCCACGGTGATGGTGGTGTCGTTGCCGATAACTTGGGCGGCGGCCATTGCGACTGCCTCGGGGATCACCGGGTTGACCTTGCCTGGCATAATGCTGCTACCGGGTTGCAGGGCTCGCAGGCTGATTTCGCCCAGCCCGGACAGTGGCCCGCTGTTCATCCAGCGCAGGTCGTTGGCGATTTTCATCAATGCCACTGCCAGAGTCTTCAATTGTCCGGACATTTCGACGGCGCTGTCCTGGCAACTGATAGCAGCAAACAGATTGTCTGCGGGGGCAAAACTAAGCGCAGTGAGTGTTGATAACTGACGGGCAAACACGCCGGCAAAGGCCGGATCGGCATTAATACCGGTGCCAATAGCGGTGCCGCCCTGAGCGAGTTGGCGCAAACGCTGACTGCTGTCAGAGATACGCTGTTCGGCCAGTTGCAACTGGGCACGCCAGCCCGACAATTCCTGGGCGAGGCTAAGCGGCATGGCATCCATTAAATGGGTACGGCCGGTTTTGATTTCTGTGTTCAATTCTGGCTCGCGGGCGGCGATGCACCCTTGCAACTGGCGCAGTGCTGGCAGCAATTGCTGTTCAAGGGCGAGACTGGCGCTGACATGGATCGCGGTCGGGATAACGTCGTTACTGCTCTGGCTGCAATTAACATGGTCGTTCGGGTGCACGGCTTGTTTAAGTTGGGCGCTGGCAAGATGGGCGATCACTTCGTTGGCGTTCATATTGGTGCTGGTACCGGAGCCGGTCTGAAATACATCCACGGGAAATTGCTCGGCGTGTTCACCTCGGGCAATACTCATGGCGGCCTCAGCAATAGCCTTGGCGATGGGTTTGGGCAACTCGCCAAGCTCGGCATTGCTGTTGGCAGCGGCGGCTTTGATATAAGCGAGGCTGCGAATAAACTGAGCGGGCAGCGTGAGGCCGCTGATCGCAAAGTTGTCGATAGCCCGTTGAGTCTGGGCGCCATATAAAGCAGAGGCGGGCACTGTGACCTCACCCAGAGAGTCTCTTTCCATACGGGTTTTCATATCATTTCTCGTTTAGCTTCTGCCCTCATTCAGCCTCGGCGATCATCCGCTTCAACACATAGTTGAGCACACCGCCGGCGCGGTAATAGTCAACTTCTACTGCGGTATCCAGGCGCACTTGTAGCTGTATTTTCTGCTGTTTGCCGTCGCCATAGTGCACCACTGCGGCAACGGTTTGTTTGGCCTTGAGGGCTTGATCAAGACCAAGGATATCAAAGTGTTCATCACCGCTAAGGGAGAGTGTTTTACGGGTGTCACCATCCATAAATTGCAGGGGCAGCACGCCCATGCCAACCAGATTGGAGCGGTGTATGCGTTCAAAACTTTCCACAATAACGGCCTTGACGCCAAGTAGCAGGGTGCCCTTGGCAGCCCAGTCGCGGCTGGAGCCGGTGCCGTACTCTTTGCCGGCAACCACCACCGTCGCTTGATTCTTAGCCTGATATTGCATGGCCGCATCGTAAATAAACATGGCTTTTGTGGTGCCACTCATGCGGGTGTAGCCGCCTTCCTTATCCGGGGTCATTTCATTGCGGATGCGAATATTGCCAAACGTGCCGCGCATCATGATTTCATGGTTGCCGCGCCGCGAGCCATAAGAATTGAAATTCGCTTTTTTCACCTTGTGCTCACGCAAATACTGCGCGGCTGGGCTGTCATCGGGGATCGCCCCTGCAGGTGAAATGTGATCGGTGGTGATGGAGTCGCCCAGCAGTGCCAGTATCGGTGCCTGCAGTATATCCTGATGGTTACCCTGATACTGCTCATCAAAAAAAGGCGGCAGTTGAATATAGGTCGAGTCTTCAGCAAAAGCATAGTCGGCACCACTGCTGGTTTCGATCGCCCGCCAGGTATCATCCCCCTTGAACACCGCGCTGTATTCGCGATTAAACATGTCGCTGGTGATGGTTTGCACCAAGGTGGCGATCTCGGCATCGCTCGGCCAAATGTCGCGCAGATACACCGGCTGGCCCTGTTGGTCTTTGCCCAGGGCGTCTTCGCATAGGTTGATGCGGGTCGTACCCGCGATAGCATAAGCGACGATCAGTGGCGGTGAAGCCAGCCAGTTGGCTTCGACTAGGGGATGAATACGGCCTTCAAAATTGCGGTTGCCGGAGAGCACCGAACTGACCACTAAATCATTGCTGATAATGGTCTCTTCAATTGCACGCAGTAGGGGGCCTGAGTTTCCGATGCAGGTGGTGCAACCATAACCGACTAAATTAAACCCCAGCTCATCGAGGGGGTCCTGTAAGCCGGCTTTTACCAGGTATTCAGTAACCACCCGGGAGCCAGGCGCCAGTGAGGTTTTGACCCAGGGCTTGCGCTGCAAACCCAGCGCCAGGGCTTTTTGTGCCACCAGCCCGGCGGCAATCATCACCGCCGGATTCGAGGTATTGGTACAGGAGGTGATCGCCGCGATAACCACATCACCATGGTGCAAGGCGTATTCGCTGCCGCCTATGGGAAATGCCTGCTCTAGCTGTGCGCCTTTGCCATCCAGCTCAATAAAGCTGTCGATGGCCTGGTGTAAGGCCTTCACTGGTACGCGATCCTGTGGGCGTTTCGGGCCAGCCAGGTTCGGTTCCACCGTGGACATGTCCAGTTGCAAGGTGGCCGAAAACACCGCGTCTGGACTGTCGGCATCCCGCCACATCCCCTGGGCTTTGCAATAGGCTTCGACTAGGGCAATGTCCTCTTCACTGCGGCCGCTCAGGCGGAGGTAGTCAATGGTTTGTGCATCAATCGGGAAAAAGCCGCAGGTGGCGCCATATTCCGGTGCCATATTGGCGATGGTGGCGCGATCAGATAGTGGCAGGTGCGCCAGTCCTGCACCGTAGAATTCAACAAACTTACCCACCACGCCGTGTTGACGTAGCATTTCAACCACCCGCAACACCAGATCCGTTGCGGTAATGCCTTCTTGTAACTTGCCGGTCAATTCAAAACCGACTACGTCGGGTATCACCATTGAGATGGCCTGACCGAGCATGGCCGCTTCGGCTTCAATCCCGCCAACGCCCCAGCCCAATACACCTAGGCCGTTGATCATCGTGGTGTGGCTGTCGGTGCCGACCAGGGTGTCCGGGTAGGCCAGCCACTGCTCGCCCTGTTGTTCAGTCCACACGGCTTTAGCCAGATATTCAAGGTTGACCTGGTGACAGATACCGGTGCCCGGCGGCACCACATTAAAGTTGCTGAATGCCCCCTGGCCCCATTTTAAAAATTGGTAACGCTCGGCGTTGCGTTGCATTTCTATCGCGACATTTTCGGCAAAGGCACTGTCGGTGGCGTACTTATCAATACTTACCGAGTGATCAATGACCAGATCAACCCGCGACAGTGGATTAATTTTTTGCGGGTCGATGCCTTTTGCTACCAAGGCATGGCGCATCGCCGCTAAATCGACCACCGCCGGTACACCGGTAAAATCCTGCATCAATACCCGCGCCGGGTGGTAGGCAATTTCTTGGGGGCTGGCGCAACCGGCACTGGCAGCCAGCACTTTAATATCCTCACGACTACAGACCAGCCCATCCTCATGGCGCAGCAAATTTTCGAGCAGGACTTTGATGGTGACAGGTAATCTTGCAATATCGGCGATGGCGCTAAATTGAGCATTGTTGATAGCGTAATAGTGATAGTTTTTGTCGTTGACTGAAAGTGTACGACGGCTATTGAATGAATTCTGTGAGCTTGACATATCGGCTGCCTGTGTTCGAAGAATTGGGGCCGGCTGCGAATAATGAGGACTGCGACCAAGCCACCGCTATTGTATTAAACAACATTACCATGATTGAACGTCAGTGTTGCTAGGAAATTAACATCAGAATTAACCGCACATCGATGGGGTCACAGCGGTTGATTTTCACACTTTAGAAGCGCAAGCGGGGAGACGAGCGTCGCCTTTACCTAAAGTAGGGGATAGAAAATCAAAAGCATTTAAGGATCTGTGGCTCTGACCCCACAGATCCCATGGCTCGGAGTGTTTAAAATGCTTCTATTTTGGCCAATATCTGGCTGAATTCGGTCAGCTCTACTTCCAGGTATTCACCACCGTCACGCCATTCAACACCAATTAGTACATTGTCCTGGGCTAAGTCTTCTACCCAAAACTCTAACCAGTCAGCCAGGCTGATGGCCATAGGCACATAATCTTGCCACTCGTCTGCGCAATGGCTTTTTGCCAGTTCGATACTGGACCAAACAGGCATAACGTCGGCGTTTTCAAAATTAATTGAATCGAGTATCACCCAACCTTCGCTGGATGGGTCTTGCAAAGCCCATAACGTTTGGGTGCTTTTTATTTGGGCCATAAAATCAGCTGGAGGTATGATGGTATCTGTCATAGTGAGTTTTAATCTTGTCTGAATTTGTGGCTAATCATACGGAGTATGTCAGGTCGGGACAACGCTTAAACGGCGGGGGCAGGTCTTTGATTGATGAAAAAAACAAGGTCTATACCCAGGCGTGACTTGCCGCTAAGAATGAAATAGGGGGGCAGGCCTTGCCTTTTGCCTTTAAACGGCGACCTTATGAAGAGCAAAAGACAAGCCTGCCCCCATTGTTCTTGTCGGCTTTAGATTGGGCATCACTACCTTTTGGGCCTTGTTTCAGTCCAGACAGTCAATTGAGTCATGTTGTTCCCAGAAAATCCTATCCTGTTCTTAATAAGCGAATTCTGGAATTGTGTTGAGTGTCTTTTTCATAACCACTCGCTTTTTTTGATGCGTAGCGCTAATCCAAAGCTTGCTAATTTTTTTCCTGCAGAATCATTGTGGTAATTAGACCCGCGAGAATTTCACCTCGATTAGCAAAAAATAACCAGCGCTGCTTAGCATCAACCACTGGAATGGAATCAATGTGTAAACTCTGCATTTTTTCCAGCACTTTTTTTGCTGACAGTTCCGGACTGACAGTTTGCTGATTGATACCGACTACGCTGGATTTTAGCTGATCGTAGTCCAAAGTAATGCTTTGCGCGGGTAACTGAGCGACAAAGGTACTGGATGAAATCCAGCCGTCGAATTGCCCTCCTTGCTGAAATACAACAAACTTTAAACCCAGTGTGCCTATATATTGTTTCAGTAAATCTACCGAATATTTGATGTTATCGGGTAGTAACAGGGTATCGATAGTTTTTAAGGGATTATCCCTGATTTCCTGTTGTAAAGTGACTAGATGACTACCAGAAGATTTTCTGACTACTCCGCCTGATCCCCCGATACCCTTTATCGAGATATTTTCAAATGCCAGGTCGCTGATTTGCGTCTTAGTCGCTGCGTTACCGAGTTTTAAAAATCCGCCAATCTCCACACTTCTACCGGATTTGATACTCTTTAAAACAACGTTGTAAATTTCAGTTGCCTGTTGATGAAATACCACCAGTGAAACAATAATGATGAGTGGCCAAACCAATTTAGTGATTAGTGGTATCCAGTCGCTAAGTTTATTTGAATTTTCCATTTTTAAATGACCTATAAATTGCTTGAACAATAAACATATTTTTTTTTAAAAAAACAAATAACAAAACA
>JBLHIW010000061.1:0-14908 GCA_047618055.1 Paraglaciecola sp. | reverse complement strand
AACATCATCGGAACTGACCACGTCAACCTGCTGCTTAGTGTGAAATTTGTCTGCTACCAGTTGGGCGAATTCGGTTTCATTATAGTTTTTAACGTCAAAACCGATTGAACAGGTATTGACCGGCTTGTCACCTTGTATCTCAGCCATCAATGCAACAATTGCACTGGAATCGACCCCGCCAGATAAAAATGCACCGAGGGGCACTTCAGAGACCAAACGTATATCTACTGCCTCTTTTAATCTTGAAATCAGTTCTTCCTGGATGGACTCTGCTGACTGGCTAAGGGTGTCGGCAAAACTCGGATCCCAATATTTTTTTAGGGTCGGGGCCTTGTCGCCCAAACTAAGCGTTAAATGAAAACCGGGTTCAAGTTTTTTAGCCTGAGCGTAAATCGTCCGCGGCTCCGGGATGTAACCAAAGGCAAAATAGTCTTCAACCGCATATTTATCCAGATCCCGGCGCATCTCAGGATGCTGCTCAATCACTTTTAGTTCTGAGCCAAAAATAAACTGACCGCTGTCTAATTGTGCATAAAATAAGGGTTTGATACCCAAGCGATCCCGGGCGATAAATAATTTTTGCTGCTTAAAATCCCATAATGCAAAGGCGAACATGCCCCGCAGTTTATCGACGCACTTCTCTCCCCATTCACACCATGCCTGAACGATGACCTCGGTGTCAGAATGGGTCTGGAATGCATATCCTAGCTGAATAAGTTCCGCACGCAATAATTTGTAGTTGTATATTTCCCCATTAAAGACAATCGCGGCACTGCGGGGAGTGTTAAACAAGGGCTGCTGACCAGTGGATATATCAATTATGGATAAACGTCTATGGGCTAATCCGACTTTTTCATCGATAAAGATACTGCCTTCGTCCGGACCGCGGTGAAATTGAATTTGATTCATCGCATTTAACAGTGTTTCCCCTGGAGGTGCTTTACCTTGTGTATCAAAAATTCCCGCAATACCGCACATATTCTTATATCCTAGTTTATTCTGCTTTTTGTTTTCCCGCATTCGCGGGAATGACATCGTTTATTTTTGCTTTCCTCTACCCAACTTCGTGGGCTGGGTCCCTATTCTCAAGGGAATGACAGAAAACTTGTCATCCCGGTATGCTCTTAAGCCGGGACCATTTTGTGTATTGTGCTTACGACTTTACACTACAATATAAGTTGTTATAGGCGTTTGTCATCGCCTGAATACTAAATTTTTGTTCAACCAACATTCGGCCATGTTTGCCATGGCGCAATTTTAAATCAGGTGCGTTTATATAGCCCAGCAACCGCTGGGCCATTTCTTCGGCAGAAGACGCAGCAACCAGGTAACCCGACTGCTCGTGTTGTACCAGCTCGCTGTTTCCACCCACATTCGTCGCTATCACCGGCAAACCACAGGCCATGGCCTCTAAAATGGTGTTAGAGATCCCTTCCGCTAAAGAGGGTAAGACAAAAACATCAAAATTCATCATTAATTCAGCAACATTATTGCGATTACCCGCTAACCAGGTGGTATCGGCGCAGCCTCCCTGGGATAACAAAGTCTCGACTTTATCCCGGCAGCTCCCCTCTCCAATAAGCTGCAGCTGAATATTCACCTTACCGTGAGTCCGCTGGGATGCAAGAACAAACGCTTCGGCCAATAAGACATGATTTTTGACCTCTTCTAACCTGCCCACACAGCCGATAATAAACGGTGACGTGGGGCTCATGACCGCCTTCGGTGAGAATTTAGCCTTATCTACCCCGTTACAAATATGATTAAGACGTTCGGGCTTAACCTTTATAATATTGAGTAAATAATCTCTGGCTTCTGTAGACAAGGCAATATATTGATGGATAAAGGGTTTGAGTAACTTACGCAGCCTTCTGTAGGTCAGGTTTTGTCCATGCATATCATTGACATCCCAGCCATGCTCACCGTGTATGCGCAGTTTTACTCGTCGCCACCAGGCAACCAACTGCAACTCAAGGGTAGCCGTATTGCGGGTGTGCAAGATATCGGGCTGAAGCTGCTTAAGCAATTGATTCATGCGCCAAAAAATCCCAAGATCATTCCCATTTTTTTTGGCCAGATCATAAAACTGTACATTTGCCGTTTTTATTCTTGCCGCAAAATCAGGATTATGCCCCTTCAAGGTCACGATACTGTGGGTGTACTGATCACTTTGCAGACTATTGATCAGATTCACTACACCATTCTCTAACCCACCAGTATCAAAGCGGTAGACCACATGGGCTATATGTAGCCTACTTTGACTCATCAAGATAACCCTGCAGCCCCTTGGTCAACTTAACATTCGCGGCATCGATTAAGCTTTGAATATCGTGTTGTTCTTGCACTACAGGCAGGGAAAGCATCACTAACATGCCTAGTTGAGGTCTTCCCGACAATGCTTCGACTGCTTGAGATAATTTGATTTTTAAGGAACTGGGACTGGTCAGCCAGGGAGTGACGTAGGTGTATGCCAATAAACGTTTTCCCCCACTACTATTGGTGATAGTCAGGGTTTTAAACTGCCCATAATCCTGCTTCTTTTCAATAGACCACTGTTTATAATTAAATAGCTTATTATTACTGTTTATTAACTCCTGCCCCTGAACGTTCACCTTATAGTAGGCGACA
This sequence comes from Paraglaciecola sp., assembly GCA_047618055.1. GTDB lineage: Bacteria > Pseudomonadota > Gammaproteobacteria > Enterobacterales > Alteromonadaceae > Paraglaciecola. Next base: position 12,280 of record JBLHIW010000061.1, on the reverse strand, counting down.
AAATAATCGAGCCCATCACTGTGACCTTTCATTTCTGCATTGGCATTTTCAAAAATAGGCAACCAGGATTCATCTTTCATTTCCTCACTTTGAATAAATAAGGCATTGATATCCACTGCAAAATCACTTTGGGGATCCTTAACGCGGTTTTCGTAGGCAAAGGTTAAGCCGACTAATAAGACTACAGCAAGCAAGGCACTGTATAATTTTGCTTTGGGGATGGCTGCACAGGGTAAGTTACTGTCATGCTCTGCAACTTTAGGCACGGGGTCACTCCAGATACTGCCTACGGCAAACATCACAAAGATCACCAAGCCAAAAAACAACCAGCCATAGATAAGGTGATCGACGCCTGTGGCGTATTTCATGTCGGATAAATGGGCAATCATCACGATGCCATAGGCGCGAATACCGTTAGCCAAAAGGGGTAATGCCAGGGCAAACAGGATAAAAATCAGCCGCTTCTTATTACTCTGATAATTCAGATAAGCAAACAAGGTGCCCAGGGTAAAGGATGCGATCAAGTACCTGATACCGGAGCAGGCCACCGCCACTTCAAATAAACCATTGGGAACGGCTAAGTACAAGCCTTCACGATAAACGGGGATACCCGTTAACTGCAAACACCAAACGGTAATATCTGCGGTCAGCTCCTGTAATTGGGGTACCAAAAATTCACCTGCTGGTACACTAAACATCCAAAAAAACAGGGTGAACAACAATATTTTACTTGCCTGATTACCCAATAAGGTCCAGATAATCATTGGTAACATCAAAAAGGCGGCCCCTTGTTCTATCACCAACAACTGCGCTAGGTTACCAAATAACCATAATATTAATACCACCACGACAAGGGGAAGTACCCGCAGATTAGGCTCGATCCTGGCGACACGTAGTGTTGGCCAAACTTGTTTTATCAGGTATATACAAATAGGTAAGATGATAAAACAGTGGGCAAAGGTGTCTGAGCGATTCCAAATTGCCACCGTCGATGCAATAGTGGAATAAAATGCGGCCCCCCACAGCACTAAACTTAAACATAACAGCCTAAAAATATTGTTCGTGAACATCTTATCGAGCATCCTTAAATAAGTTTGGCAGCCGAGACAGACTCGAGGGCCATTGCAAATTGTCTAATATCCACTTGCGACTATTATCTGCACAGGCGGGTTGATTTAAATAGTCTATAACGTGTTGACTAAATGCTTGTGCTTCATCGCAAATTCGAATTTCTTCATTGCGGGCTGCAATACCTTCAATGGCCATACTGGTTGCCACGACCGGTTTTGCCATGGACATGGCTTCAAGTACTTTGTTTTGCAGACCTCGCGCTATTTGCAAGGGAGCCACAACCACTTTAGCACTATTTATATAGGGTCTGACATCGACGACTCTGCCGCTTACTTTGATGCCTGACTGGCCATCTAAGGCTTTGATCTGGGCGCTTGGATTACCTCCCACGACAAAAAACGTTGCTTTGGGGTATCTGGCCTTAATCAGCGGCCATACGTTATCACTAAACCACATAACCGCGTCTATATTCGCCCAATAATCCATTGCTCCGGTAAACACCACGTCGACAGATTCGTCGAGAGGCTGAGTGTCACGGTTTTGGGGATCAAAAAACTCCGAATCAACCCCATTCAACATGCCACTCACTTTAGCTGCGGTCTTTGCGGGTAATTGTTGTTTAAATAGATCAGCCTCTTGAGGTGAGACAAAAAGAGCATGATCGAATTGTTCTGCAATCCTATTCTCAAACACCTGTAATGTTCGCCATTCACGCAAATACACCCACCGGGCCAAACCTCGTTTTCCCATGGCATACTGCTGCCATTTGTCTGAGTCTACATCGACAAAATCAATGATGCGGCGGCACGCAGAATAGGCATCGCCTTCCACATACTGGGCCATGGATGATGAATAAATAAAAATGTTTTTTATTTTATTAACGGCCAGCGTGTTGTCGACCCAACGGGCCAAAGTCCGGTTAAAATAGTAAGGGATAGAGATTGGCTGGCCGGTAATAAAGGCTTGCAGGCCTTTTATTTTGGCGATGGTTTTATCCTGCTTAAGCAATAGTTTTTGCTGACAAAACTTGTCCAGTTTGTCGGCATATTGCCAGTCATAAGGATCGTCAACAAAACAGGCCAGATGTACATCAAAGGTCTGACTGAGTGCCTTAAGCATATTAAAAGAACGAATTTTATCCCCCTTATTGGGCGGAAAAGGGATTCTGTGACACAGAAATAACAGCGGCTCCTTGGGCGACATCGGCTCTTATCCCAAATATTTTGACAAAAAGGGCCCAATCAGCCGACTAATACTTAAGGGCAACCTCTGCCACATTCGAATAAAAAACTGATATTTAGGATTATTGGGACTCAGATTGGGTAAGGCTGTTGCATTGACCAAATGAAATTGATAATGCAGGGGCAATGCTTCTATTCCCCAGCTTTTTTTGTAGTTAAACGCGCCAGAGCCATCTTTACTTCTGCCAAAATCAAAGTCATTGGCCTGTCGTTGAGCTTTTGCCGAACACATTAACTGATAATACATAAAATCATTACTTTTTAGGGCTCTGGCCTGCTCGATCCCACCGCCATAGAACGGTAGCACCTGGTTCTTATAATGAAAACTTAGCACCGAAGAAACCGCCTTGCCTTCGTGTTCTACTGTCAGCACATCGCATCTGTCCTTAAACTGCTGCTTCAGGGCCTTAAAATACCCCCTGGCAAACACGGGCGTGCCTAAATTTCTGACACTTTCTGAATAAACCTCATACGCCGTCGTGGTGTCGTCATCAATTCGATAGCTCAGCTTGTTTTTCAACGAATGCCTGATCACCGCCCTTTGTTTCTTTTTTGTAGCAGCCAAAATCCCTTCGTCATCTTCGGCCAGTGCGAAGGCGAAGGATGAGTGAGCACATTGCTCGATGAGTGCAGGATTATTGCGGCTAAAGGGGTAACGTAACTCAAGATAATCAACCGACAATTGATGAGCTAATGCGATTGCTTGCTGCTCGAGATATAACATCACCTCGTCTGAATCCGCAGCGACACCGCCATACACACAAAAAGGCGTAGAGATCAGGGCGTGGCCGAACAACAAACTTTTTTGTTCCACTAAGGGCAGCACGCCGACTATGTCACCTTGGCACTCTGCATAGAGAAAGTGGCAGGTATGCTTAAACACATCTTCTATGACATTTTTCCAGGCGGCTAAATGGAAGAAGGTTCCCCGCTCACATTGATCAACGAAGGTGTCCCATCTCTGCCCTTCACTTGCATCTGAATTGAGCGTCCTTAACACATAAGATACTGTCACTAAGCTACTCCGTAAACGTCCCGCATGGTGGACCAACTGAAATCCTCCAACAGTCGAATTAACTTGCCTTCAGTACGGTGTAAATTAACGTAATGCCTAAACCGTGATTTCAGTGGTGCATGTTTAAGTCTCGGCTGATCTGCGTCTATTTCCCAGGGGTGAAAATAAAACGAATAGGGTTGTTTTTCATCCTTGAGGTATTTTTTGACTAATTTTTCCGTCACTTTATAGGGATAGAGACGGAAATACCCACCACCACCGATGGGTATTTGTTTACCCATTATTTTAAGCGTAGGTATGGGTATTTCAACGATGCCTTCTGGCCTGGTGTAAGCAAATCGAGGCCAGTCTGGTGTACCGTACAAATCATGTTTTACCGGGTACGTACTTGAACTATATTTAAAACCCAGATCGGCCAGGACCTCAAATGCCCACTCACTATCGTAGCCAATGGAAAAACTGGGGGCTCGATACCCTGACAGTTTCTCACCGAGTAAATCTTCCAGATGATCCCTTGAGCGCTGAACATCTTGTCGGAACACTTCAGGGGTTTGCTCTGTCGCTCGTCGATGGGCATAACCATGGCTAGCGACTTCGTGGCCTTGTTTGTGTATTTCTTTGATAAGTTCAGGATAACGTTCAGCTACCCAGCCCAAAACGAAGAATGTAGACTTAACACCCTTTTCAGCAAAAAGGTCTAATAACCTGCGGGTATTGTGGTCAACTCTGGGTTGGTATTCTTGCCATTGTTCGGGTGAGATAATAGATTCAAATGCTGAAACCTGGAAAAAATCTTCTACGTCAACCGTCATGGCATTTAATGTAGAATGGCTCAAGGCTTAGCGTCCCTTTCCAAATAACACCACTTCTACAGTACGTATCAGTATAAGCATGTCTAACATCAAACTTTGATGTTTAACGTAATACAAATCAAATTTCAATTTCTCCATTGAGTCTTCTACACTTGCGCCATACGGGTAATTAAGTTGCGCCCAGCCGGCCAAACCTGGTTTAACATTATGTCTTTGATTGTAATACGGAATTTCCTTAATCAATTGCTCAACAAATTGTGGACGTTCCGGACGAGGACCAATAAACGACATCTCGCCACGAAACACATTGATAATTTGCGGTAACTCATCAATTCTGTATTTACGAATAAAGTAACCAATCCTTGTGACTCGGCTGTCATTGGCAGTCGCCCATTTTGCGCCATCTTTTTCGGCATCAATACGCATACTACGAAACTTGACAATTTTAAAAAGTTTGCCATTTAATCCCACTCTCTCCTGTTTGTAGAAGATAGATCCCTTTGACCAAAAGCCATCCTCTAAAAAGATGATAAAACCAGTGAGTAACATAAAAGGCCAGGTAAGTGTTAATACTACCAACCCAACAATAACATTTAGAATGTAATCTAGGGCATCCCGTAAGTAGTTTTGAGAGTTAAAACCATTCGAATATATCACCCAGCTTGGATACATCAAATTAACCACAACTTGCCCAGTTTCTCGCTCCATGAAATCAAGCAAATCCGTCACTTCTACCCCCCTCAATCGACAGTCAAACAGCACTTCAATCGGCAGTGTACCTCGTCTCTGGTCACAGGCAATGACCACTTCGTCAATATCATTATCTTCAATGAAGTTATGAAAATCCGCATCTATTTTAATATTAAGCAATTTCTCGTTTCGGATCCCTTCCTCGCGATTGTCCCCAATTATAGGAATAAACCCTAATAAATTAAAACCAAATCTATCCACTTCGCGGCGCATTCGTTGTTCAATTATCGAAGCACGTTCTCCAGCACCAATGATAACAATCTTAATCTTACCAATGCCTAGAAAACCAAATTTGGTAATCACTAAGCGGAACAGAATGAGCGAAAGCGTCGTTAAGCCAGCGGCTAATGGCAAGTAATAGGGGTGCAGCTGATGATCAGTTAAAATGGTACTGGTGATCAGCTCAATGAAAAAATAACTAAAGGCTATGCTAACGAAAATACGTCTAATGATGCCACGAAAGGATTCTCTTAGCTTTGCTTCATACAAGCCAACAGATAAAGACGACAACAGCACTAAAACGGTCATAATACCTATAATTGTCAAAATCACCGAAGAGTCTGGAGACTCGGTACCAGTAACATGTATTAGCAGTAAACTGCTCATATAGGCAACATAACTAATTATGAATGCCTCTACTAATACCAGGACATTAGACCTCTTGTTTTTTTTATTACTGGTCAAAGCCACTGTCCATACCTCTCGGATTTTATTAGGGAAATTATGATATGCTAATTTTCATATTTCAGATAGACTAGCATTTCTTAAATGGTTTTACAGAGCTAATATGCCCTGTAAAACCAGATTGTTACATTAATTTACGTCGATATGTTTGGGAAGGAACTTACTTATGAAGACAAAGATATTATTTGTATTATCAGTGGCCGTTGGCCTTTTGGTTGGTTGCAGCAGTAATAGTCAAATACTTCCTGGAGCAACTACCCGCCCCTCCCTTACAACTGACATAAACGATTATAAGTATCTAATCGGCCCGGGGGATAGTGTCAATATATTTGTTTGGCGGAACCCCGAAGTGTCGGGTTCGTTTGTCGTTCGTCCGGATGGTATGATTACCACTTCCCTGGTTGAAGACTTGCCGGTGTCTGGCAAAACTCCCACCGATTTTGCCAGAGAGGTAGAGGAAGTCCTCTCCACATATATCAGAGACCCTATTGTTACGATTAGTGTCGGCGGTTTTGTGGGTCCCTTTAGTGAGCAAGTTAGGGTAATTGGCGAAGCAGCCACTCCTCAGGCTGTTAATTATAAAGAGGACATGACCTTACTTGATTTAATGGTGATGGTGGGTGGATTAACCGAGTTCGCAGATGGAGACGGTGCCAAGTTGATTCGGGTTGTGGATGGCGTACAAACAGAATTTGCAGTATCACTCGATACACTAATAAAAGACGGCGACATTACAGCCAATGTAGATATATTGCCGGGAGACATTTTGATTGTACCTGAGGCCTGGTTTTAGGCCTGGTTTTAGCCCTCATTCTGCCGAAATCATCCTTTATACTTAAAAAGAAGTAGACGTATATATGCTCGGAATTCAACAAGCGCTGGATCAAGTTCTAAATTATGTGAGAGGCGTTTGGGTTAAAAAACGTTATATTATTATATCATCCTGGTTGATTTGCCCGATAGGTTGGTCCTATGTGGCGAGTATGCCCGACGTGTATGAATCCTCAGCACGGGTTTATGTGGATACAACTAGCCTCCTTAGGCCCTTATTAAGAGGCCTCGCCGTTTATAATAATCGTTCTGAGCAAGTGAGTTTAGTCGCTCGCACGCTATTAAGCAGACCAAACTTGGAGAAAATAGCCAGAACAGCTGATCTTGATATTACTGTTGAAACAGCAGAAGAGATGGAGACTTTAATTGATGAACTTAAGGCAAACATCAAGCTCAGTAGTACTGCTGAGCAGAATATTTACACTATATCTTATCCATCCTATTCCCCTGAGCTTTCACAAAAAATAGTACAAATCACTTTAGATGACTTCGTTGAAACATCTCTTGGCTCAAACAGGCAAGGTAGTGATTCTGCTGAGCAATTTATTCAGACGCAAATCGAAGAGTATGAACAACGGCTTGTTCAAGCGGAAAAACGTCTGGTTGACTTTAAAATTAGTCGTATGGATCGAGCACCTGGTACTATCGGTGATTATTACTCCCAGTTTCAGCGGGAGAACACTCTATTGCAGGACACCGAACTAAAGTTACTGGAATTAAGCTCTCAGCTGGCTGCGGCGCAAGCTCAATTAAGCGGTGAAGCACCGGTTTTTGGTTTAACGTCTTCCTTGGCAGGCCCTGATAACCAGTCGGGTATCTCGACAAAATACGATACTCGCATTGCGGCATTGGAAAGCAGACTAGACGAATTACTGATCCAATATACGCAAAAGCATCCTGAGGTCAGACGAAGTAATAGCTTATTAGAGAAACTTAAAGCACAGCGCAATGAAGACATTCAAAGCATGAGTAGGCTGGCCGAAACCACCGGCTCCTTTAGTCAATTTGGAAATGTTAATCAAAATCCCGTTTACCAGGAAATGAAACTGGCGGTGGCATCTTATGAAAACCAGATTGCCGCACTAACAATACGGGCCGATGACTCCAGAGCCGAGGTTGCTAAGTTAACTCAAATGATGGATCTTGTTCCGCAGATAGAAGCTGAGTCAAAGGGCTTGAATCGAGATTATAATGCGATTCAACAACAGTACCTTGGTTTAATCAGTAGAAGGGAGCAGGCGGAAATGTCCCGAAAGGCCGGCGCTAATACAAGTGATGTTCAATTCAGAGTTATTGACCCACCTGTACTGCCCAGTAAACCTTCCGGCCCAGCTCGTATTATTTTTTATACGGTGATTCTGTTTATGGGTTTTGCATCCGGTATCGTCGTCGCCTTTTTAATTAGCCAGGTTAAACCTATAGCACTCAGCGCCAGTCAGCTTAAGGCAACCTTTGGTATCCCAATTTTTGGTACCGTTTCAGATATTGATGCGTCAGTAATTAGAAAAGTGGATCGAGGGAGAATGATTGTGTTTATTCTGTCCAGTCTGTTTATTGTGGGGATATACGCATCGTTAGTTTGGATTGACATTTCTTATGGACGATTGCCATTCAATACATTTGGGAGGTTACTATGAGCACTATAGAAAAAGCCCTACAAAAGCAGAGCTTACATGAACTACAGGAAAAGCAGCGCAAAGACACAGTTCAACAAGGGGGTGACGAGTCCATGCAAACACCCCCAGGTCAAACAAAGCAAGCAGTAGGCCATGACGATGTCCCAAGACCGGCTAGAGATAAACTAGATCTCACCTCGTTACAAAGTGGCTTTGTAAATAAATCCAGACAGGTCATCAACGAGGAATTTCGGGCAATAAAACGCAAGGTATTAAGTAATGCCTTTGGACCCTTGTCAAAGTCCCTAAAGAACAGCAATATCATTATGGTTACCAGCGCTAGCCCTAACGAGGGGAAAACGTTTACCGCCATTAATTTGGCCTTAAGTATCGCTTTAGAACAAGATAAAACCGTGCTCCTGGTCGACGCTGATGTACTGAGACCAAGTGTTATGAAAATTATTGACCAGCCTTTTGAAAATGGATTGATGGAATATTTATTAGGTGATGTCGAGCAACTCGGGGACATTATTTACCAGACCAGTTTAGATACCTTACGTATTATTCCAGCCGGCATGTCCAATCATCTATCCTCGGAGCTATTGGCAAGCAGTAAAATGCTCGAAGCAGTGAGTGAGTTTGCCAACAGATATAATGATCGTGTCGTGATTTTTGATACGCCGCCGTTACTGGGTATTAATGAAACCGCTATTTTAGCAAACCTTGCTGGCCAGGCGGTTGTCGTTGTGCAGGAAGGTAAAACCAATTTAAACCATTTAGCTAAAGCCGTTGAACAGCTTAATCCCGATATGGCTAAGGGCTTTGTGCTAAACAAAGCCAGCAAGGGCTCTAGTGATGGTTCTGGCTATTATGGTTACTATTACGGTTCTTAAGTTTGATTCTGTTATAAGGCTTAACCTTTGAATTATAGATATGGCGCTATTTTTAGCTTACTGGTTAGATATATATCTGATTGTAAGGCGGGTTGTGTAGGTTTTAGTCCCTCCTTTACCAACACACTTATCCCTTCTCAACATAGTGCTGAACAAGATATAAGCTGTGGATCTTACGTTTGGTCTCTAATTCCAGTTGTCAGCTTACTCTATAAGAGCAAGCCCTTGGCTGGAAGCTTAACAATAATTCGTAAGCTCGTACCGATGGCAATGGCGAATAATAAGCATAGCAATCACTTAACAGACTATGCAGGGAGCTACTAATGAAACACAAGTCTACATCTTATAATTTGATAGCCATTATTTTGCTATTAAGCCATATACATATTAACCCCGCATTTTCAGGGGAGTTAAGCCTGAAGCCTTCGGTAACAAGCAGTCTAAGTGTAATCAACAGAACTTTTTCAGACGACACCTCTCAAATTTTAAGAACACTGACCTTAAGCCCTAGTTTAAGCACTGTCTATACTGGCAAGGATGCAACGCTGTCTATGCTACTTACGCAAACCAGCATTACCCGGAACGGGGATAATGGCAGTTCAGACAACAATTACACTGATATTAGGCTTGCCTCACAGTTCGAACTTATCGATAATATGCTCAGACTTGATCTGTCCGCTAGTCAGTCTTACAGAGCCAGAGAACAAGCACAATTGGGCTTCAGTAATAGAATATCCTCCCCAGAAAATTTAACCAAAATAAAAACCGACAAGGCTCTCTTATCCTTTACTTTGCCTACCTCGCCCTATATTGGCCTTAATTGGCAGGCATCGGTTGCCCATACAAAGACCGACAGAGCGGTTGATGATGCAACTGTTGACAATGGTACCGTTGCTAATGGTAACCGGGTCGACGGATCGAATGTTGCCCTTGCGGCCAATATTTTCAATGGACGTAAACAAAAAAAAATCACCTATAACCTTGCAGTGCAGTACAATGACACCAGGCGATTGAATTTTCAAAATTTCAAATCAACAAATATAAATGGCGATGTGGGTGTACGTCTGGGCAATGGAATCTCTGTCTTTGCTCAGGGCAAAGTGGACGACTACAAACCCAAACTCTCGGGTTTCAACATTTCAAGACGCAACCTGGATAGCGACAGTCATGGTGCAGGTTTCCGCTGGGAACCAGCAGAAAATAAGCGCATAGCACTCTCATATAACCAGCTAAAGCAAAACGAAAACACCAGTAAGTTTATGGGTGTTTCAACTCAATGGGCTTTTTCTAGTCGGACATCTGTGGACCTTGACTACGGAAAACGCTTTTATGGCGACGCTTACAAATTCAACTTTAATTATAATGCGAAGTCATTAAGAGCCTCTATAAGTTACAATGAAGATGTCACAACGTTTGGCCGTTTAGGCACCACGGTCTCAGATGTTGGCATATTCGTATGTACTTTCGGTTCATCTGACTTAGAGGATTGCTTTCAGCCCGATAGTTTGCAGTACGTGCTGCAACCCGGTGAGGAATTCAGAAGCCTGGCGGAGATATCCAGTGATATTACAGAAGACATTATTTTCCGTAAGACTGGTAATTTAAGTATTGGCTATCAGAAACGCAAGCTGAAAGCATCCTTGAATGTGAGACACGCTACCACTGAGTATATTGAATCGGATCGTGAAGCCACCCGAATTAGTGCGTCGCTCAACCTTGCCTACGCCCTCGGTAGGCGTAACGATATCAGTCTGGTGACTAGTATTGCTGAGCAGACATCACGGGATGACAGCAACAACACACGAACCTTCCTATCCACATTGAGTTTCAGCCGTCGTTTTGAGCAAAACTTAAATGCATCCTTGTCTCTGCGTTACGCAAAGCGAGACAGAAGTGATAATTCACTCGACCTGATAGACTTTTCACAAGAACTGAAAGACTCATCGCTAAACGCTTCACTGGAGTACCAATTTTAGTGTTTGAGTGATTTAGCATGAGTTTAAGCGTTTACGCTACGATATCTTCCTTATCATCAGAGATAGTGCTACAAGCTCTTACCGCCCCTGCTTACTGGTTTTCATTAGCGATTACAGTTGCATTTTTACCCATCGATTTTCCAGTCATAACATGTTGTGCCCGGTAAATAACCAGCGCAGTTTCCTCATATTGACCAGGCAATAAACGTATTTTGCAAGCAAAAACCAGCCTGAAACACGGGGCATGGGCGTGGCCGTTAAACGGCAAAGGGATCCAGCCCCATAAACTTAGCACCACTAAGTGATTAGGGGGCGTGAGAGCAGCCAACAACGCTGCAAGTTGAAGGGACATGGGTATACGCTTTTAGCCCTTAAACAAGGATAATACCTGACCCTGTTGCTGAATAGCCTGCACCTGAACCGCAATATTGGCTTGATTCAACATACTGGACGACCCATTATCGGTGGCCTGTGCTAGGGCAATACCATTATAAGCATTGGAAATGGACTGGCGATTACCCTCAACCTGTGCGGTCAAGCGGTCAATAATTTGATGAGCGGCGCCGATATCAGCGGCTCTGTTAATTTTTTTACCTGAAGCTAGTTTTTCAAAAATCGAAGCTTGTTTCTGCTCCTCCTGCAACAACAACCAAGAAGAATTTTAATCTGTATTAAGACTAATCATGGTTTACCCCCATATGTAGTGGCATAGTTAATTTTGCCACCTAATAAGAGGTGTTATGATCGATTTCATAACAGCATTAGGTGCAATGATGACAAAGAAAACACGCCCAACATTTAGTCCAGAATTTAGCTTGGAAACAGCACAGTTGGTGGTTGACCAAAGCTATACCCATCAAGAAGCCCCTAAGGCCATGGGAGTGGGATATTCCACCCTCAGCAAATGGGTTAAACAGCTACGAGAAGCACGAGCAGGTAAAACTCCTGCGGCGATGCAGATGACGCCGGAGCAACTTGAGATAAGTGAGTTAAAGAAGCGGATTGAATTGGAGAAAGAGATCTTAAAAAAGGCTACTGTAGATTCAAGTAAACAAAGCAACAGTTATACTAAAATACTGATTTGCATGAGGACATTTGATGAAACGAATCAAGCGGACATTTACCCAGAAAGAGAGAAGTCTTGTTTTCGATTTATGGAAGCAAAGGGCTGGTTTCAGTGATTTTGGTCGCGTCATTGAGGCGAAACCTGGTTCAGTTTTTACGGTTCTGCGCGAACCATTGCCGGCATCGCGACCAGACAAGGGTTGCCTTGAGTCGATATCGCGCTGGCAGACTCATGAAAACGTTGGCGTTAGTGAGTTGCCAGCTTCCGCAGCATGCTCACAAAAAGGCGAAAAGAGAGCATATTGAAACACCAAACTTACTGAACA
>JBLHIW010000060.1:0-15054 GCA_047618055.1 Paraglaciecola sp. | reverse complement strand
GTAGGCGGGCTTATGGCAGGCAACACATTTGGTAAACTTTTCACGGAGAGCACCTTTGGAGAGAGTCACGGCATCGCTATTGGTGGTGTTATTGATGGCTGTCCTCCCGGTCTGGCGTTATGCGAAGCGGACTTGCAGGGAGACTTGGATCGCCGCAAGCCCGGTACCTCCCAATTTACCACGGCCCGTCGTGAAGAAGACGAGGTACAAATTTTGTCTGGGGTGTTTGAAGGCAAGACCACCGGTACCAGTATTGGTCTATTGATCAAAAATACCGATCAACGTAGTCAGGATTACTCCAAAATTAAAGATACCTTTCGCCCGGGGCATGCTGATTATACTTATCAGCAAAAGTATGGCCTGCGAGATTATCGGGGGGGTGGTCGTTCATCTGCCCGTGAAACCGCTATCCGTGTGGCCGCAGGAGGCGTGGCAAAAAAATATCTTAAACAACATCATGGTATAGACATTCATGGTTATGTCTCTCAACTGGGGCCGATAAAAATGGATACCGTTGATTATGCCATCACCAACACTAATCCTTTTTTCTGCCCCGACCAGAGTAAGTTGGAAGCGCTCGAAGCCTATATGCGGGACTTAAAAAAACAGGGCGATTCCATCGGCGCCAAAGTATCCGTCGTGGCCCTTAATATGCCCGTTGGTCTAGGTGAACCCATATTTGACCGATTAGATGCGGACTTAGCCCATGCTATGATGGGGATCAATGCAGTTAAAGGCGTAGAGGTGGGAGACGGCTTCGCTACTGTGCAGCAAAAAGGCAGCGAACATCGAGATTTAATGACGCCACAAGGTTTTCAATCCAACCGTTCTGGTGGCGTGCTTGGGGGGATTTCCAGTGGCCAGGATCTCATCGTACATATGGCCTTAAAACCCACATCCAGTATCAGTGTTCCCGGTCAAAGTATTGATATTCATGGTAAAAGTGCTGAGGTGATCACTAAGGGACGTCATGATCCCTGTGTGGGGATCCGCGCCGTACCAATTGCTGAAGCCATGATGGCGTTGGTGTTGATGGATCATTTATTACGCCACCGGGCCCAAAACGCCGACGTTAAGTCCACCACGCCGATATTGCCCGGACAAGCTTAATGCTTATTCGGCGATGCTAAACTAAGCCTGTCACTTGGTGGCAACACATCCTGCCTTTGCTAAACCCAATCTGATCTTATTGGCCATTACCTATCTGTTTTATTTTGGACAGTTAGGGGTATTGGTGCCATATCTTGGGGTCTTTCTTGATGGACGGGGTCTGAGTTCGGTTGAAATTGGCGAACTGTTTGCCCTGATAACTGTGGCGCGTATTCTCGGGCCCAATCTCTGGGCGTCGATGGCGGATAAATCTGGTAAGGGCTTGAAGGTTTTACAACTTGGGGCTTGGTTAACGTTTAGCTTCTTTTCTTTGATATTTTTTGTTGAGGGCTTTTGGGGTTTAACCTTAATTTTTGCCTTAATGATGATTTTCTGGACCGCGATTTTACCCCAGATAGAAGTACTGACCTTAAGGTGTGTTGGCGGCAGCGCCAGTCGTTATAGTTACATTCGCCTGTGGGGCAGTATCGGTTTTATTTTATTAACCGTATTTGCCGGTAAAATGATCGATGTCTTTTCGTCTGAGGCACCCATCTATATTAGTGTGACCGTGCTCTTATTATTATTTCTATCGACCCTGTGGTTAAAATCCCCCGATACCCAGCAGCAACAAACCCCCAGCGCTGTATCGATCTGGCGTAAAATCCGTACCCGGGTATTTGTTGGTTTTATGCTCTCCGCTGTACTGTTGCAAGTTAGCTTTGGTCCCTACTACGGATTTTTTGCCCTCTACGCCCGGGATTTAGGCTATTCGGGTCAGGAAACGGGCGGATTTATTGCCTTAGGTGTCGTGGCCGAAGTGATTATTTTCATTCTGGCGGGTAAGATAATTAAGTGCTTTGGGATAAAGTGGATCTTAATCATCAGTATATTATTGACCGCTTTACGCTGGTATCTACTGGCGATTTTGGCGGATTCAATAAGCGTGTTAATTCTCAGTCAAATCCTGCACGCCTTTAGTTTTGCTATGACACATGTGGCGTCAATGCAGTTTATTCATCATTATTTTGGCCCAGATTTTCAAAGCCGGGGACAGGCTTTGTATGTGAGCATCGCCTTTGGTTTGGGTGGGGCGATTGGCAACTACGGTGCGGGTTGGTTTTGGCATCAGGGGCAAGGGGCTGAACTTGCCTTTAGTCTGGCCGCATTAGCCGCGTTATTATCGGCGCTTACCTTATTATTTATTCCGGCACGACGCATGTAGTGTTGGCGAGGTTGTGGTGCATCACTTAGCGATATTCAGTCAAACGGTCTGCCTGTTTGAATCTGAATGTTACGAAACGATGGATACTTGCTCCTTTTGTATCGTAGCGCAGAAAAAACTTCGATTTTACTGAGGGGCTTAACAGCGATCACAGTTTTTTTTCCCATTCCTGGAGGAGTACTAAGCCCCTCGATTTTTATCTCAATGAATAAGTTGATACCTTCCCTGCCAATTAGTGACTTTAGCCAAGCAACTGATTTATATGCCAAATAACTAATCGCTTACAAATTGTACAAAAATTTAACAAAATAAGGTGACCGCATATTGCATTTATTTAAGCTAACTCGTTGATACAATGAGCCTTGTTAGACTCATTATTGTAATAATAATAGTTGACCTGAGTAACGGTGTGGCTATAATGCGCCTGCTTGAAAGTTAGTTTGAATTTATGCACATTGTTTCGACGTTCCATTGCAGTACCTCGTCTGGTAAATCATAAGTAATAGCAACACACTTCAGCATAATCGCCTCATCCGAGGTTTTAATTACTCTTGATATTTATATATAGGAAAGACTATGTCTACTACTACTGGTACAGTTAAATGGTTTAACGAATCTAAAGGCTTCGGCTTCATTGAACAAGAAAATGGTCCAGACGTTTTTGCTCACTTCCGTGCAATTACTGGTACTGGTTTCAAAACATTGGCCGAAGGTCAAAAAGTTGAGTTTGAAGTAACACAAGGCCAAAAAGGTCCTCAAGCTGATAACATCGTAGTACTATAAAGGTGCTATAAATTTACTTACGGCCTGGGCTACAATCCGGGTCGGCCAGTAAGATTAGCTACAAAAAAAGCAGACTTTATAGTCTGCTTTTTGTTGCCTGCAATTCTCGCTAGTTGCTTAATTCTCCACGCAAATTGGCGACTAAGTGCTGTTTGAGTTGGGATATGGACAAATTTTTACTCAATAGATAATGCAGCTTTGCCAACGCCGCTTCCGGTGTCATATCTTCACCACTGATGACCCCTACCTCACGCAGGGCGTGTCCATTGGCATAACCTGTCATGTTGACTTTCCCGCGCAGGCATTGGGTGCAATTTACAATCACAATATCTTGTTCTGCTGCTTGCTTGAGCTCGGCTAAAAACAAAGGGTTTTGAGGCGCATTTCCTACGCCAAAACTCAGTAAAATTAGGGCCTTGACTGGCTGTTGCAAGGTATTACGGATCACGTCTGTACTTATGCCGGGATACAGGGTGACCACCCCTATCGGCTGAGCACTTATATTACTGATATGTAATTTATTCTCCGTCTTGATCCCTACATTGTCAGTATGTACTTCGATGTTTATCCCTGCGGTTAATAAGGGCGGGAAATTTGGGGAGTCAAAGGCATTGAACCCATCGGCATCCACCTTGCGACTGCGGTTGCCGCGAAATAACTGATTGCTAAAAAATAAGGTTACTTCAGGTATCGGATAATTGGCCGCCAGATATAAGGCGTTTAACAGATTTTCCTGGCCATCAGAGCGCAGTTGAGCAAGGGGGATTTGTGAGCCGGTGACAATGACCGGTTTGCCTAAGTTCTCCAACATAAAGGACAGGGCAGATGCGGTATATGACATGGTATCTGTGCCATGTAGAATAATAAAACCATCATAGTCATGATAATTTTGGTAAATGTCATCTGCGATAAATTGCCAGTCACTGGGACTCATGTCAGACGAGTCGATCAGGGTGTCGTATTCATGGATGGTAAAGTTGGGCATTTCACTGCGATGAAATTCAGGCATATTAGCCAGGGTCTGTGACAAAAATCCGGCTGCGGGCACAAAACCCTGAGCTGAGGGCCGCATGCCGATTGTGCCACCCGTATAGGCCACGTAGATATGTTTTTTCATAGAGGTACTATTATTATTGTTTCTCAAATTATAACGCTCGAACGCGTGAGTGGCTAATAATTATGTCTCCTGCACGGCTTAAGTAAAGCGTCACGACCGAAATGGAGGCTGTCTGGAATAAGCGAGAATTTATTCTCTATAGGCTATTACCCTAGTTGGAAAACTCACGGGGATAGAGCGTTCGCGCCGCGTCGTTTTCAAAGCGTTTTAGTAAATCGCTAAACAGGGTATCTTCAATCAGTCGGTCAAATGACTGGAGTACTTCCTGCACCGTGTTGTCCCGTAAACGACAGCAAGCTTGGTAATGCTCAACCACTGTATTCAATGAGACATTGTGTTTTTGCCGAAGTTGCTGATCGGCCACTATAAAAAACCAGGCTGCACCCCAATATCCTGCAGGGAAGTTGCGATTCGATAGTAAGCGCCTGGCGATAGAAGCGGCACTGAGGTCGCTATTAAACCACTTTAAATGGGGGCCAATTTTCTGTTGGTAACGCTGCTCTAAGGTACCTTTCAACACACCTGTTTTCGCCATTATTTGGTACTGCATAAAACTGGCGAAACCTTCTGAAAACCACGCATATTCTGGGCCTAAGTAGGGTAATGCCAGGTGACTCATTTCATGATAAATCGTCCAGTCGTTAATAAATTTATCCAAAGAAAATCTGCTATCCACATAAAAATGGATACTTTCCTTCTGATCCCGGCGGGTGTGTGCCCAGGGTACCGGTTGATTAGATTTTTTTGCATAGACGTACAATTCCAATCGTCTTGGATACACCCCTAGGGTCGCTCTGGTCCCGTTGACTCCCCTGGTTAGCCACTGGGAAAGCATTTTCTTTTGTTCAGCTTTAAAGGCGGATAAACCATGTACCCGAAACGTATCGTCGAACATATCCTGTGCTTGAACCGTCCCGCTAAACAATAGCAGTAGCAGACAATATGGGGTAATGCATTTCATCGAATCAATCTTCACGCTAAAGAAAGAATCTTTATGGCAAGCCCTTTTATATTTAACCGCAGGCCGCTCTGAAAAGGTAAGTACATTAATGTAGTGCCTTATCTTAATGTGCGCTGAAATAGGTCTATGGCCATACCATAGCACTGTAACGCCAAAACGGCATCATAGCGCTCACCTTCATCTCGCATAAAGGCATGCTGGGCATTGACTTCATGCCAGCTGAAGTCGAGCTCAGCTGCGAGCATGGCCCCGCGGATACGATCTCGCCCTTCACGGCTAACATGGGGATCTTGCTTGCCAAATAGCATGCAAAGCTCCCCTTGTATATCGCCGCAGCGGCTTAGGGAGTCATTACTGTCTTCACAGGCTAAGGTATTGGAATGAATATCGGTGGGGTACAGACAAAATCCGGCGTGTATTTCAGGATTCAATGCGGCGCGAAACGCCAGGTGCCCCCCGATACACACGCCCATACTGCCGACCTTGTTATTGCAATACCCTTGATCAGCGATAAAATTAAGCATTGCCTGAGTATCGTTGTCATGCTGCTCCAGAGTTTTAGCAAACTTGTCTGCATTGCCTTTGTCCTTGCCTGCATCATCATAGGCCAGGACGGTGCCCGGTGGGTTGAGTTCATGGAATATTTCCGGAACCAGCACCACAAAGCCATGGCTGGCAAGGATCTGCGCGCTGCGCGTAATCGGTGCGGTTTGTTGAAAAATCTCTGAGTAGAAAATAATGCTTGCATAGCTACCGCTCTTAACGGGGCGAAACACACAGCTGCGCATATTGCCGTTAGGGGTAAGGATATTTTCTATATGGTTTTGGATGATCATGGCTGGCTTTCGTTAGTAAATGCGGTAGATGGACTTAGCATAAAAGAGATAAACCCACTATTGAAGTGAAATTATTATAAGTTGTTCGAAAGTCTAAAACTGTTACATTGACGGCTAAAATGCCACTACTTGTTAATTGGAGCCCCATGTTTGAAGTAAATGAATATTTTGATGGAAAGGTAAAGTCGATAGCCTTTCAGGGCGAATCTCTGCCAGCAACGGTAGGCGTGATGGCCCCGGGAGAATATGACTTTAATACCAGTCAAGATGAATGTATGTCAGTGGTCAGCGGCGCCCTAAGCGTTTTACTGCCCGGCGAAACACAGTGGCAAACTTATTTATCGGGAGAAGCGTTTAAGGTGGCAGCCAATGTTAGCTTTCAAGTTAAAGTTGTAATGGATACGGCTTATTTATGTACTTATGCTTAGCCAACGGGCGGCAACTAATACTGAAGAAACGTTAAGATGCAAAAAACCGTAAAAAAATTAGACAATAATGTCGTTAAAGCACTGACTCAGGCATGTGAAGAAGCCAAAAAAAACGTAATCGGCTTTGAGTGGTTAACCCACTATGCCCACTATGACCGTTTCCCCGGCAGCTTGGCGGTGATCTGTGTGTTTGATAGCCCTGAGTCCTTAGCAGATGCACGCCATAAAAAGTGGGATGTGTATATGCGTAAGCTTATCCAGAGCCACTTACTTAAGGCTGGCATTGTACTAAAAGACGCCCGAAAACATGTGTTTTTTGACAATGAGCTAGACTGTGAGCAGGAACACGCCGGTGATTGGCAGCGCAGATTGAAACTCTATCATTTTTGATACTTTAGCTTTAGCCTTAATTTAGGGTTGAGCATTAAGTTAACAGTATGCTGGTATCAAACTTAAGCAATAAAAAAAATGCCACTCATCTAGGATGAATAGCATTTTGTTATGCGTACATTTTAATCTATTAAATTGAAGATGCTTATGCAGTACATACAAGGCTCACTTAAATGAGCCTTGTATTAATCCATCCCTAAGGTTTAGAAGAACACATAGGAAACGCTTGCGCCGAAGGTACGTGGCTGGTTTGGATACGTACTGAAGCTTCCATCCTGGATCGGTGGTGGAAACGCAGACATGTAATATTCATCATTATTTAGATTACGTACGTAAAGCTGCAGCATCACACCATTTTCGAAGTTCAGACCGGCACTGGCATTAAACGTACTGACTTCACGGGTCAACGATGCAGGTACATTTTCCACAAGGTGTTCTTCACTTTCGTAGATGTAATCGGTGCGCAGATAACCATACATACCATTTTCAAATTCGAAATTGTAGGTGATGCCAGCAGTCAAACTGGTTTCATGTATTCCTGCAGGTTTCATACCGGATAAATCGATTGGCACATTGCCTAAACCGCTTGCCCCTACGAATGAATCATATAAAGGGTCAAGTAGCGTACCCGCAAAGGTCAAAGCGATATCATCGGTGGGTCGGTAGATGGAATCGAATTCTATGCCCTGGGTGGATTGTTCACCGGCATTCGCCAACACGAACCCGGTTCCTACAAAGATACTGGACTGGAAGCCTTCAATAGTCTGATCGAATAATGTGACATTAAACGCACCCTGCTTAAAGCTGGTTTTCATTCCAAGTTCATATACCGTTGCTTTTTCTGGATCCGCAAGACGGGTGCCATAGCCTTGGTTTACTTGTAATAAGCCTGCGGTTCCAATGGAGGCCGCGTCCTTTGCAAAAGGACGGGTATCACGTGACAAATTCCAGGATGTGGCTTTGAAACCGGTTGCGGCGGTGGCAAAGAAATTAATATTTCTATTTAGCTCATAGGCTACACGTACTGACCAGGTCGTTTTGCTATCAGAACTTTTACCATCTTCCACGGCGTTAGGAAAATCAAGTTGCGGCGGCAAAAACTGAAAACTTTTTAAGGTACCAAGTGCAGGTGCAAGTGTGGGGATGAAGGGCAGAGGAACCCCAAAAAGAGTTAAATCGGTATCCAAATCAATGGCCGAAAACACGTCAGTATTTACTGTTGTAAGGCTGACATCTTTATCATCGTTGGTATAGCTCAGACCAAATGTTGTGGTTAGCGCATCAGTAACATGATAATCCAAATTTACAAACATTGAATAGGCTTTATCTTGTTGGTTAAATTCAGAATTAACCGAGATGTCCGTAGAGAAGAATGAACCTGGAGCGAAACCATAAACTCCCTCAACACCGCCTATGAGACCCGGTGCACCGCCAAAGGCAAGTAAGGTATCAAAATAACTGCGCACATCATCGCCGTAAAACAAGGTATCACCGGTTTTTAAATCTTCATCGAAGATAAATGCACCGACCATCCAATCTAGCTTGCGCTCGCCAGTAGAGGTTAAACGAAATTCCTGAGTAAACGTGTCAATTTTAGTATGGCCTTCTTCCGTTAGAATATCCAAAGAAGTGAAGTCAACATCACTTAAATAACTAGACTCATTGTTACGCAATGCGGTAATGGACGTAAACGCAAAACCCTCAAAGTCGATGTCAACTGTCATGGATACACCGCCGTCTTCAACTTTGTTAAGCGGGTTGATATTCAACGCTGATTTATAAGAAAACGGGTCAGCGCCATCAAGTACTACCCCCCCCAAGGCACGTGTAATACCATCTCTGGGGCCATTTATAGGCCTGGCGGTAGTACAGCAATTTTCTTCAATTTCACTATGATCGGCAATGAAACGTACCGTCACATCTTCGCTTGGTTCATAAAGCAGTTGTCCACGTAAATTCCAGCGGTCACGATCATTCAGTTCTTCAAGGCCGACTTCACTGTCCGTATAACCGTCCCGAGTATTCATGCCGGCGGACAAACTAAAGGCCAGGTTATCTGTTATCCCATTGGTGACATAAGCTTTGAGTAGTCGCTGATTAAAGTTACCGATACCGGCTTCGACTTTTCCTTCCAGATCATAAGAAGGTGCCTCAGTGCGCACACTGATAACCCCAGCAGAGGCATTTTTACCGAACAAGGTACTTTGCGGGCCACTGAGTACTTCTATTTGTTGTAGCCTGGGTAAATCACCAATTTGGGCGGCAGCACGAGAACGGTAGACTCCATCAATAAAAATACCGACTGAAGGTTCAATACCCGTGTTATTTGTGCCATTACCAAATCCGCGTATAGCGAAATTTGTGTTGGTTGAGCGCTGTAATGGGGTAACGCGCAGAGTAGGGACCAGTGTTTGTAAGTCGCCAATATCAAGCACTTTAGCTTGTTCAATCGCTTCGGCACTGACTACAGTAACGGCAATCGGCGTCTCTTGTAGCCCTGTTGAACGTTTTGATGCCGTGATCATTATCCGTTCAACAACATCCGCATCCGCTTCTTGAGATAGCACCAGGCCACTCTGCATAGCTAATCCCACGCCAACCAGCATAGATAATGAATTTCGTCTAAAGTGTGTAGGTAGTATTTGATTCATTGTGTGTTCTCTTTCTTGTGCTAGCTGAGCTAGTCGGGTTTTTGATTTTTGTAATCGCTCTTTTGTCCACTTAAGGTGGACTTATAAGTCAGTGTTATGTGTAAAGAAATATGTCAACTCATCTGACCTCTAACTTTACCAAGCTTTTCTAGCAAAAGTAAACTCAATGTTGATATAAGGTTAAATGTATGCACTGATTACATTGCAGGCCAGTCAGAGCGGGGATAAAAATGAGGTAACACACTGTACATTGAACTCATTTATTACGCGATTACTTGTCTAGTGAATTAGCTGTCTAAATACCACTGATTTTTTCTCCGTGCAGGGTGCCATGCTGTGTTTGAAATGATAATCAGGCTGGGTTTTGGTGGAAGATTTTATGTCCAGACCTGCATCCCCTTAAAGCAGCTATGAGTTGATTTAAGAGATGTATAAGCTAAGTGTATATAAATTTATTGAAATAATTAATTAAACTAATAGTAGCTTTATTAATACTATCGTCACAGATTCAATTTTAGGTTGTAACATGTCTGAATTATATTTGGTCCGTCACGGGCAAGCGTCGTTTGGGGCAAAAAACTATGACAAATTAAGTGAACTTGGTATGCAGCAAGCCAAGTGGCTTGGGGAGTATTTCCAGCAGCGAGAGATAGATTTTTCACGCATCTGGCTGGGTGACTTGGTC
Organism: Paraglaciecola sp.; assembly: GCA_047618055.1. Taxonomy (GTDB): domain Bacteria; phylum Pseudomonadota; class Gammaproteobacteria; order Enterobacterales; family Alteromonadaceae; genus Paraglaciecola. Next base: position 4,889 of record JBLHIW010000060.1, on the reverse strand, counting down.
AGGCATCAGGAAACGGCTGAGGGTATATGCTCAGCATTTTCCCAGCCGCCAGAAAGAATTACCCGCGGGAGTTTGAACGAGTTTGATTTTCAAAATATCGCCGCAGCTTACTTGAATTTATTTCCCCATGAGAAACCGGCCCCAGACGCCCAGCCCGCAGCGTTTTACCGATTACTGAAAAAGGCCATGAAGGCGTGGTCAGATGGGCGCTTACCTTTAGAGTTGTTGACCGAGAGCTGGCAGCAGTTTCGCCAGAGAGTCGAACAAAGTCGTCAGGATATTTGTGCCGCCGATGACGGTAATCCAGTGTTGGTAGTCAGTTCCGGCGGGGCGATTGCCATGTTTATGAGCATCGTGCTCGGGCTGGGTGCAGAGCAGGTGATCGAGCTTAACATGCAGATAAAGAACAGCGCTTTTAGTCATTTCTATTTTAACCAACGCACAGTGCGTTTAAGCAGTTTTAACAATATTCCGCATATGGATGTTCCCGAGCGGTTTAGCAAAATTACCTTTAGTTAAAAACTCCCCTTTAAAAGGAAGGCAATATCATGAATTTTGATTATCCAGAAAAAACACAAGACTTTATCAACCGTCTAGAAGCCTTTATGGATGAGCATATTTATCCTGTTGAGCAGCAATATATCCAGGAGCTACATAAACGTTCATATAATGAAAATGAACGTTGGGTCACCCCTGCTTTGATCGAGGAACTAAAACTGAAGGCCAAGGCCGCCGGCTTATGGAACTTGTTCCTGCCGGAAGAATATTTGCCCTATGGTGCAGGCCTGAGCAACCTTGAGTATGCCCCTCTGTGTGAGATTATGGGCCGGGTAATGTGGAGTGCTGAGGTATTTAACTGCAGTGCGCCGGATACAGGCAATATGGAAGTACTTGCCAGATACGGATCTGAAAATGATAAAAAGAAGTGGTTGGTGCCCTTACTTGAGGGGAAGGTGCGTTCGGCCTTTGCCATGACTGAACCAGCGGTTGCCTCATCGGATGCCACTAATATTGAAACATCTATACAACGTGATGGTGATGAATATGTCATTAACGGTCGCAAGTGGTACACCAGTGGAGCGATGAACGCTAACTGTAAAATCATGGTGGTGATGGGTAAAACCGACCCCGCTGCGCCCCGTCATCAACAGCAGTCACAGGTAATGGTGCCATTGGATACCCCTGGTGTAACGGTTGTGCGCCCTCTTTCAGCGATGGGGCATTTTGACGAACCCATTGGCCATGCTGAAATTATCTTCGATAATGTCAGAGTACCGGCAGAAAGTTTATTGGTGGGTGAGGGGGAAGGTTTCGCCATCGCCCAGGGACGTTTAGGGCCGGGTCGTATCCACCATTGCATGCGTTTGATAGGCTGTGCCCAGCGGGCGCTGGATTTAGCCTGTGAACGGGTTGAAACACGGGTGGCTTTTGGCCAACCGTTAAGCAAGCAACAGTCCATAAGGGAGCGCATTGCGCAAATGCACTGCGATATTGAACAGGCACGTTTACTTACCTTAAAGGCCGCGGATCATATGGATCGTTACGGTAATAAGGTGGCCAAAAATATCATTGCCGCGATCAAGATTGTCGCCCCCAAAATGGCCTGTCATGTCATTGACCAAGCTATTCAGATGCATGGAGCCGGTGGCACCAGTCAAGATTATAGCCTGGCGGCAAGCTATGCTTATGCCCGCACTATCCGCCTGGCCGACGGGCCAGATGAGGTGCATATGATGCAGTTAGGCCGTAACCTGATTAGAGATCACAATGCTTAGCGTTCATAGTGGCGAGGCTTATAAAAAGGCGAATATATGACTAATCAACAGGCAGCCGAGATCTTAGATGAAAAAATACTCGCTGAGTATCTGGCAAAGCATATTGAGGGTTTTACTAGCCCGGTAAGTGCCAGCAAATTCGCCGGTGGCCAATCTAATCCGACTTTTAAGCTGGAGACGGCCAACGGAAGCTATGTCCTTAGAAAACAACCGTCGGGTAAATTGCTTAAATCCGCCCACGCAGTGGATCGGGAATACCGGGTGCTTGACGCCCTTAAAAGCTCCGCCGTGCCAGTGGCCAGGGTCTATCACCTGTGTGAAGACCCAAGCATCATCGGCAGCATGTTTTATATTATGGAGTATGTGCAAGGACGGGTCTTTTGGGATAGTTCCCTGCCTGATATCCAGGACAATGCCACCCGAAAAGAGATGTATCAGCAAATGGTCAAAGTGATGGCCGCTTTGCACAGCGTGGATATTACGGCCCAGGGTTTAGCCGATTACGGTAAACCTGGCAATTATTATGAGCGACAATTTAGCCGCTGGAGCAAACAATATACCTTGTCAGTGATCCAGCCCATTGTTGAAATGGACAGTTTGATAACGTGGCTCGAACAACACCTGCCCGAGGATGATGGCAAGGTCTCTCTGGTGCACGGGGATTATCGGATGGACAATCTGATGTTCCATGCCAGTGAGCCGCGTATCGTGGCCGTGTTGGACTGGGAGCTGTCCACGTTGGGCCATCCTTATGCTGATCTAGCCTATCAGTGCATGCAAATGCGCCTGCCGGACAACATTAGTCATGGGACGGGCTTGGGCGGTGTCGACAGGGAGACTTTAGGTATTCCCAGTGAAGCAGAGTATGTCGGGGAATATTGCACACTGATGGGGATTGACAAAATTGACAATTGGAATTTTTACCTGGCCTTTAGTTTTTTTCGTTTAGCGGCTATTGCCCAGGGGGTGGCCAAGCGAGCACAAGATGGTAATGCCTCAAGTAAACAAGCCTTACAGGTAGGAGCAATGGTGCAGCCACTTGCTCAATATGCACTAAAGCTAATCCAGTAAATGAGAGTAATGAATGATGAAAGCAATTGTATGTAATGAATTTGCCCCGGTAGAGCAACTTAAATACCAGGACGTGCCCGATCCGGTGGCCAAGAAAGGCCATGTAGTGGTGGACGTGAAAGCCTGTGGGGTTAACTTTCCCGACGGCTTGTTAGTACAAGGTCTATATCAAATGAAGCCCGATTTTCCTTTTATTCCCGGTAACGAAGTCGCCGGGGTTATTTCTGAGGTGGGTGAGGGCGTCAGCCATTTAAAGGTGGGCATGCGAGTTATCGCCCTGTGCATGTTAGGCGGTTATGCGGAAAAAGTGGCCTGTCCCGCTAGCCATATTATGCCCATTCCTGATGTGATCCCCGATGAAGAAGCCGCCGCATTGGTGACCGCACATGCAACCGCCCATCATGCACTTAAGCAACGGGCCCAAATTAAGCCGGGGGAAACCTTATTAGTCACCGGAGCCGCAGGGGGCACCGGTTTGGCTGCGGTGCAGATAGGCAAAGAAATGGGTGCCAAGGTCATTGCGGTGTGTTCTACCCAAGAGAAGCTGGATGTGGCCAAGGCTAATGGTGCAGATATTCTGATTAATTACACCCAAACCGATCTCAAAACCGCGATAAAAGAAGTGACCGGGGGCAAAGGGGTGGATGTCGTGTACGAATGTGTCGGTGGCGATGCTTTTCATGCCTGTTCCCGCAGCATGGCCTGGAACGGTCGTCTGTTAGTGGTCGGTTTTGCCAGCGGCACTATTCCAGAATTTCCGGTTAATTTATCCCTGGTTAAGGGCTATTCTGTGGTCGGGGTGTTCTGGGGCTCGTTTACCCAACATCAGCCTCAAGACTTTGCGGCTAATATGCATGAATTATTAGGCTGGTACGTACAAGGAAAAGTGAAGGTGATTGTTGACCAGGTGCTACCCCTTAAAGACGCGAAAGATGCCCTTAATAAAGTCATGGGCAGGGAAGTCATGGGCAAAATGACCCTAAAGCCGTAAAGTGGGCCATTTGCTGACAATTTGGAGTGCTGATGCCTGCTCTTGAAACCCAACAAGATTGTGTTGTGGCGAATACGGAGATTGAATATGCCGGCTTTTGGCTCAGAGTGGCCGCCTCGTTAATCGACACTATTATGCTATTGGTCTTGCTCTTTCCCTTGCTAAGCCTGATCTATGGCATGACGTATTGGACACAGCCAAGGCCTATCTCTGGCATAGGGGATGTTGTCCTGAACTATATTGCGCCGGGGGTTATTGTGATTCTTTTTTGGGTATATAAGTCTGCGACGCCCGGTAAGATGATCCTGAAGATGAGAATTGTTGACGCTAAGACCCTGCAACAGCCTAAAACAAGCCAATTATTAGTCCGTTACTTGGGCTACTATCTGTCTGCTATACCCTTATTTTTGGGGCTTATTTGGGTGGGTATTGATAAACGTAAACAAGGTTTTCACGATAAATTAGCCGGCACCCTGGTGATAAAAACCTAGGCCTTTATCTATATAGGTAAAAATAAAAGGGAGCAGATCCAAATGATCGGTCCCCTTTTATTTTGTGCTAACTAAGGTAATAATTGTCCAATCAAGCCCCTTGGATTTGGATCGCCTGCGACATTTATTTTAAGTGTTTTGCAAAAAAACCTTTCATTAGCTTCATCGCGTTTACCCGATTCGTTGCATCGTTTAGAAAGTGAGTACCGTATTCAAACTCTTCATAGCTTACGTCTTTTCCCTCGGATTTTAGTTCCTCATACATTGTTTTAGATTGACGGTAACTGACACGGGTGTCTCTTTTGCCATGGATCAGTAAAACTGGCTTGTTAAACTTCTTCGCATGGAAGTAGGGTGAAATTGCCTCTGTGTCTGTATTGTCATCACTAACGGCATTATTGATATAATCGAAATTGCCCAGTCTACGCCACATGCTTATTTGATCATCTAAATCAGAGATACCCGCAATACTGACAATACAATCAAACAACTCTGGGGTCTGATATCCGGCGACTAATGCAGCATAACCGCCATAACTTGCCCCCGCAATACAGGCTTTAT
>JBLHIW010000059.1:0-15071 GCA_047618055.1 Paraglaciecola sp. | reverse complement strand
GGATTTTTTCTCAGCACCTTTGAGCTTAACCTTGAGCAAGATTAGACTGGCGAACAGAACGACAAATACTATCCCAATGGCGAGTATTCCAATGTGTATTACATCGGCACTTTGTGCCAGGATCTGCTCACCCAAAGCAAAGCAGACCGGACTGCTTAGCACTAAGCCCAGGCAACTTATCTGTCTAAACCGCAAAAACCGTGTCATTGCAAGATTCCCGATTGTCATTGTGCACAGTTATAAACAATACAATGTAAGATCCTGCGAGCAAAGTTATTTTAGGGCATGACGGTGTATAAATTAATACCTAAACTCCGGTGAGAAGCTCGATTTGCTAAAAGCTGATTTGTTATAGGTACTTAGGAGATGGCCACACCGGGAAATGATAATAATTTTTGCCATTAAAACTTGGGTCAGGGTCAGTAAAACTTGTACGCCCGTTAGGTTGAGATTTTTTCACTCATTTGAGACTGTAAATAACCTGGTTAAAATCGGCTAGCCAATCCTATTACCTTGGCTATGCCGCAGACCACTTTTAGGTTGTTTCCCCCTGAATTAATTCAACGGTAATGGTTTGAAAATAGAAGATTTTATCTGTCAGGCGCGAAGCAAACCTAATGGCAGTCAGCCATTTGTATTCAGCGCATTTTCATGGATAGCCACCCAAATATATAAATAACGGCTCCTGGCAGCAACAAAACGATATAGAAAGGCGATAAACATGCCGCGATTACGCTACTTTTATCCATCGCTTAGTGAGCAGATATCGAGGTGGGATGGTATAAGTTAATCGTAGGCCAATTTTAAGTCCAATGCCTGAATGTAGTCGGCTTCGCGGGCTAAATCGGCACTGAAAATGGGTTTGTTGACTAGCCAGTCTTTAGGGAACGATATGCTTAAGGCGTGTTCATCTGCGCTGACTTTCATCCTGGGCAGGATGTCATCCTGACGTTTGATGTTTAACAACACGGCCAAGCGCAATATGGCGAGCAGTCCATTGACCTGCTCTGGCTGGTGCAGGACAAATTCGGGTACGTCGCTGGGTCTAATTTTTTTACGGTGAAAACGTACCAGGGTGGCGAGTAAATTTTGCTGTTCCTGATTAAAACCCGGTAGATCTAGGTTTTGCAGTATGTAACCCGAGTGGCGTTGAATGCCTCTGGTATTGATCTGCATGCCTACCTCATGTAACAAAGCAGCCCAGCCAAGCATGTCTTTTAACTCATCGTGGCCAATGCTCCAGGCTTTTTTACAACTCTGGTACAGACTCATGGTGGTGGCCAATACACGCTTGGCCTGGTCAATGTCTACGTCGTAGCGGGTGGCCAGACTTTCAGCGCTGCGCTGGCGAATATCGGTATGGCTTAGCTGCTCTTCCATTTCATATAGCACACCTTCTCTTAAGGCCGCGGGGGAAAAGCTCATTTCGCTGATCTGTAAACTCCTGAAGATGGCCGTCAGGATCGCTAAACCGGCGGCAAACACCCCTTTTCTGTCTTCGCTTAAGCCCTCGATTTGCAAGCATTCACTGTTACCGGCGGCGCAGCACAAACTCGTCAGGGTGTCCAGATCGCTTAAGGAGACAAGGTTTTGCCGCTTAGTGCTATCGAGTTGCTGGGCGAGCTCGATAACGGTGCGTATGGTACCTGAGCAGCCAATGCTGCTATTCCAGCCAATTTGCATAAAGGTTTTATCAATCATTTCCAGTTCTTGCTGGGCGCAGGTAATCGCTTTGTTAAAGGCTTTTTGTGTCAACTCCCCCTGTTTAAAGAAGCGTTTGGTATAACTCACACAGCCCATTTGCAGGCTACGAAGTATTTTAGTATTAAAGCCCTCACCAATAATAAATTCCGTGGAGCCGCCGCCAATATCAATCACTAACCGTTGACCATCGTCATAATTGGTGTGGGCCACGCCCTGATAAATTAAACGGGCTTCTTCTGCTCCCGAGATGACTTCAACGGGATAGGGTAAGATACGTTTGGCGGCCTTGATAAAGTCTTTGGCGTTGCGGGCTTTTCGCAAGGTATAGGTCGCGACAATTCGTACGTTTTCAGGCTCAATGCCCTGTAAGCTTTCAACAAGAGTCTCTAAGGCTTCCAGGCCCCGTTGCTGGGCTTCATCGCTAAGCACATCGTCTTTGTCTAAACCGTCCGCCAGACGCACTTTTTGTTTTACCCTATGCAGTATTTGCACTGAGCCTGCCATGATGCGCGCCACGACTAAATGAAAACTATTTGAGCCGATGTCCAGGGCGGCGACTTTAATCGCATCACGGCTTTCAACATCTTCAAATGCGTTACTGGCGTGGGGCATGGTTTAAGCCTCCAGGGCTTTTAAATAGTCATAAATATCGATTTGTGAGCGCAGCTTCTTACGATTCCCGCGACTGACATATTTGTTGTTTTGCTGCTGATCAATGACGCGGGCTTTCAGGGTATCCTGAAACTGAATCTCTAATATATCGATGATCCTGGTTTTTAGATCCTCGTCATATATGGGGCAACCTACCTCTATGCGGTTATCCATATTACGGGTCATCCAGTCAGCGGAGGAAATAAACACCCGTTTATCGCCACTGTTTTCAAACACCATTACCCGGGGATGCTCTAAAAACCGATCGACTATGCTGATAATGGAAATATTCTCACTGAGGCCTTTGACCCCCGGAACCAAAGAGCACATGCCGCGCACAATGGCTCTTACCTTAACGCCCGCCTGACTGGCTTTATACAAGTCATCCACTAAGCGTTTGTCATCCAGATTGTTCAATTTCAGGGTGATCCCGGCTTTTAGCCCTTCGTTGGCATTTTGAATTTCTTGCCTAAGTAGGGATTGGATCTTGGTGCGGGCATTGATCGGGGAAATCTGTAAATGCTGAAACTTAAATCGGCGATAGGGCTGTTGAATAAAGTTAAATACATCTTCTGCTTCTTCCGCGAGGGCCTGATTGCGGGTAAATAAACTAAAATCCGTATAGATTTTAGCCGTTTTTTCGTTGAAGTTGCCGGTGCCAAAATGGGCATAGTTTACCAGTTGTTTGTTTTCTTCCCGGGTGACCACGCAAAGTTTGCTGTGGATTTTTAAGGCCTGCATACCAAATACAACTTTTACCCCGGCGTCGGTCAGGGTTTTTGACCATTCTATATTGGCCTCTTCGTCAAAGCGGGCGCGCAGCTCAACCACAACCGTGACCTTCTTGCCATTGTCTACCGCGTCGATCAATGAGGCAATTATCCGTGACTTTTTTGCCACCCGGTAAATATTCAATTTAATCTGTTTAACGTTAGGGTCGAACGCCGCCTGGCGTAAAAACTCGGTGAAATGCAAAAAACGATGGTAAGGATAATACAGTAGGATGTCTTTGTGACTGACTGCGTCAAAAACCGTGTCATAATCTGAAAAGACCCGGCTATTGATCGCCGCAAGTGTGGGGTTTTCCAGATAGTCCCGTCCCACATTGGGAAAACCGATAAAGTCTTTGAAATTTCGATACAAACCACCGGCAATAAGACTGTCGTAGGAGGATATCTTCAACCTTTTTTTTAAATTTTTCAGCATATCATCGGGCATGCGAGCATCATAAACCACGCGCACCGGTTCGGCGATCAGCCGCTGTTTCATGCTGTCAGACATTTTATCCACGTAGCTTTCGTCTATTTCATCGTTAATTGAGTATTCTGAATCACGGGTCATTTTAAATGAGAACGCGGCAAGGGAGTCGAATTCGATAAAACCCCTGAAGATGCTTTGCAGATTCAAGCGAATAATATCATCCAGAAGAATAATATGTTTTTTCTTGCGGCTTTTCTCCGGCGGGATCAACACAAAGCGGGACATGCCATTGGTGGGTACTTCAATTGTGGCGTACTGGGTGTTTTTGTCTTGTCGATTGATTGCCACATACAAATAGGTGGCTGAATCATTGAGGCGGGACACTAAATCGACTTTACTGTGCAACAGGATTGGCGCGATATGTCGTAGTACTTTATTTTTAAAATACTGGGTTAACCATGCCGTTTGGTATTCGTTTAAATCGTGCTCGCCAATCAGGAAGATATTATAGCGGGACAGCTGCTTGACAATATCCCTGTGCACCCGGTCAAAGTCATCCGTCATGCCCTGAACCTTGTCCTGAATTTTCTCCATTAATAGTTTGGTTTGTTCAGCCAGATCCGTCTCCCCCTCATTGAGGTGAATATATATTTTGCGTTTTACCTCGGCTACCCGGACCCGGTAAAATTCATCCATGTTGTTGGAGTAAATCCCCAGGAATCGAATGCGCTCAACGATGGGATTATTTTCGTCAGCAGCTTCTTGCAGTACTCGCTGATTGAAGGCCAACCAGCTCAGTTCTCGGGGATAATAGAGGTTTCTTTCCATGGGCATGAGGGGCATTCTCCTTTAGGGTATTAATTTTATTCAATCTACACGGGGTTCGTCCGCCCACGTTGGCTTGCTGGGGCTAAGTTAAAAATAAGCAAACAGGCGTTGGGACGTTTTACACCTGCATATTAAAGCTGTAGCGTTGTTGGCTGCACTCACTCACCGCTATCGCCCACCCCATGCACTGAGCACGGCTACACTTAATGGGGCTGAGTGTCTTTGCCACCTAGCGGTAACGCCAGTGTCTTTGGGTATAGCTAAAACCATTAAGACTGGGCTTGTGCGCCCAAGGGGGACGGTTAATCTCTATACCTGAGTGGCTCACGTCTGTCACAACGTGTATAAATAGGGTAAAGGTGGCTGAAACAACATCCAGCACAGGTAAAACGAGCCGTTCATCAATGTGCCGTCAACAGGCAGTCAGGCAGCACGATATGATATTTTTATGCCAGGCTTATTGAAGGTCGATGTCGACCATCAAATCGTTGGCAATACCTTCAAGTGCTTCACGCAAGGGATCCATATCAAAATCCGGTGCCACTGAGATGTGGGCCTTGGCTTTAAACATGCTGCTGCCCCAATTGGGTGCGCTTTCACAGCTCGATTCAAACTGAATAATATTGAGATTGAACTGATTTAATATGGCGGTGAGCTCTTGTACGATACCCGGTTTGTCATTACCCATAATGTCAACCTGGGCGGTAATCGACTCGCTGTTGTCTGCGTCGACGCCTTGGACTAAATGAATCTGTAGATCCGGATGCTGGGTGAATTTAGCAAGGAGCGCAGGATGCTTTTCCTGGGGTAAGTCAATTTGTACAAAGCCGGCAAAATGCCCAGCCATGTGAGAAAAGTTGCTGGCCAACCAGTTGCCCCGCATATCGAATACGGTTTGCGCAAGGGAATCAATCAGTCCGGGTTTGTCCTGACCCACCAGGGTGAAAATCATTGGCTTCATCTTTTACTTACTTCCAAGTTGCTGACGCATGAGCGATTTGTTCAAAGCATAGCAAAATATTATTTTTAATGAGAGTCATTTTATTTTAACAGTCATATATTCCTAAATTTCCCCCAAAACTTAGAAAATAGCACAAACCTGCATAAATTAGAGACTTACGTTACGCTTAGGGGCCATGACAGCAATGTGCCGGTAAGAAAAAGCCAACAAATATTGGGTAGCGTGATTTTACTAATAAATATCTTCAGGTATGATGCGCGACAAGTTTTAATATGTGCTGTTGTACCTAAACTAAAGAGATAATAACGCTATGTCTTCAAATTCATTTTTAGGGGTGTTCGCCAAGTCTCCTCTGAAACCACTTGAGCAACATATCAAAGTGGTAAATAAATGTAGCCAGGGATTGTTACCCTTTTTTAACGCTGTATTTGCTGCTGATTGGCCTAATGCCGCCCAATGTCAGCATGAAATATCCAGCCTTGAGAGAGAAGCCGATGAGCTTAAACGCCAGCTTCGGGTAAACCTTCCCGGCGGGATCTTTATGCCAGTCCAGCGCCAGGACGTGCTGGACTTATTAACCCAGCAAGACAAAATTGCTAATATGGCCAAGGATATTTCTGGTCGAATTCTAGGTCGGGAATTGCTTATTCCTAAGCCCATGCAAGACAGCTTTATGCAATATCTAAAGCGTTGTCTTGACGCCACTAAGCAGGCTAAAAAAGTCATTAATGAGTTGGACGAGCTACTGGAAACTGGCTTTAGAGGTCGTGAGCTGCGCCTGGTGGAAGATATGATCTCTGAATTAGATCTTATCGAAGACGATACGGACACCTTGCAAATTCATTTGCGTAAAGAACTATTGGCCTTAGAAAAGGATCTCAATCCGGTAGATGTAATGTTTCTGTATAACATCATTGAATGGGTCGGCGAGTTGGCCGATATTTCTGAACGAGTCGGTTCTCGACTTGAATTAATGCTGGCTAAGTAAGAGATTTCCTTATGGATGTAATTCAAACGTACGGTTTTATATTAGTCGTAGTTGCCGCTGCGGTCGGATTTTTAATGGCCTGGGGAATTGGTGCCAATGATGTGGCTAATGCCATGGGTACCTCGGTTGGGTCCAAAGCCCTGACCATCAAGCAAGCCATTTTTATCGCGATGATATTTGAGTTTGCTGGGGCCTATTTAGCGGGGGGGGAAGTAACCTCTACGATCCGCAAAGGTATCATTGATAGCGCGTTCTTTATTGATACGCCGGAGCTGCTGGTGTTTGGCATGATTTCTGCCTTGTTTGCGGCGGGCATATGGCTGGCCATCGCCTCGTATTTGGGCTGGCCCGTGTCGACAACCCACTCAATAGTGGGTGCCATTGTGGGTTTTGCCGCTGTGGGTGTCAGCATGGATGCCGTTTCCTGGGCCAAGGTCGGTGGCATCGTTGGCAGTTGGGTAGTGACACCGGCTATTTCTGGTTTTATCGCCTATCTGATATTCCAAAGTGCTCAGAAACTTATCTTCGATACTGAAAAACCCTTTGATAACGCCAAACGCTATGTTCCCTTTTACATGGCGATGGCGGGCTTTGTGATGGCCCTCGTGACCATCAAAAAAGGCCTTAAACATGTGGGTTTCGATATACCCGCAGATCAGGGTTATTACATTGCCATTGCGATGGCCATTGTGGTGGGCATAATCGGACGTTTTGCTATCAACCGCATCAATTTTGATCCCAAGGCGGACAAGGTTATGCATTACGCCAATGTGGAAAAAGTATTCGCAATTTTGATGGTGGTCACGGCCTGTTGTATGGCCTTTGCCCACGGTTCAAATGATGTGGCTAATGCGATTGGTCCTTTGGCAGCGGTGGTTAGCATCGTCGACAGTGGTGGTGAAATTGCAAAGAAGGCCACATTAACCTGGTGGATATTGCCCTTAGGAGGTATCGGGATTGTGCTGGGGCTGGCCTTGTTTGGTCATAGGGTGATTAAAACCATTGGTAACGGCATTACCCACTTAACACCCAGTCGCGGTTTTGCCGCAGAACTGGCGGCTGCCTGTACGGTGGTTATCGCCTCAGGTACCGGTTTGCCTATCTCCACTACCCAGACCCTGGTGGGTGGAGTGTTAGGGGTCGGTATGGCCCGGGGGATTGCCGCGATTAATATGACGGTAGTGCGTAATATCGTTATATCCTGGGTGGTCACTCTGCCTGCAGGGGCCGGTTTATCTATAATCGTGTTCTTTATCCTGAAGGCCATATTTGTCGTTTGATTAGCGCCTGATTGACCCTACAAAAATCCGATGTGAATGCTTTTATAGCACCATCGGATTTTTTTTGCGTGCCTACTTGGGTATAAATAGCCTTCAATTCTTTGCATATACTGTGGTTATCCGACTGTATGAACTTTTTGTGACGATTTTATGTTGTAACAAAACTGTCATTCTCCTTCGATACTCTTCTGAAAATTTTTATTTATACAAAAATATTTCTAATGGGAGTACACGATGGATTTCAATACAGTATTTAAAGCCTCTGCGATTGCAGCCGCCCTGGTCTTAGCGGGTTGTGGTGGTGATATCAACATCAGCGAAGGTGACATTGATAACAGTACAACAGACAACAGTGTTACGAACAGTCCTACTCCCACAACACCGACAACACCCACTACCGATAACCGTCCCGGTGAAGCCAGTTCTTTTTTGTCTGAGCAGGTTTCAACTGCCCTGGGCGTGAACGTTGAAGTACGCACTCTTTCAGGTCGTCTTACTGCATCAGCCGGTACCACCATAACCTTAACAAATGATGTGGTTTGGGCTTTGGAAGGAGCGCTATTCGTAGGAAATGACAAAGCAGATAGCGTAAGTTTAGTGATAGAGCCAGGTACGGTAATATTCGGACGCGCCGGCAGTGATTATCTGGTAGTAAGCCGTGGCTCTGATATTCAAGCCATTGGTACGGCTGCTGAGCCTATAATCATGACTTCATTCAACGACGTTGTGGGTGACGAAGTGGGCGCAGGTCAATGGGGTGGTGTCATCATCTTAGGTAACGCCCCGTCAACTAAATGTCCTCAGGACAGTTCAGACTGCGCTTTGCAAGTTGAAGGTGTGCAGTCTGGAGCCGTATTTGGTGGAACTGACGAGACAGATAATTCCGGTACCCTTAACTACGTAGTGGTTAAATATGCAGGCTTTGAAATTGCGCCTGATAATGAATTAAATGGCATTACCTTTGGCGGTGTAGGCTCTGGGACCACCATTGATTACTTGCAGGTACACGCTAATGCCGATGATGGTATCGAGTTTTTCGGTGGTTCAGTTAATGCTAAGCATGTTGTCTTAACGTCAATACAAGACGATTCGGTTGACTGGGATAACGGATACAACGGTAAGTTGCAGTATGTCTACATTGAGCATGCGGCAGATGGCTCCGACGCCAACCGTGGGATAGAAGGGGATGGTGATGGCGGCGATGGCTCGGCTTTCTCATTACCTAAACTAGCCAACATTACCATCATTGGAAATGGCTTTGATTCTGAGGAAAGTGATTCTGAAGGCGTATTATTGCGTGATCAAACGGGTGCGGCTATCACGAATATGCTTATTACCGGTAGCGCCGGTATGGGTGAATGTTTAGAAATGGATAACGACGACACAGTGCAAGGCAACCTATCTGATGGCGATATCACCATTACTCATTCCGTTATTTCATGTCCGCAAGCGTTTAAGTTTGGTGAGACAGACATCAATCTGGAGACGTGGTTCAGCACTGAGCAAACGGACAACCAAGTTATTGCCTATGCAGACCGCACAAATTTAGGTCTAAATCGTGACGGTACCCTAACCTCTGAAAGCGCACTACTTAATGCGGGCAGCAATCCAGCCAACTTAGATAATTTCTTTGAGCAAAACTCCTTTATAGGCGCTATAGGTACAGATGATTGGCGTCAAGGTTGGGCATTTGGTTTTGGTGGTGGTGAGGTTGGTGTTGTCACTTCTGTTTCTGGTTGCCCAGCGGGTACCACGACGATTGCAGCCGTAGATGGGTCGACTAATACCTGTCAGGTTTCTGGTCGCATTACGGCTGATTTGATTTTGACTGCAGGCAATCACTACGCTCTTTCAGGAGCGGTATTTGTCGGTGGAGACAATGGGGATAGCGCTACGTTGACCGTCGCCCCAGGCGTTGTGGTGTATGGCAGCTCTGGCAACGATTACCTGGTGGTTAGCCGAGGCTCAAAAATTGACGCTAACGGCACGGCTACAGCCCCGATCACCTTTACCTCCCGTGAGCATATTACTGGTGGTATTGATGCAGGATTGGCCGACGGTACAGCCGGTCAATGGGGCGGCTTAGTTTTGCTGGGTAATGGCAACTCGACTAAATGTCCACAAGATGGCTCAGCCTGTTCATTGCAAGTTGAAGGGGTTCAAGAAGGTGCGGTGTTTGGTGGCTCTGATGACCAGGATAACTCTGGTACCTTGCGCTATGTTCGGGTGATGCACGGTGGCTTTGAAATTGCGCCTGATAATGAGTTAAACGGCATTACTTTTGGGGCGGTAGGCTCGGGTACAACCGTAGAGTATTTGCAAATTCACAAAAATGCTGATGACGGTGTTGAGTTTTTTGGTGGAGCGGTTAATGCGAAGTACCTTGTATTGACAGGTATACAGGACGACTCAGTTGACTGGGATAATGGCTTTAAAGGTAATCTGCAATTTGTACTGGTTAAACATGCCGACGATAACTCAGATGCCAACCGAGGTATCGAAGGGGACGGTGACGGCGGCTCAGGTCTGGCCTTCTCTAATCCTACCGTGGCTAACATGACCATTATTGGTAACACCTTCGACACCGCGGATGCGGACTCAGAAGGGGTGCTCTTGCGGGATCAAACTAACGCCCAGTTACATAACTTTGTGGTGACCGGCCCCGTTGGAATGGGTGAGTGTTTCGAGGCTGACTTGTCAGACGGTGATACTACCCTTGAAGCTAATATGGATGGCACGAATACCCCTGGCTTGGTATTTGCCAATTCGGTACTGGCCTGCGGTGAGAATATCAAAAACTCAGGTACCTTTGATCAGGAAGCCTGGTTTAACAGCCAAACGGGTAGCACTATTGCCGCTGACCAGAGTGCCGTTTTAGACGGCATATACACTGTCGATACCACGGCTCCAACTGACGTGACCACTCTGGACGCCTTTTTTACCCCGGTAGATTTCATCGGCGCGGTTAAAGACGCAGATAACAACTGGACTGCTAAGTGGACTGTTGGCCTGTAATTAGGCCAATACCGTCCTACGTATAAAAATACGAGTGCCTTATTTAAGGCCAACACCCTTAGGTCGCGCACTCGCATTTATATGATTCAGTTGTTCTTGCTGTTAATAATTAGCAGCTAGTGAGGTTAAAAATGAATAAGCCTGAAAATAGGTTTCCAGTAAAACGACTTACCCTTGCCATGCTTGCATCGATAACAATGTTGCAGAGCGCAATGGCGCAACAGAGTGAGGATGAAGACGCGGCAATTGAAGAAGTGGTTGCCACCGGAACACGATTAAAGGGAACAGCCACGGCTGTTTTACAAGAGCGTAAAAACCAGGCATTTGTGGCAGATATTCTGGGTGCTGAACAGATTTCACGAACCGGCGACAGTGATGCTGCCTCAGCCTTGCGTAGGGTAACGGGCTTGACCCTGGTCGACGGGAAATTTATTTATGTGCGTGGTTTAGGGGAGCGTTATTCCAGTACCCAACTCAATGGTGCGGCCGTACCCAGCCCCGATCCTACCCGTAACGTTATTCCTTTGGATTTATTTCCATCGGACATTATTGAAAGTATCTTGGTGCAGAAGTCTTTCTCACCCTCTATGCCCGCGTCTTTCGGTGGGGGTAATGTAGATATTCGCTTAAAAACGATCCCCGCAGACTTTATTTTCAATGTTACCGGCAGTTTGGGCTATAACAGCGAAAATTCCGGGGATGGGCTGACGTATAGTGGCGGAGGGAAGGATTGGCAAGGCCGGGACGACGGCACGCGTGCCGTCCCCGCGTCGATTCAACAACGTTGGGATAATAAGCAGTTTCTGGATGGTTTGGAGCAGGATCTTGCCTTGTCATTGTTGCAGGATGTGAAGCGTGACAACGATCCCTATGCAAAGCGTGTTGGCCCAGATGGGGGATTCAGTTTCTCCCTGGGCAATAGTATTGATGTTGATGAGGACTGGCGTTTGGGTTTTTTGTGGACAACGAGCTACGACAATGAAACCGAGGTGTCCCAGGAATACGAATTGCAACAAGCGGATCGGGTGCAGGATTCGATTAATATTGTGCGATTTTTCGATGATATATCGGTAAGCCAAAACACCGTGAAGTGGTCAAACATGCTTAACCTGGGGGGGGATTATAATCGAAACCATCGACTCGATTACAGCTTAATCCTATTGAATGACACCAGCGACGAAGTGCGGGAGAAGTTTGGTAACACCGAAAACTTAAGCCAAAGTGAAGGCCTGCGTATTCGGGATGTTCAGCTTGATTATCAAGAGCGTAAGATGTTTACCAACCAACTTCGGGGCAGGCATACCTTTCCTGAACTGAATTTTGCGGGTTTTGACTGGAAGTATTCCCTGGGCCGTTCCCTGCGCAACGCACCGGGAAATATGCAAGCCCGTTTTGTTATTAACGATGCAAATCAGGATGGTGTGTTTGACCAGCAAAACGAGATTTCCCTGAATAACTCGACCACGGCCGCTCGTTATTCATTCCAAAACTTGCACGATAGATTAGAGAACGTTGGCTATAACTTT
This sequence comes from Paraglaciecola sp., assembly GCA_047618055.1. Taxonomy (GTDB): domain Bacteria; phylum Pseudomonadota; class Gammaproteobacteria; order Enterobacterales; family Alteromonadaceae; genus Paraglaciecola. The sequence continues at coordinate 2,918 of JBLHIW010000059.1, read as the reverse complement.
AGTTATCCCCTGTCTGTCAAGGACTGGGAGATGGAATTTAAGTTCGGTGGAGATTTTTTAAGCAAGACCCGTACGGCACAAAATCGTCGCTTCGATATAAACACCCGTGCCTTTGCCAATAGCGATGACTTAGTGGGAAATTCGTTTTTTGATGTTTTCAGCGATGAGGTATTAGCCGATGCCACTAAGTTTTCTGGACCGGCCATTGTGCGTGATACGACGATCGCCGGTGATGACTACGTGGCTGGACAAAAGGTGGATGCCTTGTATGTGGAGGCCGATCTGTTTTATCAGGGGAAGTGGCGCTTCAGTGGCGGCGTTCGCTTTGAAGACTTCCGTCAGGTGGTGGCGCCGTTTGACCCAAGAAGCAATCAAATTGATTTGCCGGATGAGGCCGATCGGGGCCAATTGGCCTTTCAGGAAGATGATTTTTACCCGGCATTAGCTCTGACCTATATAAAAGATGAGTCTATGCAATTTCGTGCCAGTATCGGACAGACAGTGGTTCGCCCGGACTTGCGTGAAGTATCTTCATCCACCTTCATCGACCCGCTCACGGAATTTCCCATTGCCGGTACGCCGGGGATCAACACCACATCCATCATTAACTATGATTTACGTTGGGAATGGTATCGTGAAGCAGGTAATAACCTGTCGGTAGGATTGTTCTACAAGGATATGGATGCGCCGATTGAATCCGTTCAATCCCCTGCCCAGGATGGCCCACCCTTAATTCGCATCGCGAATGCACAAAGTGGTGAACTTTTTGGTATAGAAGTTGAATTTTTACAGGGTTTAGAATTTATCGCTGATGGTATTTGGAACAATATTTTTCTGTCTGGTAATGTCACTCTCAGTGATTCTGAGATCATCCTCGATCGACAAGAAATTGTCGAGCAAACCGGTGTCTCTGCTGCTATAAGCAATCTTAAGCGCCGCTTAACAGGGCATTCCCAATATGTGGCAAACTTGCAAGCAGGCTATGATTCGGATAATGGCGAGCATGCGGTGTCGGTAATTTATAATGTGTTTGGTGCCCGAATATTGATCCCAGGCATAGATGGTTTTGATGACAGTTACGAACAACCCTTCCATTCATTGGATACGGTGTATAAGTACTATCCAAACTTCAATACGACGGTGACCTTTAAGGTGCAAAACATGTTGGGACAAGAGAAAAAAATCGAGTTTGAAGATGTCTTACTGCGATCCCAAACCAAGGGCAGCAAAATAAGTCTGGCAGTTAAATACGACTTTTAACACTAATGTAGTACAACAATAAATAGCCGCTTCTGCGGCTATTTTTTTTACTTCAATAATACCAATCCACCTTTGCGAGAGCAAAAAACCAATTATTCTAAGCACCTAATCATCTTTCCTCTGTGAGCGCAGCGCTTTGTGAACTCTGTGGTGAATGGCTGTTAGTTTTTAATTGCCAAGCAAACAAAAGATTTGAACCACAGAGAGCACCGAGGGGAATTATTTTGAAGATCGAATAATTTCATCCGTTTTAACTCTGTGGTGAACTGTTTTATTACCGCGCCTCCGTAAATAACCTGATAGGCCAATACGCCAGAGGCCCCATGTGCGGTGCTTGTCATCTTCTGGTCATAATTGTGCAAGATGGATGTCATATATCCGTCATAAAACTGCCATGTTTAGCCTCTATCCTTGCGCGAATTCTTATGACAATGCTGGTATCGACAATCGGCTAGCAGCATCAATTTTAAAATGGGTTTGAGTACATGAGATCTAAATATACATTGTTAAGGGGATTACTTGGGCTGAGCCTATTTACATCGGCAAATATGCACGCTCAGGAAGGTGAATATTTACAGCCGGTGGAGAACGCAGCCACAGAAATTACTAGGTCTGCGGCTAATTCGCAGCAAAAAATAAATAAAATAAATGACCAAATTCGTGACAAATTACAACAATTTAAAACCCTTAATAAAGAGATTGATGGTTTAGATATATATAACAGTCAACTGGCTAAACAACTGGCTAATCAAGTTCAGGAAATGGCCAACTTAAATGCCTCCATAGATGAAGTGAGTGTTATCGAGCGGCAAATTACGCCGCTGATGATACGCATGATAGATGGTCTGGAACAGTTTGTGGCCCTGGATGTGCCGTTTTTGCCCAAGGAACGCAGCAAGCGTATCGCGGGTTTGAAAACCATGATGGATCGGGCCGATATTGCCCCCTCTGAGAAATTTCGCCGGGTGATGGAAGCCTTTCAGGTTGAAATGGAATATGGCCGCACGCTCGAAGCCTATAGCGGCTTACATAACATTGACGGCCAGCAACGGGACGTGGATTTTCTGCGCATCGGTCGCAGCGCATTAATTTATCAAACACGTGATGCAAGTTTACAGGGTATTTGGAACAAACAAAGTGGTCAGTGGCAAAACTTAAGCCCGGCTTATCGCACCCAGGTAACAAAAGGCCTGCGTATGGCGAAGAAACAATTGGCACCAGATTTATTGATGTTGCCTGTGGCATTGACAGACTAAGAGTGATGATAATGAATAGCCTATTAAAAAAACTGTCAATCTGCTTATTTGTAAGCCTTATGACCTTAAGCGCCTATGCTCAGGATAATACCGAAGATAAGGCCAGCGACAGAGCCCTGGATTTAGACGCTTTGTTGCTGCAGCTCGAGCAGGGTAAATTTCAACAAAACCAGCAAAACAGCCAGCGGGAGTTAGCCTTTGGGCAAAAACGTGCCGAGCAAGATCAGATGCTTCGCCTTGCGAACACGAGCCGGGATCAGGCCTTAAATACCTCTGAAAGCCTGGAAACACAGTTTGAAGAAAATGAATTCAAATTGCTGGACTTAAATGACGCATTAACCAAGCGATTAGGCTCCTTAAAAGAGCTCTTTGGGGTGCTGCAGCAAGTCGCGGGGGATACCA
>JBLHIW010000058.1:0-15181 GCA_047618055.1 Paraglaciecola sp. | reverse complement strand
CAGTATCCATTTATAGGCTGAAAAGCGCTGTTTAGGCGTTAATATTAGTCTTTTATTAGTAAGAACTTTATTGAGATCAGCGAGTTGTGTTGGTCCGACCCGGATGGCACAGTTTTTCATTGTAGCTCAGCGAGATATGAGAAATTCATTCCGAGTTCTGGCACTACCAAACAAATCCAACTTTTAACGTTAACTAAGTAATGTTAAATCAGGATTAAGTATCTAGAGCCACTTTGACTCAAACTAACTTGTGGTAGAAATGGTTTAGGAATGAATGTTTGCTAATGGCAAGAACCAGCCAAACTTAGCAAAGGATGGAACAAGCAAAACGACTTACTTGGTTGAAATAAAACATAAGGAATTACGCATACCTGCTTGACCGGAGAAGGCTAATGAGTGACCCCATTGATGTGTTTATTTCTGGCAAAGATAGTAACGTCACCCTCCTCATTTAGGTGTTAATATATATACTATGTCATGTGCAGGTTGCTTCCTTAGTGGGGTGTTGCCGTGTATTATTTTACCCTTTCATGCCGCTATTAACGAGAAACTGACCAGTGAAACGTAAAAAAACCAATCAACATAAAATATTTTGGGTATTAAGTTTACTACCTTTATCGGCTGTGGCAGGCCAATATATTCCTTCTAAAGGCAAGCCGATAGAAAACCAATTTATCGTTGTTTTTAAAGACAGTTCGCTTACTCGTTCCAATAGGCAGGCAAAACTTGAAGAGCTTGTTCAGGCTAATAATGGCGCTGTGTTACGAGTTTATGATTCAGTGTTAAATGGTGGCTCAGTCAAAATGACTGAAGCAAAGGCACGTGCTATGGCTAAAAACCCTGATATAGCGTGGGTGGAGCAAGACGTTGTTATTTCGACGTTAGCCACCCAAGTCGATGCCCCCTGGGGATTGGACAGAATTGATCAAGATGTTTTGCCATTAGACTCTGCTTATAATTATGACTACGACGGCGTCGGGGTACATGCTTATATTATTGACACAGGTATTAGATCGAGCCATTTGGAATTTTCAGGCCGAATAGGCAATGGATATGATGTTATAGGTAATGATTTAGACCCAGAGGATTGTAATGGTCATGGCACCCACGTATCGGGGACCATTGGCAGTGATACTTACGGTGTTGCCAAAAGTGTCACCTTACATGGTGTAAGAGTTTTGGACTGCTCAGGCTCAGGTTCTTCTTCAGGGGTCATTGCCGGTATTGATTGGGTGACGGCGAATCACATCGCGCCCGCGGTGGCAAATATGAGTCTCGGTGGTGGTGCTTCTTCATCCCTTGATAGTGCCATCAATATTTCGGCTGCCAAAGGGGTGGTGTATGTTGTGGCTGCTGGTAACAGTAATGCAGATGCTTGTAATTATTCACCGGCCAGGGCAACGGGAGCTATTACTGTTGGGGCAAGTACAAAAAGTGATGCCCGCTCAAGTTTTTCTAACTGGGGCAGTTGTGTGGATGTGTTTGCGCCTGGTTCAGGTATCGCTTCAACGTGGCACTCATCGGATACCTCCGTCAAGACGATCAGCGGTACATCGATGGCTTCGCCCCATGTGGCTGGTGTAGTGGCTTTATTACTCGACGGGGGCGTATCAGCCGCAAATATGCCTGCCACAATAAAACAGATAGCCACACAAGATGTGCTCAGTGGTGTCGGAACGGGCTCGCCTAATCTGCTATTACATGCCCTTTATGATGGCTCTGAACCGCCAGCAGACGATGTCCCTCCACCCGTGATAGACAACGAACCACCACAAGCATCGTTTATGACTACAATTATTGCTTATACCGTAATTTTTACTGATACGAGTTCCGATAGTGATGGTCAAGTAAGCAACTGGTACTGGGATTTTGGCGATGGCACAAACTCTACAGATAAATATCCTCCTCAGCATACCTACTCTGGCAATGGCAATTATACCGTACAATTAACCGTCAGTGATGATGATAATGATACCAACGCAGTGAGTAAGACTATTCGCATTAAAGTCAGAGGCGGTGATACCTCTGACAGCAGTTGTTCAAAAGGCCAACGTAAACAGGGATCCTGTTAGCAAGGTAAGGGAAAAAAGCCTAAACAATTATATTTATTTGTTTATCGCCTACAAAAAAGCCTGGTCTATCCAGGCTTTTTTATAATCAATAGGGTCAGAGACTGAGGGATCCCCACGAATTTAATTAACACCAGCTGAAGCCTCCCGAATACCTTGCTTGAGTAACGCTATTGCGTCTCCTAAATGTCGCTTATGTAATCTCAATCGTTTGTCAGCCACGGCTCGCAGGCCCAAAAAATGAAATGATAGTATTACCCTCGTTTTAACCGAATTTGCTTGGTAGCGGCGGTGCAGGTTGGCACTTCTAACTGTCAAACCTACCAGCATAAGGACTAAACTAGCCAATGTAGCAATCAGTATTAGTAAAGTGAGTCGGCGTTTTAAGCTGCTTTTATTTTGTTCAAATCCCAATCCATATAAACGACTTTTCATGTCACGAAAGCCCTCTTCAATCTGCATGCGAGTGCGATAGATATTGACCACCTGTTTGGCCAGGCTCCGGCTTTTAGGCAATGACGTGCTAAGCAACCACGGATCTGTTGCACCTTTAGCATTGGATTTTGAGTGTTTAGATTGCCGGGGTTGACCCACCCGGTTTAGATTGTGCCGTCCTTTGGCTTTTTGTTTGTATGATATCAACCGGCACTCCAGCGGTTTGGTTCGATTAATACTGCGGTTGAGGACTTTGGGGGTCGTTGTGGCTTTGGCATATAGTTGGGTAATGTTATGCCAATTTTTGCCTTTATCAAGTGTATAGAAATTAGGTTTTCGCGTTCGTCCTACGAAATCCCAATCCATTGCCAGTACTGCTCTAAACCAAGGTGTTTTAAAGCCAGCATCGGTCACAACAATGGGCTTAACATCCTTACCTATTATGGTTTTCAACATACTTAAAAAGTGTTTATGGGTGGCGGGCTTCTCTTTTGTTTTAAGACCATGCACTTCTTGATATAGCGTCACACTGCGGCCATCAAAGGCCAGTGATGCTCGCAGCAAAAAGTGCCCTTTGTGCTCATCTAAATCTGACCAGTCCACAAGTATGATTGGGCGGGATGAGATGCGACCAAACAGGTGACATATTGCGGCATAAATGTAATCTGACTCAATCAGCAGATGTGGATTAGAGCACAGCCTGTCGGCGCGTTTAATGTTATGTTTTTCATAGGCTTTAGAATCTATTCCCCGGCCCATACCCGTCACGCTTGCAGCGCCACCGTGCAACAGGCTATGCACACATGCATAAAGCGCCTGGCAACGCGTTTTGTGCATATTGAGGGTGACAAGTGACAGCGTATTGTTCAAGATAGTGTTTACATTCATGGTGTTTACCGGTTAGGGATGCTTGGCGATTGATCTGATCACCAAATGCCGTGAATGTTCCCTTAGTTTTCAACTATCTTTATGATTTATATATATTATTCGTGGGGATACCTCAGGGTCAGAGACGTTGATTATGACCCCATGACCCCATTGATTCCTTTTGTTGCGCTCTACGTTTTTTTAATGGCGGGGGAAATGACTTTACGGGTTTCGTGACCGCTTGAGCAAATCAAGCTAACCCACTCTCTATCCCATTCATTGATCCGTTGTATATCAACTATCGGGCTATTACATTGTTTGTCTGTACCCTTGCGATATCTTGTGCAGCACAGCTTATCTTTATTACTAAGGTAATGGTTGTAGGCCAGTGTCGCCGCCGATATTGCCAGCCCGCCAAGTGCAATCATGGTAGCGGGTTCAATGTGACATACTTCGTCTTCATTTGAGGTAGGGCATAGTGCGTCAAAGCTATGATTTTTGCCGCACATATGACATGTGTAAGGTTGAGGCATATTCCTTATCATCCTAATTGTGCTTAAGCGCTTCTCTCCAGTATAAGCACAAATAATTTAAATGATAAGGTGACTGCGCTTCAGACGCTCTGCCCGCTGGGCGGTTCCTCTATTCACCGAAAGCATGGCTAGGGGAACCGCCCTTAGAGTATCCGCGACTATCACTAACACCGCTCTCTTTATTGGGGGCTAATTATATTGGCGGATAGTTTCCCATGGGCCATGACACTTTTACCCTGCTCTTTGCTCGTCTATATGCCCCCGATCTTTTAAAGTACATACCGCTATGGCTTGTTCTTGGCGCAAGCGTTGGGCTCTGAAAAGTCAGTAGGATCGAGGATGTGAGAGCGTGACTGCTTCACGTTTTCACCTCGCCTAGGGGCTTTTCATTCCCCTAATGGGGAATAGCCCGGTAGTTTGACCAGCCGTTAAAAGCAACGGCAATTATTGATTTATGGGGCCTTGGATTAGTTCGATGTCCCAGGTTTTTTCGAGTAAAACATAAGTGTCGTCCAGTGCCACGGGTTTGGAGAAATAATACCCTTGTAACAAATCACAGCCGTGGTGTTTAAAGAAGGCGATTTGTTCCGCGGTTTCAATACCCTCAGCGACACAATTCATGTTCAAGCTTTCTGCCATACGTAAGGTGGCCACAATAAGTGCCTCATTGTTTTTATTGATGCCAATATCATCAACAAAACTCTTGTCCACTTTTATAAATTGGATGGGAAATTCTTTTAAATACCTTAGCGACGAGTAACCTGTTCCGAAGTCATCCAAGGCAATCACAAAGCCTCGGCTTTGCAAGTTTTGCATATAGGTCAGGGCTTTTTTATGATCTTTCATCAAGGCACCCTCGGTAATTTCAAAACGGATTGATTTTATCGGTAAGTGGTTTTCTGCCAATAAGGTGATGATGTTATCGATCGAACTCGGCCTTTCAAAATGTCGTGCGGACAGATTAATCGATAGATACCCCTTAAATTTAACCTCCTGCCACCGTTTTAACATGGGCAATGCACGTAATATCGCATCCTGAGTCATTTGTTCAATCAGGCCAAGTTCTTCAGCCACAGGGATAAATTTTGCAGGCGAAACATTGCCCCGGGGGGTGAACCAGCGCATGAGTAGCTCAAAACCAACCACTTTTGCACTGCAGGTACTGACAATAGCTTGATAGTGATTAGACAGCTGATGGTTTTGGTGGGCTTGTTTTAAATCACTTTGCAGGATCAGGCGTTGTTGCGCCAAAATATTCATACGCGAGGTGAAATATTGAAAATTGCTGCGTCCCTGCTCTTTAGCGTGGTACATGGCAATATCGGCATTTTCCAGCAATGCCTGGGATGTTGTCGCATCATCGGGAAACACTGCGATACCAATGCTAGAAGACACACCTACAGAGCGATTATTTAATTGCATTGGTGTGTCAATGACGCGGATTATTTCATTGGCTAGTGCACCGAGGTTATCGGCGTTGGGGACATTTTCGACCATCACCACGAACTCATCCCCGCCAAGACGGGCGACGGTGTCATCTTTCCTCAGTAGGCCGAGTAAGCGGGTGGATATTTCCTGCAATAAGGTATCGCCGGCCTTATGCCCTAAGCTGTCGTTCACTTGCTTGAATTTATCTAAATCGATAAAAAACAAGGCAACAATGTAATCGTTGCGCACTGCGCGGTCAATAGCATGCTTAATGCGGTCGAGCAGTAAGGTACGGTTTGGTAATCCGGTCAAGCTATCAAAATTCGCTAATTCGACTAATTCTTTTTGTGCCTTTTTTTGTACACTGATATCAGAGATGATGAACAGATAAGAGTCAATTTTGTTTACATCGTGTAAGTTGGCAATGGCCTTAATGTAAACTAATACTTCGCAAAATTGCTGGTTTTTAAGCATGACTTTATCTTCACCGCGCCAATCTCCGCCCGCTTTCAGGGCAGATAAACCAGCCAAAAAGTGCAAACAACTTTCTGGTTGATTTTGATGCAACTTTTTTAGCTCAACGTGTAAGTTGTTCTCATCGACTATAGCAAAGGCCTCACAAAATGCCTCGTTGGCAACCAGAGGCACGAGACGCGGGTTGCACACCAGCACCCAATCCCGGGCGTGTTTGTATGCTTCACCAAACAAGCGTAGTTTTTCACGCTCAGCAATGGTCTCGGTAACATTGGTATACGTGCCTGCCACCGTCAATTTATTCCGGTTATTGTCAACAAAACTACCCACATCGCGAAACCATAACCAACTATTATTTTTCGCGCGCATTCTGTAGGTCACGTCTAACAAAGTGTCAGGATGTTTTAAGAATTGCAGCCAGCTGGCTTTATAAAACTCCTTATCCTGATTATGGATCAAGGCAATATGCTGATTCAGGTTAACCGTGTCCGATAATTCTATATATTCAAGCTCGGTGCAGATTCGGGGCGAAAAAATTAAATTGCTCGTTGCCTGCCACTCCCAAACATTGCTATTACTGGCATTTAGGGCGAGTGACAAACGTTCTTTACTGGTAACAACGTCTTTATGTGCCGTGCGTAAGCGTAATGCTTCAGCTTGATGATTACGCCATAGCAAAAATAACAAGGTCAGAAATGTTAATCCATATAGACTGAACGCAAAAGGCGATGACCAGGGTGCATGGCGCACAATGATATCAATCTTGGCGGCTTTGCTCTGACCCCCTCTAGCAGGATCGAATGCACTGACCTGAAACTGGTAATGTCCTGGTGATAGTTTGGGAAAGTTCACATTGGCTAGGTGAGTGGCCGGGTAATCGATGTTTGCCGCACCGGTTAATAAATAATGGTATTTGGTGCTAGTCTGATTAACATAAGCCAGCGTAGAAAAATATATGCTGAGTCCTAAATCATCATATTCCAGGGTTATCTGCTGACCCGCCAGGTCGTTAGGGGGCATGGCCAACTGAGTGGTGGACAAAGAAATATTGGTGATCTTAGGAATACGGCTGACCGCCTGTTTTTGTTGTATGTCCTGGGGATGAAATAGGGTGAAACCTTTAGGTGAACCATAGGCTAATCGTCCATCCTCTAATGCTTGTTGGGCGCCTCGGTTAAATTCTTCACTACCGACACCCTGAGCATGACTGAAACGCCGCAATGCATGGGTGTCAGGGTCAAATTTCAATAAGCCGTTATTGGAGCTGATCCATATCTTGCCTTGCTGGTCTTTTTGTAAACTGAAGATGGTATTTGATGGCAGGAGGTTATCTTTGTTATATAAGTATTTTTGTTCAAAGGTGCTTGCATCCAGGCCCACTAAGCCAAAACCGGTGTAGCTGATCCACATAATATTGTTATTATCGATCACCCAAGCATCAGGCCAAATAGTATTACGATGCTGTTCATCGCTCAGCTGATGTATCACCTTTACGGTTTTGCTTTGTGTGTCCCATTGATATAAACCACCGATTAAGGTGATAATTTTTTGCTGTCTTTGCCCGGGTAAATGCCCCATAAACCCGTGTGCCTCGCCAGCGGATAAAGCATCACTGAGTTGTTCGACCTTAGTGACTAACTCGGTATGCCAGGAATAGCGATAAAATCCACCATGGTTGATAAACCATAGATCGCCATTTTCCGCGACTTCTGCTCCCCACATATATTGATTGAGTATATTCCGGTCATGTTCGCTTTTTACCTTAAGGGGGAGGCTGATACCTTGCTGTGTGTCAAAACGGGTCAACCCTCCGAAGGTGACTAACCACAACTGCTTATCATCTGCGGGTAATATTTGCCTGATAGTGGCAGATGAATATAGGGCTGTTTCGTCTAGTGACACCAGATAACTGTGACTGGAACCATCGGCTAAATTGTAGGCGTTTAAGCCATCATTTGTCCCTACCCATAAGGTGTCTTTATTTTGTTGGTATAAACTCCACACCTGATTGTCACTGAGAATCTTCTGTTCTCGCCCCCCCCGCAGGTTGTATACATTTTGAAATATGGTCGAGCTGGCAGACCAATAGAGGGCACCATCGGAATGTGTGCCCAACCACAGGTTATTGTTGGTATCAAACGCAAAATCGTAAATCCCGTCGTTGGATAATGAATCTCTGCTATCCGTTGGCCGAAATAGATGAGTCAACTCATTATCATCGGATGCATAACTAAATAACCCACGGTCAGTGGCAAGATATAAATGCTGGTCATCATAAGGCGCAATACGCCAGATATTTCCTGACTCTACTCTGACCCGGGATCCCGGTAACGGTCCCCGTCCCTGGATATAGGATTTTAGCGCCGGGAATGGCAGACTGTATAAGCCTTCTACCGTACCCACCCAAAACGTATTCTGCTTGTCTAAATAAAGGGTTTTTGCGTTCAAACGATTTTCTCGCACCCCGTAGTCCTGTAAATAGTCGACATCTACAATTTTTTGGGTGCTTATATTTATACCCAACAAGCCGCTGGTCGTTGCGATAATGGCGATATCGTCCTGTGCCCAAACTGACCGGATTGTTTGGCCCTTAGCAAGTGCCTCAGGACCTAAGGTATAAATTTCGGTAGATTCACCCGTTTCGGGGGAGTAGCGTATAACACTGTACTTCATCGCCAACCAAATGGCGCCATTACTATCCTGACTAATTGAACGAGCATGTTGCAAGCGCTCAGGTCGGGTCAGGGAGGGCAGGGTCAAGACTAATTCGCTATGGCCGGTTTGTAAGTCCATTTTGTAGACCCCGGCGTTTACGGTGCTGATCCACAATGAACCTGCGAGATCTTGAAACAAATAACGAACCCCTCGGTCAAGCAACTCATTGTCGGTACCAGTAACCGCCACCACCTGATAACCGTCATAACGATTTAAACCAAACTCTGTGCCCATCCACAAAAAGCCATCTCGGTCGAGCAGAACTGAATTAACCGTATCCTGAGCCAGACCCTGTTGGGTAGACAAGTGGGTGAATATTGGTTCAGGTATTTTTGGGGCCGCATGGGCAACCACTGAGGTAAACAGAAACAAGCAAAATAACAGCAAGAACGTCCCTAAAATACCCTGTGTTTTCGAATTGTATTTTACAACATACAGGGGCAAAATAACGTTAACTCCTCATTCCTACCAAACTACTAGTACGTGCTAAAATTTACACATTTGAGATTACATGTGCGTTATAACTATACTTTACCAAAAAAAACCGATTAATTATCATGAACTTTTCAAAAAATAGAACAGCTTTCCCTATCGGGAGGGTATTTTGTAAGGGTAAATGAGATCTGATAGTCACACGTGACTTGAGCCAGCGACGTGATACTAAGGTTCACCCCCCCCTCACGCATATTTCTGCCCGTGTCTGGCATAACCCAATGGTCATGCCATTCCTTGAACGTTACGCTTTGCAATGAAACTTGCCCGCGCCTTGTGCGTTGATCACGTGTCAAGGAGCAATAGTGCTGAGTATCGACAACCATCTGCTTATAAAACCTTGCTCAAACAAGTAAAACAGACTACTGTATAAAAAAACATGAAAAGTGACTTTTTATGCGCCTTTTTATTGCCGAGAAACCCAGTTTAGGTCGGGCGATTGCCGCGGTACTCCCCAAGCCCCACAAAAAAGGGGATGGCTATATTAGTGCTGCTAATGGGGATACCGTTAGTTGGTGTATCGGTCATCTACTTGAACAACAACAGCCTGAGGCCTATGATCCTGCCTATAAAAAGTGGAGCCATGAACATCTGCCGATTATTCCACAGCAGTGGCAGCTGGCAGTTAAAAAGCAAACGGCCAAACAATTGGGGGTATTGCGCACCTTAGTCAAACAAGCCCAGCAATTAGTCCATGCGGGTGATCCCGATCGGGAGGGGCAGTTATTGGTGGACGAAGTGATTAATTTTTTAGGGGTTAGCGGTGCTAAAAAAAACACCATCCAGCGCTGCTTAATTAATGACTTAAATCCCTCTGCGGTAAAACATTCACTGAGTAAATTGCGCAGTAACCGGGAGTTTATTTCCTTGTCTACGTCTGCTCTGGCACGATCCCGGGCGGACTGGTTATATGGGATCAACTTAACCCGTGCCTACACCCTGCAAGGTCAAAAGGTAGGATATAAAGGCGTATTGTCAGTGGGACGAGTACAAACGCCCTTGTTGGGTCTGGTTGTGCGCCGCGACAAGGCCATAGCGGACTTTGTGAGTAAGGCGTTCTATGAGGTGTGGGCGAACCTGGAAACGGAGCAGGGGCAGGGTTTTAAGGCCCGCTGGCAACCCAGCGAGCAATGTGCCAAATTTCTCGACGAGCAGGGTAGGAATGTGTCACAGGCACTGGCCCATAATGTCGCTAAGCGCGTTAGCCAGCAAACGGCACAGGTTAAAGCGCTTAAACGGGAGCATAAAAAGCAGGGGCCGCCGCTGCCGTATAATTTGTCATCCTTACAAATTGATGCCAGTAAGGCCTTTGCTTTAAGTGCTCAGCAGGTGCTGGATATTTGCCAGGGCTTGTATGAGCGGCATAAATTAATTACTTATCCCCGTTCCGATTGCCGTTACTTGCCCATGAGCCACTTTGCTCAGGCTAAAGACGTGCACGCTGCGGTGGTAGCTAACAGCCAGCACCTGGGGCAGCAGGGCAGGGTAATAAGTCAAACCCAGTTTGACTTAAGCCGCAAATCAAAAGCCTGGAGTGATAGCAAGGTCAATGCCCACCATGGAATTATTCCCACCCAAAAAATCAGCAGCAATTTATCTGGTAACGATGCCAAAGTGTATAGCCTGATATGCCGAAATTATTTGGCGCAATTTTTAGCCGCTCATGAATTTTACGCTGTAAAGCTTGAGGTAGAGATTGCCTCCGGTCTATTTGTCGCAGTGGCAAAAGAGTTGATTGCCCAGGGCTGGAAGTGTCTCTTTGTACGCGGCGCTAAAAAAGCCAGTCAGGATAATAACAGTGAGGAGCCCCAGCTATTACCCCGTTTGGAGCCGGGCCAGGCACTTAGTTCATTGCAGGCGGAGGTGCTGGAGAAACACACATCCCCCCCCAAGGCCTTTACCGACGCCACGCTATTGGCCGCCATGACCGGGATAAGTGCCCATGTGAGGGATCACCAACTGCGGCAGATCCTCCGTGAAACTGACGGTCTGGGGACGGAAGCCACCCGCGCGGGGATCATTGAATTGTTATTTGCCCGGGGCTTTTTGTCCCGTGGGGGTAAAACGATCACCTCAACCGCGGCCGGTCAAGGCCTGATAAACGCCCTGCCGGATGTGGCCACCTATCCGGACATGACCGCCCGCTGGGAAGCCCAGTTATCTGCTATTAGCGAAGGTAAGAGCCAGTACCTTAAATTAATGGCTCCCCTTGAGGTGCAACTTACCGACCTGGTCGTCCAGAGCCGGGAAGTCTTACCCCAGGGTTTGTCTGGTTTAGGTAAAAACAGCTTTAGCAAAAAACGCCGGGCTGGCACAAAACGTAAGTTTGTCACTAAAAATTTGGCTGGCTAAATTTTTAGTGACAGTCATTCCCCGACGACAGGCCAGCAAAGGTGGTGCAGTTCGGCAATAATCAAAAACAAGCGCAGCTTATGAAATCGTGAGACGAGGCTTAGCGAGAAAACTTGCCAGCGCCTTCTGTGCGGGTCACTTATATCGGAGGATTAGTATTAACCGTGGCTTGAGCTGGCTTAGTTAAATGTTAATTATTTGTATTAGATTGATTAGCTAAGTGATAGGGTTAATTTACAAGTAGTTTGACAACACACATCCCAAAAAGTGCTACTACTGTTTTTTGCAAAAAAATAGTAGTAAAAAGCATGCGAATTTCAGTTGGTTTATTATAAAAATAACAAGGAAATAACATGAACAACCTGTCCAAAATAGCGAAAGCTATTAAATATACCCTCCTTACCAGTATGTCTGCCTCTTTACTCTCTGTACCCGTTTTTGCACAAGAAGAAGGGACAAGCGAAAATGTCGTTGAGCGCGTATCCGTAACCGGTTCTCGGATTAAGAAAGCTGAATTCTCCAATGCATCACCCATCCATATCATCACTGCAGATGAGGCAACAAGAGCTGGCTTTAGTACCGTTGCTGAATTATTGCAGAACACCTCGATGGCAAATGGTCAGCAATTCGATGGCTCATTTAACTCTAATTCCGGTGGCTCTAACGCCTCTGAGCCACCACCAAGCGGTGGTGTGGGTTCATCAAATATCGGATTGCGTGGTTTAGGGCCAGAACGTACCTTAATTTTAATTAATGGTCGTCGACTTGGTTCATCGGGTGTGCGCGGAGCACCATCACAACCGGATTTAAGTTTACTGCCAATCAATATGGTTAATCGTATCGAAATCATTACCGAAGGCGCCTCGTCTATTTACGGTGCCGATGCGGTTGCTGGCGTCATTAACGTGATTTTGAAAGAAAGCTTTGACGGCATGGAAGTCGCCGCTAATATTTCCGGAACCGAACAAGGTGGCGGTGAAACAAAAGAGTTTTCATTTATCACCGGCTTTGAAGGTGATAAAGCTAAATTTGCCATCTCAGCATCTTTTTATGAACGCAAACGTATTGCCGTAAACGAGCGTACCGACTGTATACGTAAAATTTTCAAAGATGAATCAGGTAACGAAACCTCCGTTTGTTCTAGCCGTTTCTGGGACAATACGATGTTAGATATCACCGGTGCGGATATTGGATTGCCCACCAGCGATATCGCAATTTTTTATACACCAGGGCAAACAGATTTTGGTGTGCCTAATTTCAGTTCAGCCTTGAACTTGCCGGTGCCTGGTGATTCAAATGTGGCTATTACCAGCGCCAATCAGCGTAACCGTCGTATTTTCTCGCCATTACATCACGATGGCGTGGATCGCATGAATGCAGATTTGGTCCAACCTGTTACGCGATTCACGCTGGCGGCAAATGGCTCATATACTCCTGATTGGTGGGGAGGGGATGAAGAGATTTTTTATGAGTCGTATTTCTTTCATCGTCATTTAACTAACATTGCCACCAATGAACAGATTTTTCCCACCATCCCTGCGATGATCCCACAAGAGAATGCGCAAGGTAACCTGATGCTTAACGGTGATGGAAGCTTAGCGTTAGTGGATAACCCCTTAAGTCCATTTACCAGTGACGTATCTAACATCGTCACATTAGAAGATTTACCCCAAAGACGTGAAGTTGACCTAAACCATTTTCGTATGGTGACAGGTTTGCGTGGCGACTTTACCGGTGATTGGTTAAGTAATAACGCCTGGACCTATGAAGCGTCGGTTTCTTACGATCGTGGTACCGGTAAACAAAGCCAACCCGTCATGAACGAAACTAACTTGTCACTCACCTTAGGGACATTGCGAGTAGATGCCGGCGGCAATCTAATTTGTGGGGTGAATGCACCTGCAGGTATCGGTTTTATTACCCCGAATGAATGTGTGCCGGTTGACTTTTTAGCGCCTTCTATTTTCACCGGTGGTTCATACGGTGGCGGCACGTTTGCTACCCAAGCTGAGAAAGACTTCTTAATCGGTACACGTTTAAACACCACCACGGTTGAACAAGTTATGGCCTCGGCCTTTATGACTGGTGATATTTTTGAATTCGCCTCAGGTGGCACTGCTTCGGCGGTATTTGGTACTGAATTTAGACGGGACAGCATTAGCTCTGAAGCAGATATGCTGGGTTCAAGTGGCACCATTGCTGCTGAAAACCCCTTGTCTGAAGGTGAAACTGCTGGTTCACGTACGGTCACGGACATCTTTGGCGAAGTGTCGTTACCCATCGCGGTCGATCAAGATTGGGCTAACTTGTTAGAAGTTGAGTTGGCTCTGCGTTTTACCGATGAGTCAAACTTTGGTAGTGAGTTAACTAACCGAGCGCGGGTCACTTATAAACCCACGGAAGATTTGTTATTTACCACGTCATATGGCACCTCATTTAGAGCGCCAAACTTACGTGAACAATTTTTATCATCACAATTTGGTGGGGTAAGCGGTGCTGCTGATCCATGTTCAGTGCCTGAATCATTAACCACTAACAGTGCCTATGATCCATCCAAAGAAAATCGTTCACAAACGATATTAGATAACTGTAGTGCACAAGGCGCAGATTTCACGCAAATCGGCTTAAGTGGTGTGCCAACCATTCCAACCGTTTCCAGTGGTAACGCCGGTGATTTAAAACCAGAGACATCAGAAAACGTTACAGCGTCATTCAAATGGACTCCGGTATTTGATGGTGGTTTGGAATTTGACTTGGGTATTACCTACTTCAGCTTGGTGGTTGAAGACACTATCCGTACCGTGGGCGCTGCGACTATCTTAAAACGTTGTTTTGACGCGCCAAATTTTGATAGTCCATTTTGTTCACGTATCTCACGTAACAGCGGTAATACAGCTGTTATCAATTTCCCTAACTTGATTGATACATCATTTTTAAACATAGGTGAGGAAACATCAAAAGGTGTGGATGTGAATACCCATTTCGCGACCAACTTTGATGACGTGATGGGCTTGCCTGTCAATTTAAGCTGGAACAACCAATACACCTTACAAACCGAACGTGAACTCACCATTTTTAAAGGTGAAACAGCTGAAGATTTGCTAGAAGATTTTGGTACACCAGAGCATCGTTTAGTCTCAACCTTGAACTTAAATAGTGGTGACTGGAACTGGATGATGATGGCCAGTTATATGTCAGCTACCCATGCGGCTGATGACGTTAGCGACACCGCGAACTGTAACACCTTTGTGATCAACGAAGAACTTGTTGGCAAGCCACTAACGGTGCCAGTTTGTTCTGCGCCAAGTGCAGTGTATTTTGATACGTCTTTAACTTATAGTGCAGCTGACTATGCTGTTACCTTTGGTATTCAAAACGTATTAGATACAGCGCCTGAATTAATTGACCTATCTGCTGGTTCAAACCGCGGAAATATGGTGACTTCTTCAGGTTATGATCTCTACGGTCGCAGCTTCTTCTTAAACGGCAGCTACAAATTTTAATGCTTTAGCTCAAATCCTGTTGACTGCCCAGTCTTCAGGGTTTAGCGATTAAGCCTTAACGTTTTGGCATAAAAGTCAGTGTTATGCTGACGCATATTATTTATTTACCCCGGCTTATTAGTTGGGGTTTTTTTTGGGCGACGCTTTAGTTTTTATTGATTTCACTCAATCAATAATGCGCTGCATTTGCTTTTTTTAAGGATGACAGTACGGGAAGGGCATGCTGATTTAAGGAAAATCAGTATGCCTGAGTTAAGGTCATGTAGAAAATAAAAAAGCCAGATATATCGCAAAATATGTGTATCCTTTCTTC
>JBLHIW010000057.1:0-15228 GCA_047618055.1 Paraglaciecola sp. | reverse complement strand
GACAAATTATGCTGAGTTAAATAGCACTATGCAGGTACTACAAAAGACCTTAAAAGACATGCAACCCTTATTGTTACAACTTAATACCCGGCCAAATAGCCTAATATTTGTTGAGGGCAATGACGCAAAATTCGAACCTAAGGGAATATCAAATCGACCTGTAAAAGGAAATAATTAAGCCCATGTATAAATTTATCATATTGAGTATTTCCATACTGCTACAAGCTTGCACCTCGCCGGCCGAAAAGATTAACTATTATCTGCTACACACGGCAAGCAATGACACGGTGAAAAAAATCAATCCCCAGGCCCCTAGAATAGTACTCGACAAAATCCAACTTGCCGAGTACCTGCGCCAGGACAGTCTGGTACTGCAACTAAGCGAACATGAATTATTTTACTCCCCTAAGGATATCTGGGCAGAGAACCTGCAAACTGCTATCAGCAAAGCTTTGCTGTTTGACCTTAATCAGCAAAGCAATTATTATCAATATGTTAATTATACATCTGCTCGTCACGACTCGGTCAGCTATGCACTTGTTTTGCAGATAGAACATTTTTTAGCCACCGATAAGTCCGAGGTCGTGACAGCGGGAAAATACTCGCTGGAAAATCAAGAGACGGGAGAGCAACTATTGTCCGAAGCATTTTATCTACACCAGGGGCTACAAAAAGACGGTTACCCCCATGCAGTGCAGCAGCTTAGAACATTGGTTTTTGCCCTAAGCGATAAAATCAGCCGGAGCAGTGACTCCCTGCAAAAGCAACATTAAACACGATGAAATTAAAGCAATTTGTTCTTGACTATTTGCAAACCGGTTGCAATAGCACTAACGAGCCCGATACCAATCAGCAAATTCTGGTTGCCAATTTATTTGGTTTCATCGGATATTCAGTTTGCCTAATGATGGGAGTAAGCGCCTTCTTGCGAGGTGATAGCCTTCTGGGCAGCGCAGTACTCATTGCCGGTTTCTTGTTTTTTTCTTCTCACCTTATCCTTAAATATAGTCACGGCAAACGTGGCTTCAGTTTATCCACCAATTTAATTACCCTTTCGCTGGTTATTTTGATGTTAATACTCATCTACACCGGGGCATACCGTAATACCGGCCCCTTATGGATATACGTCGTCCCCTCTGTTATTTTATTTTTTGGTGGTATAAAAAAAGGCCTGCGTAACCTCGCAATTTTTGTGCTGATTGCCAGCTTGTTATTATTTTACCCGGATGATCAACTGCTGCAAGCCACCTACAGCCATGCGTTTAAAACCAGACTAATGTATTCTTTTCTTACCGTTAGCGCCATGTTCACCTTTTACGAATATGCTCGGAAACGTTCATACGCAGACTTACAGATCTTAATTCAAAAATTTGAACAACAAGCCAGACGGGACCCCTTATCGGGTTTGCAAAACAGACGGGGCATGCTAGAAAAACTCGCTTATGAGCATGAGCGCAGCAAACGTAATTATCTACCAATGACGCTTATGATGTGTGACATTGACCACTTTAAGGCAGTCAATGATGATTTTGGCCATGATACCGGTGATTACATCATTAAAGAACTGGCCACATTATTTATTACCACAATAAGAAAACAAGATACCGTCGCCCGTTGGGGAGGAGAAGAGTTTTTATTTTTACTACCACAAACCAGTGAGCATAAAGCCTATATCCTGGCTGAAAAACTACGTAATGCTATTGCTTCAACAGCGTTTGTAGACCAACAAAAAAAATTAAAATTAACTGTCAGCATCGGGTTATGCGAAATCAAACCGGGCGAGACCATCAATCAAGCTATATCCTCTGCTGATGCCTATTTATACCAGGCAAAAAAAACGGGCCGCAACCGTACTGTGATGTCAGCCTAATTGCTTGCTCTGCTTTTTTCGCGGCAAACAAACTGAATTGATCTAAGTCAGTGCTGCTAAACTACCCCACCGAACATAAACTGAATCAAGGCTGTAATGCGCCCTAACCGCTTTCCCATAAATGATCACACCCCTTTAAACTGGCGGATATTTCGGCAACTCTGGCCCTTTCTTACCGAGTTTAAGCCCAGAGTCGTTCTGGCAGTCTTGTTTCTGATAGCCGCAAAAGTGGCCAGTATTACCTTGCCTTTTGTGCTCAAACACACCGTTGACGCATTAAATACTCAAACCTCAGGTCAGGAACTGGTACTGGTGCCCTTCGCCTTGGTGGCAGCCTATGGCGTCTTACGTTTAGCCAATGTATTGTTTGGTGAAATACGCGATACCTTGTTTGGTCGGGTGACAGAGCGAGCGATGCGGCGTTTGGGTTTAAAAGTATTTAAACATCTGCACCAACTGGATTTGGACTTTCATCTCAACCGACAAACTGGCGGTTTATCCAGAGATATCGAACGGGGAACCACCGGCATCAGCTTTTTGATGCGCTTTTTGGTGTTTAATATTGTCCCGACCTTATTTGAAATTGCGGCAGTCATTGGGGTATTGTTTTATAATTATGGGATAAGTTTTGCGCTGATCATCTTGCTATCGGTAGTGAGCTATATTGGCTTTTCAATCAAAGCGACGGACTGGCGTACCCGGTTTGTGCGGGAGGTTAATCAGGCCGACTCCAGTAGCAGCTCCCGGGCGATCGATAGCCTGCTTAATTACGAAACGGTTAAGTACTTTAACAATGAAGAGTACGAAGCCCTGCGCTATGACAAGGAACTAGCCAGCTGGGAAAACGCCAGACGCAAAAATCGCCTGTCTCTTTTTGCCTTAAATGGCGGCCAGGCCGCCATTATCGCCATCGCCATGACCAGCATGATGGCATTAGCTGCCTATAACGTTGCCCATGACAATATGACGATTGGTGATTTTGTGCTGATCAATGCCTTCACCATGCAAATATTTATGCCACTGAACTTTCTAGGTTTTGTTTACCGGGAAATCCGCGGATCCCTGGCCAATATAGAAAACCTGTTCACCTTGCTGGGCAAAAAAGCCAGTGTTGATATAAATGAAGATGCCCCTGATCTTGTGGTGACTCATGGGGCAATCACCTTTAACCAGGTACAATTTCACTACCTAGCCGACCGGCCGATATTAAAGAATATCAACTTCACCATTAAACCCGGTCAGAAAATAGCGATAGTAGGTGAAAGCGGCGCAGGAAAATCAACCCTGGTAAAATTGTTGTTCCGCTTTTACGATCCCAGCAAGGGCAGTATCACCATCGATGGGCAGGACATAAAAAAGGTCAATCAACAATCGCTGCGCCGGGCAATTGGCATCGTCCCCCAGGATACGGTGTTATTTAATGATAGTATTTTTGAAAACATACGTTACGGTCGCCCAGACGCCACTGACACCGAAGTGCAACAAGCCATTGATTTGGCGCACCTGAGAACATTTATTACCTCCTTACCTGATGGTGATGGTACCCAGGTAGGTGAGCGGGGACTCAAGTTATCCGGCGGAGAAAAACAGCGGGTCGCCATTGCCCGAACCATTCTAAAACGCCCACCTATTTTGCTGTTTGATGAAGCCACATCATCACTAGACAGTCAGTCTGAGCAGGCGATTTTGCGGGCCCTGGAGGAAATAGCTCAGGGTCATACCAGCCTGGTTATCGCCCATCGACTATCAACTATCGTCGACGCAGACACCATTGTTGTCATGGGAGATGGCGAAATTATAGAACAAGGTACTCACCATGGCTTGCTTGCACAGGGCGGTGCCTACCAGAGACTCTGGCATACCCAGCAACGCTCTTCGTCAACGGTCCCCACTGAATTAGATCCTGAACATGGATAAACAAGCCATGGTAGAGGCAATTAACCAAACCATGCCGTTCGGGAAGTATGCGGGGCGAAAGCTATTATTCCTGCCCGAACCTTATGTCGTGTGGTTTAGTCAACAAGGCTTTCCACAGGGCAAGCTGGGCCAACAGTTGGCCCTTATTCATGAAATCAAAGTCAATGGCCTGGAATCCATGTTGGCTCCATTAATAAAGTAGGACAGACTGAAATTAACTATAAATAAGCCCTATGAGATCCAGCCCAGTCAAGGCTTTGTGACTACTGGCACTTTACTCACTAAATACCACACTATCTGGGCGGCATTGCCTTATCTTAAATCACACTAGCTATAAAAATAGCACATGAGAAAAATCGCCGATATTTACACCTTATGGGTAAATATCCCGTATTCAATGTGCAAATCATGATAAATTGAGACTTTAGGGCAAGGTACCTTAAACGGTTAATCATTCTGAACGCCTATTAGCAACACGCTTTTCTTCACTAAGGTAATACCATGGCTGATGTGTCAGAACAGCTTCAACGCGCTATTTTCTCATTAAAAAATAACAATACGTCTCTCGCAATCCAAATCTGTGACCTTGTGTTGACTACTGCTCCTTTGCAAGCCGATGCCTGGCATATTAAAGCGCTCGCCACCAAAGCCAAGGGTGACTTAGGGCTAGCCGAGCATTGCTTCAAACAGTCGTTGCACGCCTCTCCTCAACAAGCTGCAGTGCTATCCAACTACGCTAATTTACTTGTGAGCAAGGGGCAATTTAATGAGGCATCAAACTATTTCGATAAATCTACCCGTTTGGCCAAACATAATATTGATGCATGGCTTAATTGGGCAATATTATTAAGCAAAATAGAGCTATACAAATCGGCCATTGAGAAACTTAATCACGCCTTAACGATCGCACCTGAAGATCATCGTTTATTCGTTGTCCTGGGCAATGCCTATAGACACACAGATGAGCTTGACCATGCCTTAGCGGCCTACAATCAAGCGCTTAAGATAAGCCCGAATGATGTCCAAGCTCTGCACAACAAGGGAATAACCCTTCGATTACTGCATCAAGCGAAAAATGCCATACAGTGTTATCTCAAACTGCGGGACATGAATCAAAACTATCCGGAGTTATTCTTTAACCTTGGCTGTGCCCATTACGACTTAAATGATAATCAACAGGCGACCTTATACCTCAAACAAGCCATCGACATTAAGCCCGATTATATTGAAGCCCATGAAGCCCTGAACAAGTTATATTGGGAAAGTCATAACATGGAGTGTTTCTTAAACTCTTATACAAAATGTTTAAACAACTTCCCCCAATCGATCCCATTGCGATACTCCTACGTGGCGATGCTAATCATGGCCCAGCGAAATCAAGAAGCTAAGGTAGCCCTCGAACTTGCCATTATCGAAATTGGTCCCGTACACACTTTTCTGCACGCATTATCAGTGCTAAAAAATAAGGATAATAATAAGGATCATGAAGTACTCGCCCTATTGAAAAGGGCCGCCGACCAGCAACCCGCTAATACCCGATACCAAATTGATATCGCTAACTGGCATATACATAGCCTGAATCACGCCACCGCTATTGAACATTTGGACAGCGCCCTGAGTACCGCACCACTTAATCAAGAAATATGGGCATTTAAGGGTATATGTTGGCGTTTGTTAGATGACGACAAAGCGTCATGGCTAAATGATTACGCAAAATTTATCCAGGCTGAATTATTAGAAACGCCCTATGGCTATGATAATTTAGAACACTTTATGTCGGTGTTACGCCAGGAACTTGACAGCATGCATCGCAGCAACCAGCAACCACTGGATCAAAGTGTTAAAGGGGGGACTCAAACAATGGGGCACCTATTATCAGAGCCGAGGAAAGTGATAAAAGATTTCAGAGCCGTGTTGGAAAAACGTATAACGACATTTTTACGCAGTTTACCAAAGGATCCGAAACATCCCTTTTTAAATAGAAATACCCAACAATTTCGCTTTCCCGGAAGCTGGTCTGTAAAGCTTCAAGAAGGGGGATTTCACACCAATCACGTTCACCCTGATGGATGGCTGTCTTGCTGCACATACATAGAAGTACCACGAGACATCAAAGCAGAAGATCCTCAAAAGGCCGGTTGGCTCAAATTTGGAGAGAGTGCATTAAATTTAGGTAAGCATGAGTCTATCGGTCGTGAAATATGTCCTCAGGAAGGTCTGTGTGTGCTTTTTCCTAGCTATTTTTGGCACGGCACTTACCCTTTTGAATCGGCGCAACATAGAATGACCATTTCCAGTGATGTTTCACCGTGCTAAAGCCAGCGAGAACTGTCCTATTCTGCGTCACCGCATTCAGTCAAAATAACAGGCTTTAGCTATATTCAGCTAACAACTTATTGCAATATACAGCCTATTATAAAGTGATTTTTCCATTATTTTTAAAGGTCTCTATCAGTGATGGTATTTGATCTTTATAATTATGCCACCGCCCTGAAGATGATTTATATAGGGCTTGACGAACTTGCCAAACGCTGGCGGTTTTAACCGTATTTTTCACTTTATAAAAGTCTAAACAGTTGTCATCCCACTCAAGTGATAAAAAACTCAATAATTGTCGCACTTCGCTTTCAGGAGCATTAACTAAATTATCGTAGCTCACCGTATGAATACTTTGAGGGTATTTCTGCTTCCAAAACAACATTAAACTGTCTTGTAATTGATAATAATGGGCGGTATCCCTTAAACTTAAGGCATAATTCATTTTATTGCCCAAACGTAGAAAGAATATTGATAAACAATTATCTAAAGGGTTTCTCAAGGTATGTATAAAGCGAGCATTAGGGAAAAGCACCTTTAGCAGACCGATATACAAAAAGTTTTCCGGTCGCTTATCGGTGATTAATGTACTTCCCGGGAAAGCCTTTCTTAAATCAGCGAGATATTCATCTGCAATTGCCTGCAATTTAGCAAAACTGGTTAGTAACATACTGCTGGGAAAAGGGGATAAACTACCTGATATTAAACGAATGAAAAACTCACGTTCCCCCCCTGCTGTTACCTTAGGGTGTGCGGCTAAAATTTGTTCAACTAAAGTTGAACCTGAGCGGAACATACCACAAATAAAAACAGGTGAAGTATCTGATATTGCATCTATTTTTACTAAACGTTCATCAGAAAAAACAGCCTTAATAGTATCTATGTAGCGCTGTTGAGCTTTTTCGTTATAACTTGAACTCACGGTTTTATCTAGCTTATTTCCTTGTTCAACATACATAAAAGCTTGTTTATAGTCTTGACAGTCATCAAAAGCTTTACCTAAGGCAAAATAAACATTGGCCTTAGTCCCACTGTCTATATTTGCATCTTGAAGGGCTATAATAAGCTGTTGAATGAGAGGGTCATTGACCGTATTGAATTTATTGATTTGGGCCATGCGAGCCAATGCATCATAATACCGAGGCTGTAAGCTTAATATTTTTTCAAACATCTGATAAGCCTGCTCCTTTTCTCCCCTGTCTTCATAGAGATTAGCAAGATTATACAGTGCAGGCATGTATTGGGCATTTAACGCTAGCGCTTTTTCAAGTTCATCAAAGGCTTTAGCGTCTTGGCGTAAATATTCAGCATAAATCAACGCAATGTTAACATGCACCTCTTCAGGCTGGCTGATGTTGAGTGAAAGCGCCATGTTGTATTGATTAATCGCTTGTTGATACTCACCTAACAAACGTAAATGATAGCCATAATTAAAAAAATTATCGGCATCATCTCTAATCAACGCCAGGTAAGTTTTATAACATTGACACACACTAGCCCAATCTTTGTTCTGCTGATGAAAGCCGACAAGTTGTTCGAGATAATGTTTATTAGCAGGGGATTGTTGAAACAACCTTATGAGTGTTTCAATTGACATGGGGATCATAAATAATTTCGACACTTAATAAAAATAAAAACGCTTACGTATTTTTGGAGCGTTTACTGAACTTCAATACTCAAGCAAACTTTACAGCTTGATTGCCAAAAAACATAATAATAAGCAAAAAAAAACGGTGAACCTAAGTTCACCGTTTATCAACTAAGTTAAAGTAATCTTAGAACTTAACTGTAACACTTGCATGTAGGTAACGACCTAATGTGTCGTAAAAACCTGCAATTGCGTTACCGTTTGTAGATAACGTACCACCAACCATTGGTGGCTCTTTATCTAACACGTTGTTAACACCGACTAAAACACCAACATTGTCGTTAACATCAAACGAAGCTTTTAAATCGATATAACTTTGTGCATTAATACCGCCATCTTTGGCAACTAACTCATCAGCAGATTCGCTGTAAGCAACTTCGCCGTAATATCTCCAGACAACACTTGCTGTCCAGAAGGTATCCATGTCGTATGAAAGTTTAGCTGTGTGACGCCATTCTGGTTGTGCGAAACAACCATCGTCGATTGTTTTAACACAATCAAACGTTGCATCTGGAACACCAGGAAGTGGCTCAAACTCTTTCTTAGTCATATAAGTACCAACTAAGCTAGATGACCAATTACCACCAAGAGCTTCCATCATATAGTTAGCAGTAACATCAACACCTGAGAAAGACATACTTGATAAGTTAATGCTTGTTGCTTTAACGTTACCTGTATTACCTAACCACAGACTACCTGAACCACTACGATTAACGTTGACACAATAAGCAGCATCGCCGGTTAAACCACATTGTTCAACGGTACGCTCTGCACCAACTGAACCGATAACATCTTCAACTGTGATATCCCAGTAATCAACAGAGAAGTTTAAATTCTCGATTGGGTTAGCCACAATACCGAAAGCAATAGAGTCTGAAGATTCTGGTTGTAACTCTGGGTTACCACCAAAAAGACCATTGTATTGACTTGCAGGGCTTGCAGTAATGTTACCGTATTGATCTGCAGTTACACCGGTATTAGCACACTGGGCTGCAGTAAATTCTGGCGTCTCACCTGCACATGGGTCGCTACCGCCCCATAAACCTTCAGATTGCTCAGAGAATAACTCAGAAACATTAGGTGCACGAACTGAACGGTTCATACTGGCACGAACTGTCCAGTCTTGAGTAACAGCCCAATCTAAAGCAACCTTATACGTGGGCTCACCACCAGATGTACTGTAGTCAGAATAACGACCACCTAATTCAAGTACTAAACTGTCAGCAAAAGAGGCACCTTCAACCAAAGGAATACTGACTTCACCAAATACTTCAGTTACGTCGTACTGACCATTGATGCTTTTAGTGGCGCCACCTTGACCCAATAATAAGCCTTTAGCAAAAACTTCATCTGATATACGCTCGAACTTCTCTTCACGATATTCAGCACCAGCCACTACAGCAATTGGAGTTTGAGCAGTAGGTAGAGAGAACCCTAATTCGCCGGTAACAAAACCACTCATTACCATTTGAGTTGTATAACCCGTTAGTACAGCAGTACCGGTTAATGAACCTGCAGCTTCCTTAGTGACGCCTTGGTAAGTGAATACATCATAAGGAATACAATCTGCATCAGCAGCACACGCTTCATCATTGACAGCGGTGGCAATACGAGGTTTAAAGAAATCGTTTAAATAAGCCGCGGTAGAATTAGTCGCACCGTATTGGAACGTTGTTTCATAAGACCAGTCATCGTTGATAACACCTTCAAGACCGGTAACAATACGAAACGAATTAGACGTAATATTACTTGAACGTGGACCACCTTCAACGTTACGTTTACCGATGTAAGTAGCAAAGTCATCATTTGGACCTAGGCCGAAGTTATCGAAAACATAACCTTGTTGATCAGCGTTTAACTGAGAAACAGGTAAGATATAGGTTTCGGCAAAGAATGTACCTGACTCAGCGATTTGAGCCACTGTACGGTCATTCATGAAGCTTACTTCTAAAAATGGACGGAAATGGTCATTGACTTCATAATCAACAAAGGCACCTAATGAAACACGCTCATCAGGACGCATAAAATGGTTTATCGGTGCATAGTTATATTGGTTACCTACTGAAGGTTCAAAATTACTGCCTGGATTTAATGTTAAGTAATCCCAGTTACCCCAATCAAATGCACCATTATCAACGCCACCTAAGTAGAAGTTAGGCACAATAGCATTACCAGAGCCACCACAACCTGTACCCGCTGCACTTAATGCACAAGAAGAATAATCACGTGCTTCTTGACGTAATTCATCATCTTTACGGTAAGTAGCATAAACAGTCGCGTGACCCTTATCGCCGTCAAAATCGCCGCCCATAGTTACGTCGAAGTTGTAAGACTTACCGTCAATACCATTACTGCCTGAAGGATAGTCAAAACCTTTTTCATCCATTAAGCCTTGGATGTAGTCATTATCATTATTGTGTTGATAACCAGCTGCACCTGCAGTGAATTGAAAACCTTCAAAGTCGTTATCCATGACAAAGTTAACTACACCAGCAACAGCATCTGAACCGTAAGTAGATGAGCCACCACCGGTTAACACTTCAACACGTTTCACTAATGCAGAAGGTATTTGGTTAATATCAGGAGATTGTGAGTACACGCCACCAGGCTGTAAACGACGACCATTAACTAACACTAGCGTACGACTCGCACCCATACCACGAAGATCTAGCGTTGATGTACCTGATGCGCCATTAGATCGAAAAGCAGTTTGACCCGCTTCAATCATTGGTAAGCTATTTAACAAGTCTTCAATACGGGTAAAACCTGAAAGTTTAATTTCTGCAGAACTAGTGATATGAACTGGGCTTGAGCTTTCCATATCAGTACGTTTGATACGTGAACCTGTTACAGAAATCTTTTCAATACCGGCTTCTGCTTTAGCATCAGCTTTTTCTTGTGCAATTGCGCTTGTTGCGGTTAGTGCTGAAACAGCACCAAAGGCCATAGCCAGGCGAATTGACTTCGCCAACTTTGAATTTGTAAACATGTATGTCTCCCGGACCACTCGTTTTAGTGTGTGTTGTGTCGCTTTATGCGACTTCTTATATTAAGTAAGGTAGTGAACCTCGGCGTGGATAATATACATAACACACACCACGGGTCAACTGGCGTATGGGCAGTTACGCAGAAGTTCAATTTTTTTTATGTGTAATTTGTTCTACCCGCAACGTTTTTTGTTTACACTTTACCGTAACATTTTCTAACAACATTGAGCTTACACACTGCGCAGCTCTTGACGTTAACGTGAAGTGCTCCATCTCCTACTACTGCAAAATAGAGGCAAGTGCCGCGCAAAACCTAGTTCAGTCACCAGGCTTAAAAAAACTACTATTATTTTTGTATAAAGGATCACAAGATCTCCATTAAATGGCAAGCCAAGATATTGAGCAGGGGGAAATGCAATTTAAGCCAAAGGGGTCAAGGTGTTTTTTGGGTTTTTAAGATCCCAGGTGAAGGAGCAATTTTGTGTGGATTTTCTGGCACATCAGCTATAGTGACCATGATTTTTTCACGATATATACTCAAAGCCACTGAATTTGCTGCTAGATGGTCAAGCAACGCAGCCCCATGAGCGTAGACAGACTAAGTTGATGAGATAGCAGCCAACAACGCTGCAGCTACAAGGGAAACGGGTATAAACGAATAGGCATTTTATGAAGCTAGACGATGACATTCACAACTACTACGAACATCTGATATTAGAAAGAATTGAGAAGTTGAACTTAATTAAGTCGAAATCCGAAGATTATATTGCGGATCTGTGCTGCCTGGCCTTGAATCAAAATCCACCCCGATATATACGCTTCGATGTGGACATGTCGTTTTATTTGCCGGAAGATGAAAAGCAGCAAATGGAAATAAATGCAGTGAATGCCGTTGCCCAGTCTATGGAATATTTAAATAATAAAAAAGCGGTCAACAAAGGACACAAGCAGGATTAACCATGTTGGATTGGGTGGCGATCCTTCAGCCACATTCCGGCACATGAGTCGTCTGTTACGGCTGCTCCCTTCCAGGTCTGACCGAGTTCACAAACTATCATTGCGGAGGGACCAAAGGACCACCATTGAGAGTGCCGACAATTCAGGGTTTAAAACCGGAATTACCAAGCGGCGCGCATTATGACCAAAGCCAATTTAATATGCAAGCCGCTTTAGTAACAATTACCCTTAATTCTTTACTTTTCCAAACCTTTCTTCTGCAATCTGATTAGCGACGATATTAGTCGGTAAACCCAGCTCTGTGGCTCTGTCGTATATCTCGACTAAGGTATCGCCAATTTTTTCAATGTGCCTGCGCATCGCTTCAGCTGAACTGGCTTGCTTCTGGTGATAAATATCAATTATTCCGCCGGCATTAATGACATAGTCTGGGGCATATAGAATGCCTTTATCTGCCAACAAGCCACCATAACTTTCATCCGCTAACTGGTTATTGGCTGCTCCTGCTATAATTTTTGCTTTTAGCTGATTGACAGAATGGCCGTTAATTGCCGCGCCCATGGCACAGGGGGCAAACACATCCACATCCAGATCAAATATTTCATCCGGTGCGACCACCACCGCACCAAACGCTTCACTTGCCTTCTCCAGACTCTCAGGGTAAATATCGGTAACATACAAACTGGCACCGTGTTTATGTAGATGCTCCGCTAAGCGATACCCTACGTGCCCTAAACCTTGTATCGCAACCTTCACCCCCTGTAAATCTCGTTTAAGCAAATATTTAACGGTCGCTTGCAGACCGACAAACACACCAAAAGCCGTTGAGGGAGCAGGGTTTCCGTCGGGTATGCCACCGTTAACGTGGAATTTAGCGTCTATGCCGGCAATATAATCCGATTGCCTGGCCATTAACTTAAGATCATCAACTGACATACCCGAGTCTTCGGCGCTGATATACTTCCCCCCAAGGCTGTCAACAAATGCCCCCATCGCCGCCATCATCTGGGGCGTCTTTTGGCTTCGTGGGTCGCCAATGATGACCGCTTTGCCGCCCCCCTGAGGCAAATCAGCCATGGCAGCCTTGTACGTCATACCTTTGGATAATCTGAGTACGTCATTGAGTGCGTCTTCATCTGAGACATAAGGCCACATCCTGCACCCTCCCAGTGACGGACCGAGATTGGTATTATGCACAGCGATAATGGCTTTTAAACCAGATGCTTGATCATGACAAAAAGCCACATGTTCATGCTGGTCAAATTCTTTATGTTCAAAAATGGACATTTGTATTCTCTGTAGGAAATCATCATTATTATCTCTGCTTATAGTAGCTCAGCATACAGAGGACATGCCTTGCTAGTTTTCCACTCGATAGTTTTATCGCGCAATTTACTCAACGTAGGGATGAGCTCAATAGGATAAATATCCTAGTAAATGTCCTTGAAAAAGATACTTTTATTAAGCATGCTAGCGGCAAAATGATACACGAACCATTAGAGTGGTACCTACCCGATGAAATTAGACAAATTTGACCGTGAAATACTGAGGGTATTACAAAGAGATGCCACGGTTTCCATGGCGGAATTAAGCCAACAAGTAGGTTTGTCTCACACGCCTTGCTGGCGCAGGGTAAAGCGCATGGAAGCGGATAAAGTGATCCTGCAGAAAGTCACCTTACTCGACAATAAAAAACTCAACCTGGGTGTGTCGGTATTTATCTACGTGACCCTAAAAAATCATGACGGTGACTCACTCAATGATTTTGAGCGCGCCGTGCAGGATATTGTCGAGATTGTCGAGTGCCATACTACCAGCGGTGAAAAAGACTATTTGTTGAAAGTGATTGTAGAAAACATTGAAGAATATGAACATTTACTGAAAACCAAACTCACCAGCTTGCCCTTAGTCGATCACCTTAGTTCAACTTTCGCTTTAAAACAGGTTAAGAACACCACCGAATTACCCATAAAAAATCAATAGCAAAGATACGGTCATAAATTACTGGCCTATATGCCAATAGGTTTCCCTAGAGCGGTGCCGTATGTGATAGATAGCTCTTTCCTCAGGCTTTTCGAAATATAACAGGGGGTAAACCCCTACTCCTCAAACCGCCCTACCCGGGCGGATTAGACATTTTGGCATTTCAAACCACCGACGTACCTGAGCCGACCAGTATTGGGATAATTGCTCCAGGGCGGTTGTTTTTCACCAGGCGCAAACTGCTTCAGTTTTTGCCTGATGCAAAAAGAATAAAATCGCAGCATATTGCCCGAAACGCCCTAAAAGGTCGGGCATTGCTGAGTTTGCAGTTTAATTAATGGTCAGTCCTGTCTCGTCTGCATCAATACGAACAGTGCTGTCAGGCAGCATATTGCCCGACAGAATTTTTTGTGCCAGCGGATTCTCAATTTCCGTCTGAATTGCCCTTTTTAACGGCCTTGCACCGTAAACTGGATCAAAACCCGCCTCTGCCAACCTATCCAGTGCGGCCTCACTGAGCTCCAAACCAAAGCCTTTATCTGCCAATCGCTGGCGCAGGGACATGAGTTGCACCTCGGCAATGGATTTTATTTGCGCCAAACCCAATGGATGGAAAACAACAATGTCATCCACACGATTCAGAAATTCAGGCCTAAAATGATCACCTACCACGCCCATAACCAAAGATTTCATGTTTTGGTAGTTATCCTGTCCACTCACTTCCTGGATAATATCTGAGCCTAAATTCGAGGTCATAATGATCACCGTGTTTTTAAAATCGACAGTCCGGCCCTGGCCATCCGTTAAGCGTCCATCATCAAGCACTTGCAACAGAATGTTAAACACATCCGGATGGGCTTTCTCTACTTCATCTAACAAAATCACCGAATACGGTTTTCTGCGCACCGCCTCAGTCAGGTAGCCACCTTCCTCGTAACCCACATACCCCGGAGGCGCACCTACCAATCGGGACACCGAATGTTTTTCCATAAATTCAGACATATCGATCCGCACCATCGCAGCTTCAGTATCAAACAAGAAACCAG
This sequence comes from Paraglaciecola sp., assembly GCA_047618055.1. GTDB lineage: Bacteria > Pseudomonadota > Gammaproteobacteria > Enterobacterales > Alteromonadaceae > Paraglaciecola. The sequence continues at coordinate 504 of JBLHIW010000057.1, read as the reverse complement.
CCAGGGTTTTACACAGTTCAGTTTTGCCAACGCCAGTTGGCCCCAAAAACAAAAAGGATCCAATGGGACGATCGGGATCAGATAACCCTGCACGGGCCCGTCTTATGGCATTAGAGACAGTATTGACTGCTTCAGCCTGCCCTATAACCCGCTTGTGTAGCTCAGCTTCCATACTAAGCAACTTTTCTTTTTCGCCTTCGAGCATCTTGGATACCGGTATGCCGGTCCAGCGAGATAACACATCGGCAATCTCGTTCTCAGTCACTTTGTTTTTAAGTAATTGGGTTTCTTCTATTGATTCAGATTCGGTGGCCAGCTCAAGTTTGCTTTCCAATTCAGGGATCCGACCATATTGCAGTTCGGACATACGGCTGAGATCAGAGGCTCGTCGGGCAATTTCCAGATCAAGCTTGGCTTGTTCCAATTCAGACCTCAAATTTTGGGTGCCCTGCATAGCCTGTTTCTCGGATAGCCAGATAACCTCCAACGCCGAGTAATTTAGTT